>JBDHHX010000204.1:0-6637 GCA_039589155.1 Gemmatimonadota bacterium | reverse complement strand
CAGCGTCTCTTCCTGACGCCTGATGCTCTCCTCGACCAGCCGCAGGTCTTCCTTCGCCAGCAGCGCCAGGTAGTAGGCGCGACGAACCCGCGACGCCGTCGTCTGCGCCTGGCCACGCACCACTTCTTCCTGCAGCGACTTGAAGCGACCCGCCGTACCCACGCCGACGAAGGCGCCGGCGTCGAACAGCGGCTGAACCACGACCAGCGCCGCCGACCAGGCGTTGTCGGCCCCGAACTTGACCGGGATCAGGTCGTCCGGGCCCGCGTTGGGGTCGAAAATTATCGCCGGGAGGAACGCCTCCTGGACTCGCAAGTTCCGCGTGTAGCCCACCGTTGCGTCGATTGTCGGCAGCACGCTGCCCCACGCCTCGCGGACCTGCTGGTTCGCTGTCTCCAATCCCAGCTGCGCGTTCTCCAGATCCCTGTTGTTCTTCAGGGCCACCAGGATCGCGTCGCGCAGCGAGTAGGATTCGCCGACCGCCTGCGCTGATGCGCTCGCAGCCGCCAGCAACACACCTATTACCGCTGCCAACCCACGGGCCCGCCATCTTGCTATCGTCAACACGATGACTCTCCTCGCAACGTTTTCATGGCTCTCGTCCACTCGTCTACTAGTCCACTCGTCTACTTGAATTACGAGACCGCCGCATCCGCCGTTTCGCCTACTTTTTTACCCTCCGGCCCCAGCCCCAAATAGACGAAATCGGCGAAACGCTCGAACAGCTCCAACCCGCTCAAGCGCTCGCCGCTATGCGGACAGCGGGCGTCGGGCTCGAACGCCAGCTGCAGCGTTACCAGCCCGTGCACCAACGTCCACAGGTAAACCACCACCATGTCGGGATCGGCCTCGCGGATCGTACCCGCCTCCATCGCCTCCACCACTGCCTTGCGGAACATCGGGTAGCCTCCGCCACCTGGCAGCGTGTCCAGCTCCTCAGGATCGCCGTGCGCCGCGAAGATCACCCGGAAGTACTCCGGGTTCTCCGTCGCGAAGCGAAGGTAGGCCCGGCCGTGCGCCCGCAAACGCTCCCGCGAACCCATCGGAAGGTCCGTCACCGCCTCCTTAAGGTAGCCCGTAAACCGATCGAATCCCTGGTGCACCACCCGCCGCACCAGGTCACCCTTGTTCTCGAAGTAGTTGTAGATCGCCGTCGCCGAGAGGCCCACTCGCGCCGCCACGCTCCGCATCGACACCGCCTCCAGACCGCCCTCCGCCAGCAGATCCCGCGCCGCCTCGAGAATCGCCGCTTCCGTCTCCGACGCCCTCACCGGATCCGATACTTTCGGCGTCATAACCACCACCTCCGAGGGTTAACACTGTTCAGTTTACGCCGTTAACATACCCCGGCTAACCCCTCCGTCAACCCACCCCCCTCCACTCCTGCAGGAGCACAATAAAAGGCGGCAGGCGGATCACCGTCGATCCGCCTACCGCTCACTGTTTACCGCTTACCGCTTACTACCCTACCACCGCACCACCCACCACCGCACCGCCTCTATGCGCTTTTCGCCCCGGTCGTCATCCCCGTCACCGAGTCCTTCGCGTCGCCGAACAGCATCATCGTCTTCGGGTGGAAGAACAGCTCGTTCTCGACCCCGGCGAACCCGGCCCGCATCGAGCGCTTCAGCACTATGATATGTTCGGCATCGTCCACATCGAGGATCGGCATCCCGTAGAGCGGGCTGGTCGTGTCGTGCCGCGCCGCCGGGTTCACCACGTCGTTGGCGCCGATCACCACGGCCACCGTGGTGGTCTTGAACGCGTGGTTGATGTCGTCCATGTCGAACAGCTCGTCGTAGGGCACGTTCGCCTCGGCCAGCAACACGTTCATGTGCCCGGGCATTCGTCCCGCCACCGGGTGGATCGCGTACTTCACGTCTACACCACGGTCTTTCAGCACATCGGCCAGCTCGCGTACCGCGTGCTGAGCCTGCGCCACCGCCATGCCGTAGCCGGGAACGAAGATCACCGAGTTGGCGTAAGCCAGGATCATCGACGCCTCTTCCGCCGAGACGTCCCTCACCGTTCCCGCATGCTCGCCGGCGCCCACGCTGCCGCCCACGCCCACGTCCTCGGTACCCACCGCGCCGAACAGCACGTTGGCCAGCGAGCGGTTCATCCCGACGCACATGATGTTGGTCAGGATCAGACCCGAGGCGCCGACCAGCGAGCCGCTGATGATCAACACGCGGTTGTCCACCACGAATCCTGCGGCGGCCGCGGCGAGGCCCGAATACGAGTTCAGCAGCGAGATAACCACCGGCATGTCGGCGCCGCCGATCGGAATCACCGACGTGATGCCCAGCACCAGCGCCAGCCCGATGATCACCAGGTAGAGCGTCACGTTGGTCGGCTCCCACCAGATCACGTAGGCGCTGATGGCCGTAATGGCGACGAGCAGCAAAGCATTCGTGCTCTTCTGCAGCGGCCAGGTCACCGGCGCGCCGGTCATCAGCCCCTGCAGCTTGACGAAGGCGATCATGCTGCCCGAGAAGGTGACGCCGCCGATCAGCGTGCCCAGCATGATGCTCACGCCGGCGTCGGCAGTCATCAGCTCGCCCTGACCCAAAAGGCGCAGGAACTCGGAGACCGCCACGAGCGCCGAGGCGCCGCCGCCGAAGCCGTTGAAGATCCCGACCATCTGCGGCATGTTGGTCATCTGCACGGCCCGCGCAGAAACCGACCCGATCAGCGCGCCAATCACGCCGCCGATGAGAACCGCCTGCCAATTGGCGAATTCGGTCTCCAGCAGTGTCACGATGATGGCGATCGCCATACCGACCGCCGCCATTATGTTACCCGACCTGGCCGTCTGTGGTGACTGCAGCCGTTTCAACCCGAAGATGAACAGGGCTGCTGATACCAGATAGCTCAGATTCGCTACTGTAAAGAAATCCATGATCGAAAGTCCGCTATCCTAAACGTTTTCCTCAAACTTCAGAATCTCTGAGTCACGGCAGCCTGGCTACTTGCCGCCGGCGTCCGGCTTCTTCTTGAACATCTCCAGCATGCGGTCGGTCACCAGGAACCCGCCCGCCACGTTGATCATCCCCATCGCCACGGCGATCACGCCGAGGGTCAGGATCAACTGGTCGCCTGCCGCGGCCGCCGTGATGATCAGCGCGCCGACCACCGAGATGCCCGAGATCGCGTTCGACCCCGACATCAGCGGCGTGTGCAAGAGCGGCGGCACCTTGGTGATGACCTCGAACCCCGTGAACATCGCCAGAATCAGGATGTACAGATTGTTGAGTAGTGCTTCAGGCATTTGACTTACCTCACAGCTGCGCCTTGACGCGCTCGTTGACCACTTCTCCGTTGTGCGTGATGCAGCTGCCGCTGATGACTTCGTCCTCGAAGTCCAGGTTCAGCTCGCCTTCCTTGACCATATCGTTGAACAGCGTCGTCACGTTGCGAGCGTAGAGCGTGCTCGCGTCCACCGGCATCTGGCTCACCAGGTCGGCCGGCCCGTGGATCGTCACGCCGTGCTTCACCACCGTCTTGCCGAACTCGGTCAGCGGGCAATTGCCGCCGAACTCGGCCGCCAGGTCGACCAGCACCGAGCCCTCTTTCATCCCCTTCACCGCATCCTCCTCGACCAGGATCGGTGCCTTCTTGCCGGGGACCGCGGCCGTGGTGATCACGATGTCCGCCGCCTTCACGTGATCGGCCACCACTTCCTGCTGCTTCTTCGCCGACGCTTCCGATACCTCTTTGCCGTAGCCGCCGGCGTCCTCCAGCTCGCCTTCGTCCAGCTCGATGTCGATGAACTTGGCGCCCAGGCTCTGCACCTCTTCCCGCGTCGCCGGCCGGATGTCGTAGGCTTCTACCGAAGCGCCCAGTCGCCGGCAGGTGGCGATCGCCTGCAGGCCGGCCACGCCGACGCCCAGGATCACCGCTTTCGCCGGTGGAATCATTCCGGCTGCGGTCATCGACATGGGGAAGAACTTCGGCAGCGTATCGGCGGCGATGAGCGCCGCCTTGTAGCCGGCGATGTTGGCTTGCGAGGAGAGAGCGTCCATCTTCTGCGCCCGGCTGATCCGCGGCACCGTCTCCATCGCGAAGGCGCTGACCTTACGCTCCGCCATCTTCTTTGCCAACTCGGGGCTGGTCAGCGGCTCGAGGAAACCGATCAGCACCGTGCCCGCTTTCATCAGGTCCACCTCGGACAGCTCGGGCTTGCGGACTTTGAAGACGACGTCGGCGTCGTAGGCCGCCTGCGCACCGTTCACCACGGTCGCGCCGGCTTCCTTGTAGGCCTCATCCGAGAAGAACGACGTTTCTCCGGCGCCCGCCTCGACCTGGACGTTCTTTCCGCCTTCGACCAGCTTCGCCACTTCCTTTGGCACCAGGGCGACGCGACGCTCGCCCGCTACTATCTCCTTGGGAACTCCGATCTTCATGTTTCTTTCTCGTTTCGCTTGGAACCGATACGCTTCGTCTCGCTACCTGCTTGCGTCTTCACATCCACTCCACCCATGCAGGCGAGTGCCGTAATCTTGAGATGTGGGGTGTTTGGGCCCGCTTCTCCCGCTGCCTGCTCGACCTGGTCCACCGCACCCAGTATCCCCAGACCCCGCACCGTCACCGGCAGCCCGGGCGGTACGACGATCTCGATTCCGCCCATCACCGCCACCGCGGTGACGTGCGTCTCGCCCGCCGCCAGCTGCGCATCGCGGAAGTCCAGCTCGACGCCGCCCATCACGGCGACGGCGTGCAGCTTCCGCGGCGGCGTCCACTCGCCCTTCCGCGAGCTACCGCCCAACACTGCCAGCGCCCACCCACGCCCGCGCGGCGTCACCGCAGCGGCCGAGACCTCCGCCGCCTGGGCCGGCACTGGAACCGACGCACCGGCTACGGTCGGGAGCGCCGGCAGGTCGTTGACGAGCTTCACCAGCTCGGCTTCGCTCGTCGCCGTCTCGACCGCCGACAGCCGCTCTTCCAGCGTATCCAGCTCGATGTGGCCGGCGGCGAAGTGCTCGCAGAGCTCATCCACCGCCTGGTCACGTCGCTCCGGCGGAGGCGGCTGGGCGGGCAGCGACCGATCGCTCATCGCTTCCTGACGTCGAAGTCGAGACTGCTATTTCTCAGGCCGAGCCCCCAATCTCCACGCAACCTTTATGCCCGTCAAGGCACCGGAAAGCGGTAGTTGAAGAATCCGAGATATCGCCATGGATACTGCGCTCGATGGACACCGGAGCATGGGGAGGTGCCGATGCATCGCGGGGCGAGCCCGAGACTTTATGTCCCGGATCCGCCCCGTCTTCGGTTCGCCGCGGCCGGCTCGGCTAGTAGCCCTCGCCGAACGACCTCGTGCCGATGGGCTGAGGCGACAAGGCGTCGCTCTCGGCGTAACGGTCCAGCCCGGCGCCCTCTATGGCCCGGTCCACGACGCACTGGCTCCATTGGATCGTGGGCTTGTTGTCGTTCATGTCGTAGTCGGAGTCGCCGCCGCACAGGTCCTCGTGCCGGTAGTTGGCGTCGACGAAGACGGCGCCCATGAAGTCGGCCCCCTTCTGGATCTCGATACAGCCCTTGCCGAGGATGAGCCCGTTGAAGGTGAAGTCGGTCTCCAACTCGAACTCGCCGCCCTTCGTGCCCGGCGGCTTTGTCTCGTCCCAATCGACGATCACCACGGCCTGTCCGTAGCCGTTGTGTACCTCCACCTCGCCCTTGATCAGTATGATCGGGAAGTAGCCGAAGCACGCGTCGTCCGGATCGGGCGAGCCCCAATTCAACGGGTGGTTGGTGTTGCAGGTGCCGTCGAAGTTGTAGCGCGGCGCGATCACGCCGTCGAACCTCTTCTGCGGGTTCCCGTCGATCACGTGGGTGGCCAGGCCCCGGATCGAGTCCCAGGTGATGGCGCCAAAGTCTTCGAACGCCGAATCGTTCAGGTCGCTGTCCTCGGCCACCGGAGGATCGCCGTTGATCATTCCCCCAGGATTGCTGAGATGGGTCGTGTCGGCCATCAAGAGTCCGGGCTTGTCTTCCCCAGGCTCCGGGCACTCGTCCTCCCAGCCCGTCGGGACCATGTCGCGCCCATCGACCCGCGCGCCATCGTCCAGGCTCACCGCACCCCGGATCGTTAGCGCCGCGTCGCAGCACTTGCCTAGCCGGTAGCGGCTCGCGGGAAGGCCGGTCAGCGCCACGTTCAGCGTCTTCCGGGCACCCGCCGGGCTGCGGCCATCCACAGTCACCGTGTAGACGTTCTGGATCCCGCTGGTATCCCAACGCTGGATTGTCGCCTGGTAGCGGCTGCCGCCGGCCAACTGCCGCCAGCCCAGCGTCCGCGTCCCGAACGGCTCCAGCCCGGTGAACAGGGTGTCGTCGATGCCGGCCCGCACCTCGTTGAGGCCGGCCTCGGCAGCATAAAAGGCGAGCGCCGACTCCCGCATCGCCCGGGAGGCGTACCACTCGTCCTGCGACATGACCACCATGGTGAAGGCTGCCACGGCCATGAGCAGCAGGGAGAACATGGCGACCGGGAGGAGAAACCCTTCCTTCTCCCTGTCTCTTGGCCGCTTTGCGACGGACGGTATCTTCATCGGCTCATACTTCTAGAGACACTATTCCCGGGGGGGTCCGGCGCGGGGAGTTCCGACATATGACAGAACTGGCGGGACGCCGCGCGCCT
>JBDHHX010000203.1:0-6658 GCA_039589155.1 Gemmatimonadota bacterium | reverse complement strand
CTCGCCGGGGCCGAGTATCAAAACCCGCGTTTGGGGCCCGGAGCCGCCTGGATAGTAGCAGAGCGTGCCAGTGCCACCGACCCTGTCGCCGTCCGCCCTAGCGACGGAATAGCCCAGCCCTCCGTAGCACGTGGAGTACTCAAAACCCAACACGCGCTGGGTTGGGTTCTTCGCGGTCACCGTTATCCACATCATGTCGCCCGGAAACGCCGAATCCGGCTCGACGGATGTGGACATGACCAGGACGCTTGGATCGGAAAAGGTGGGGTCGCCGCAGGCCCATACCGCCGCAAGAACTGCAGCGGCAGCCAAAACAGCCGATGCGCGCTTCATGATACTTCCCTCCAACTGCAACTGCTGGGGCTTCAGTCCAATCTACTCGCCGAGTATCTGGAGAATCAACCGGCGCGAGCGGGGGCGGTTGTCGAAATCGATGTAGGTGATTTGCTGCCAGGTACCCAGCAGCAGGGCGCCGTCGACGAAGGGGATGGTGAGCGAGGGACCCAGCATGGCGGCGCGGACGTGGGAGTGACCGTTGCCGTCGCCCCAGCGGAGGTTGTGGGCGTAGTCCCGGTCGACCGGGGCGATCTCATCGAAAGTCCGTTCCAGGTCGGAGAGGGCGCCGGACTCGTACTCGATCGTGGTGACGGCGCTGGTGGAGCCGGGGCAGAAGATGGTGACGGTGCCGGAGTTGACACCGCAGTCTTTGACGGTGGCGGCGACGTCACCCGTGATATCGATCATCTCGGCATCGCCGCGGGTCTTGAGCTCGATGGTCTCTGTCACGACCACCGCAGTCTACTCCTCTTTCTTTACCGTCTTCACCGCCATCAACTGATCGATGGGCACGGTGAGGCCCATGATGTTCCAGCCGGCGTCGACGTAAACCACCTCGCCGGTGACGCCGCGACTCCAGTCGGAGAGCAGCCAGGCGGCGGTGTTCCCCACGTCCTCTGTCCTTACCAGAGTACGCAGCGGCGACACCTGCTCAGAGTAGGTGAGGATCTTCTTGAAGCCGCCGACGCCGGCCGCCGCCAGCGTCTTGATCGGCCCCGCCGAGATGGCGTTCACACGGATGCCCTGCGGCCCCAGGTCGGAGGCCAGGTAGCGAACGCACGACTCCAGGGCCGCCTTGGCGACCCCCATGACATTGTACTGGGGCGCCACCTTCACCGCGCCGTAGTAGGTGAGCGTGAGGACGGAACCGCCGTTGGGCATCAGCGGCTCGGCGGCCCGGGTCAGCGCCACCAGCGAGAAGGCGCTGATGTCGAGCGCCATCTTGAAGCCGTCACGGCTCGTATCGACGAAACGGCCCTGCAGATCGCGGCGGTCGGCGAAAGCGATGGAGTGCACCAGCGCATCGATGGTGCCGTAGCGTTCCTTCACTTTGGCGAAAGTCCTCTGGATCGCGGTGTCGTCGGTCACATCACACAGCTCGAAGAAGTCGGACCCCACGCTCTCCGCCAGCGGCCGCACACGCTTCTCCAGCGCCGGCGCCCCATAGCTGAAGGCGACCTGGCACCCCTCCGCGTGCAACGCTCGGGCGATGCCCCAGGCGATGGAGCGGTCGTTCGCCACGCCAAATATCAAGGCCGTCTTTCCGTCAAACAGCCCCATTTCTGCTTTCTCCCGGTCTGCGTCTGTGTCGTGCTAGGGCGGTTGAGCCGAATAAGATAAGCCCATGGTAGGGGGATCGGTAGCCGTTGGCGAGTAGACTAGTAGGCGAGTAGACGAGTAGACGAGATACTGAGCATTGGTTGATCAGTAGCCGATCCGACTGTCCCGAGTTACCATTTCGGTCACGCCGACTCTCGTCCACTCGTCTACTGGTCGACTCGTCTATTATTTGTTATGAGCCGCTGCGAATGGGCTACAACTGAATTATCAATAGTGTACCACGACGAGGAATGGGGTATATCCGTCCACGACGACCGCCAGCTCTTCGAGATGCTCAACCTCGAGGGCGCCCAGGCCGGGCTCAGCTGGGAGACGATACTCAAGAAGCGGGAAACCTACCGCAAGGCGTTCGACGGTTGGGATGCAACGAAGATCGCACGTTACGGTGAGCGCAAGACCGCGACGCTGCTCGCCGACCCCGGAATCGTCCGCAACAAGCTCAAGGTCGCCGCGGCCATCCAGAACGCGAAAGCCTTTCTCGAGGTACAGGAAGAGTTCGGCAACTTCGATGCGTACATCTGGCGCTTCGTCGGCGACACGCCAAAGAAGAACGCATTTCGTTCCCTGAAACAGCTACCCGCCAGGACGCCCGAGTCGGAAGCGATGAGTAAGGACCTGCTGAAGCGCGGCTTCAAGTTCGTCGGCCCGACGATCTGCTACGCCTTCATGCAGGCGGTGGGGATGGTGAATGATCACGTGGTGAGCTGTTTTCGCTATGACGAAGTGTGAGTCGGGGCCGTCGTGACTAGGACTACGATTGGACTACGACTAGAACTATAACTAAGGACCCAGCCACTGAATTCCCAGTCTCAGTCATAGTCCTAGTCCAATCCTAGTCTTAGTCCTAGTCGATACGATACAAATCTATTCCGCCAATCCCTTCCACGTCCGCAGCCATCCGATCCACCAGCGCCGCCAGTCTATCACCATCAAACGCCAGCGCTCGCACCCGATCACGTACCAGAACCGTCCCCAAAAATTCCCCGCCCTCACCAAACACATCGACCTCAGTCGAGCCTTCGGTCTCCCGCGACGTGATCACCCAAAGCCGCCCCACCGAATCAAGCGCAAACGCGCCCGGCCCGAAGAAAGGCCGCGGCGCCTCCAGCGCATCCTCCATGCGATCACGCATTCCCGGTGGCGGCGTCCCGCGCCGGCTGGCGTCGGCCAACCGCTGCCGTTGGGCCGCTCGCTCTTCATCCGAGAGATAATCTGCGCCCAACTCCGAACGGCCGAAGCTCTCCTGAACCGCTCCTGCGTCATCGAATGCGACGATCCGATACTCAGTCGATTGCACGGCCAACAGCCGGCCGGTCGCATCCATCACCGCGGAGATGAACGGAGGCGAAAAGGGGTTCTCCGACTCAGGTCGAGCGAGACCGCCGTCGGAGTAGAGCGAGAACAGCGCCCACCCTTCGCCGGCATCGAGATCGACGATGCCGGCCGTCGGCACGAAGGACGGCGGATCGCCCATCTCGAACTGCATCCAGATCGCCGTGACCAACTCGCCATCCCAGTCGACGATCGCGATCAGCAGCCCCGGGACCTGCGCCGAGCGCACGAATGAAAGCGTCGCATCGAACTGACTCACGCGGTTCTGCTTCATGTCGCCGACGACCAGGCCGCCCAATCCGTCGCCCAGCAACATGAGCGCGTTCTCCAGTTCGCCGGGACCGCCGCCCTTGTTCGCGGCGCGGCGCTGGCTGCCATCATCGAGATCGAGGTAGACGATCTGCTGGTCGTCGCGATCCAGTACCGCGACGGTTTGGTCATCGACCCAGGCGAGCGCGATAGCGCGGAAGTCGAGGGTTTCGAGAGCCGGGTGCCCCGGAATAGATGAGAGCGGCGGCGCAGCCTCGCGGGCAGTCGAGCCCTGATTCTCACCGCAGCTTAGCCACACCGCCACTATCGAAAATCCAACAGCAGCCCTGAAATCGATCCTAGGCGGAAATCTCAAGAGCCGTCCTTCTACTTTTCGGGCGCCCATGGGTCCTTCACCCATTTAGATCGCGCTAGCGCGCGTAGGGTTGGAACGGGTTAACGGCGATAGCGCTCCAGCCATTGCAGGTCGTCGTCATCGACGTAGACGGCGTACAGCGTGCCGTGCCCGAAGCCGACAAGTTCCCTTCCCGCCGCCAGTACTACTTGTTCTATGCGGCGACCCGACGCATCGAACACGTCGTAAGTCTCCGGCTCGCCGTGCGCGGCGTGACGCTGCACCCACGCTTCGCCTTCCGGCGTTACGCTCACCGCGCCGCGCGGAAAAGCCGGCTTGTATTCCGGGAAGTCGATCTCGTCGATGTCCGGACGCGGCATGCTCATCGATCGTCCGCCACCGCCGCTGGTGGATATTGCGGTCACCGTACCGCCGGACATCCTGCTGGCCCATGCCTCCTTGTCTTCTCGTGTGATGTTGACAGGCCGGTAATCGACCGTAGGACCCACGACCGGCTCGCCATCGGCAAACACCCACTCCAGGTGGTAGTCAGCGTGGCGCGCCACTGCGATGCTGCCGTTAGGCGCCGTGGCCCAAGCATCCATCGCTTGGAAAGGGGATAGCCCGGCCCCGGTGAACGAGGCGCCACCTCCACCCATGCTCTGTACTCGCCCTGCTTCAGGTCGTGGCAAATAGCCCACAGTGTCGACGGCGCCCGTCGCGCGATCGATGCGTGCTATCGCAAAGGAATCGGGAATCTCCCGACCCTGCCCAAGCTGGAAGTTCGACATCTCGATGTAGATGCGGCCGCTCACATCGATGCCGCGCGGCATCACGAACAGACCGTCGGGCCGCATTAGCGGATCCGAATCTCCCAGCTTTCCGTCGGGCCCAACGACGGTGACGCGCATGTTTCCGAAGTCGACGAGAAGCGATGAGTCGCCCGGCAACGGTAGCAGCTCGCCCGGCATCTGGTACTCGCCCGGACCCTGACCCGTTCGCCCTATCTCCTCGAAGCTGCCGTTCGCGAAGTCCACTCGGCGAAGAGCCCGTTCCAGCATGTCGGATACCATCACTGTACCGTCGCTCAACTCGCGAACGCCCCTCACATCGCTGAACGGTTCGCCCAGCGCGGCCTCCGGTTCTGATAACACCACCGTCGGGACCCGCTCCTGCGCATTCAGCGACGAGATGCATGTGATGAAAGTTATGGATGTTAGCGCAAAGAAACGCATCGAGATCGACATTTCGCCTCCATGGATAATGTTACTAGTCCCCTCTTCCCTACCAGAGGATGCAACGGACGCCTCGACCGTCGCGAGAGGGTGGACGATAGCCGGCCGAGAACCCGCGGTGGCCTCCAGGCGTTTATGAGATCAGAAGCTCAAATCGGCGCTCGACCGGGCCCCGGGGCCCGATTCGATGGCCGAAGGCAACCAATAACCACGTCGGGTGTGTCCAAGTGATATATCCGGCGTTTAACGCCGGGCCTGCCGCCCCAACCTGCTGGCCCGAAGGGCTTTCCCTTGTTCGGGCGCGGCCTGGCATCATAGAAGATGATCGCTTTGGACTTGAAGACCCTATTCAAACGGGTGCGTTCCGCGCGTCTGGTTCGTGTTCTGGGCGTCTACGTCGTGGCTTCCTGGGCGGTGCTGCAAGCCATCGACATGATCTCGGCTCAGTTCGCCATGCCCCGCTGGTTCTTTCCCGTTGCGCTCGGGCTGCTGGTCGTCGGGCTGCCGATCGTCACTACCACGGCCGTTATCCAGAGCATGCTTGCCGCAAACCGTGGCTGTCCTGACGATCCCGAGCCGGTCGCAACGCAGCCCGCCGCTGCCCCGCTCGCGCAGCGTTGGTTCACCTGGCCGCGGGCCATCATGGGTGGCGCGCTCGTCTTCATCGCCCTCGGGAGTCTCGGGGCGAGCGTCGTCTACTTCCGCAACCAGGCAGAAGAGCTCCACTCCAACGCCGTGGCCGTCATGCCTTTCCACGTGGTTGGCAGCGACAGCGACCTGTGGCGCGAAGGGCTGGTCGATCTGCTCTCTACGGCTCTCAACGCCACCGGCCAATTCCACTCGTCCGGTCCGCGTGCAGTGCTCAACCGCTGGAGAACTGTGAGCTCGCCGGACGAGTTGCCCGAGCCCGTCAAGGCCGCTGACGTGGCTGGCTCGCTGGGCGCCGGCAAGGTGGTGCTCGGCAGCATGATCCAAACGGGACCCAATCAGGTGCGCCTCGCCGCCGATGTCTATTCCGTGCGATGGGTGCGCAAGGAGGCATCAGTCCAGGTCGAAGGCCCGGAGGACGAAATCACTAGCCTGGTCGATCAGCTGAGCCTCGAGTTGCTGCGCTCGATCTGGCGCGGTGAGGACGTTCCGGAAATCCAGGTCTCGGCTCTGACGACTTCCTCCATCCCCGCGCTCCGCGCCTACCTCGAGGGCGAGCGATCCTTCCGCCACTCGCAATTCAACGAGGCGCAGAAGGCGTTCACACGGGCGACCGACGAAGACTCGACCTTCGCCATGGCCTACTTCCGCCTGGCCCAGACCTATGGTTGGTTCCTCGGCCTCGGCGCCGAAGAAGTGCCCAGCCTGATGGCCGCCGCCGAACGCCACAGCCAGGGCCTCTCGGCCCGCGACAGCCTTCTCATCCGCGGCTGGAAGCTGGCCGACGTCGATGGCAGCCTGGAAGCGATTCCTCTTTTCCGCGGCCTGGTCACGCGTTACCCCGACGACCTCGAGGCATGGCACGGACTCGGCGACGCCATCTTCCATATGGGCGCCCAGGCCGGCATGCCGCTAACGGCCGCCGTGCAACCGCTCGAGCGAACGTTGGAGATCGACTCCACCTTCGCGCCGGCGCTCATCCACCTCATCGAGATCGCCTATCGTGAAGCGGATTCGGTGCGCGCGCAGGACTGGACCGACGACTACCTGGCCCTCGATTCGACGTCGCTCTACGCCCAGTCGTTCAGACTGGTGACAGCTCTAAGCTACGGACCGGTCGCGGACTCCATCCGCGCGACCGCTGCCATGGATACCGCAAACG
>JBDHHX010000202.1:0-6676 GCA_039589155.1 Gemmatimonadota bacterium | reverse complement strand
CAGGTGGTTGGTCCACGGGAACGGGTACGGGTTGTAGGGATAGGTGCTCCCCCAAACCGACGAACAACCGGTAGCGTTGGTCATGCCCGTCATCGAGCGGCCCTTGCCGCTGGGTCCTTCCGTGTACCGCCAGTGCAGATCCTTCAGGTCGCGGATCATCTTCGCGATCCGCTCCACGTCCTCGCGCTTCGAGCCTTGCAGCGGGACATCGACGTCGCCGTTGTCGTCGGCGCTGACGGAATCGAGGTCGGCGTCAGAGGCCAGCAGACCACGCGCCTTCGCATCGAGACCAGCGATCAGCTGCTCGAGATGGCTGATGTGTTTCTTCACCCGCGGCTGCATGACGGCGTTCACCGCCGACAGCACCAGGTGGACACCCGTCTTTTCACCGCAGCCCATGCAGGAGCCGTCGCCGCCGAACATCGAGCGGTAGTTCTCTTTCTTCAGCAGCAACGACGACAGGACACCGATCCCTTCGTCCAGGTTGGCGATGTTGATGTAGCGGTCGTCGGTGTCGGGCAGCCACTCCCAGAGCTTCCAGTTCCGGCGCAGCTTCTCCACCACCTCTTCGTCCTGCTTCACGGTGATGAGCGCGTTGTCCGGGCAGACGTCGACGCACAGGTTGCATCCCTTGCAGGCGTCCGGGCTGACCGTGATCGACAGCAGTCCGCCGGTTCCCTTCTCCTGGCTTTCCGGCAGGTCGAAGAACGGCGCCGTCTTGGCCAGCGGGAACTCGGCCAGCGCGGAGTAGACGGGCCCGAACTCTGCATCGAGGTCGGACCGCTTCTCGGCGTCCCAGCCCAGCTTGTCGACGACCTGTTTGTAGGCCTGCGAGACGATGTCGCCGAAATTCGTGACCGGCACGCCCTTCATGATGCGGCGCGATTCGGTGGCCAGGTGCTTGCTGATCTGGCGCAGCTTGTCGAAGGAGCGGCCGTTCGAGCTGGCGGCGATGGCCGCGTCGATCACCTGCTCCACCGAGTTGACGACGCCGGGGATGGCCGCATCGGGGCAGACCACCCAACACTGGCTGCAGCCGGTGCACTTGTCCGGGATGAACTCCGGCACCTCGAAGCGCACGTCGGTCATGTCGCGGATCGTGCTGGTCGCCGCGGGGATGGCGCTGATCGCCGCGAACGGATCGGCGATGGGCTCGTCGCCCGACTTGTAGAGATAGGCGACCTGCTCCCAGAAACGGCCCGGGTTGCCGATCCCGTCGCGCCAGCCCTCACCATCCAGTGCGGCGGGCATCTGTGGCGTCGATGCGCTCTCAGCACCCTCGACGCTGAGAGCCGAGTGGTCCAGGGTCACGGTCTCGTCGAAGCCGCGCTTGATCACGCGGACGTTGTCCTCGACCACCCGCTCGCCCAGGTGTCCAAACTTCTTCTGCAGCTGCTTGCGGATTCCGTCGAACAGCGACTCCTCGTTCAACCCTTCCCGTTCCATCAGACCGGCGGTGCGGAAGAAGGCGCCCATGAAGGCGGCACCCTGCATCCGGTAGCGCAGCTCCGGGTCGGAGGCCTCTTCCATGGCGATCTTGAATCCGTCAACCGAGTAGACCCTCAGCTTCTTCTCTTGAATCTCGCGACGGGCGCCGGCTGGGAATACGTCCCACAGCTGCTCGGGCGGAAGGTCGCTCTGTATGACGAAGGCTCCGCCCTCGGACAGACCGGCCAGCGGGTTCGAGTGCCGGAAGACGTTGGGGTCCGGCGAGAGCACGACGTCGACGTGCTTGAGTTCGCTGTTCAGCCGGATCGCGTCCTTCGCCAGAGTTCCGTAGAACGTCGTCGGCTGGCCTTTCTTCTCCGATCCGTACTTCGGGTTCGCCTTGATGTGCCAGCCCAGCAGCTCGAACGCGGTCATCGCCACGTTCTTGCCCATGGTGATCGCGCCCCAGCCACCCACGGAGTGGATGCGGAACGAGACCGATTCCGGGGGCATCAGGTTCACGTTGGCCGCCGGATCGAGGGCCAGGTGCGAGATGTCCGGGTACGACTCGAGTAACTTCTCCTGCCAGATCTGAAGCTTCGGCAGACGCGTGCCCTTACGAACGAAGTCGATGCCCAGATAGAACAACCGACGCCCTTCACCGTCCGGCAACATGTTGTTGACGGCGGCGATCAGGTCGGCCGGCTGCAGGTCACGGCTGCCCAGGCCGTAGATGCCGGAGTAGAAGTCGGGCACCTCGGCCGGCTTGATCGCGGCGAGCCCGGCATGTGGTAGATCGCCGTTCTTCGAGCGGCCGTTTTCCACCGCCTTCGCCAGCGCGGCGCGGATCTCCCGCAGCAGCGGCAGGTCGACGGCCAGCGGCTGGTCGGTTCGCTCGAGCACGACGACGGCCTTCTTCCCCCGCAGAAGCGTCGAGATCAGGTCCGCGGGGAACGGTCGGAACATCGTAACGTTGCGCACGCCGCCCTTGAGGCCGTGCTCATCGCGCAGGTAGTCGGCCACGGCTTCGGCGTTCCAGACCATGGAGCCCTGGCCGGCGATCACGTACTCGGCGTCGTCCAGCCGGTAGCCGATGGAGCGCGAGTATCTGCGGCCGGTCAGCTGGAAGAACTCTTCCATCGCCTGGTCGGTGAGCTGCTGGATGTGATCGAAGTAGAAGGGCCGCTGGGCCGCCACGCCCTGGGCGTAGCTGTCCTGGTTCTGGACTACACCGATCATCGCCGGGTAGTCGAGATCGAACATCTCGGGGATGCGGCGACGTGTTTCGCCGAAGACCATGCGCTGCGCTGGCGTCGGCGACTCGATGATGTCGGACGGGTCGCCGAGGTACTCCTTCACCAGGTCCCGTTCCGGCAGCTTGACCGACTCGATCACGTGGCTTGTTAGAAAGCCGTCCTGCGCGCAGACGCCCGGGTTCAGCGACAGCTCGGCGATACGGTGCGCGATCAGGTTCAGGTCGGCGGTCTCCTGCACGTTCTTGCCGAACAGCTGGAAGAAGCCGGTATCGTCGATGGCGTGGTAGTCGTCGTGGCCGGCATGCACGTTGAGCGCGTGCTTGGTCATCGCGCGGCAGGCGATGTTGAGCACGTAGGTGAGGCGCTTGCCCACCGCCGCATAGAGCGACTCGTGCATGTAGGCGATGCCCTGGCCGCTGGAGAAGTTCGTGGCTCGCAGGCCGGTCATGCTCATTCCGGCCGTGACCGCGGCGGCGGCGTGCTCGCCTTCGGGCTCGAAGAATATCAGTTTGCGGCCGTTGACGTTGTGCACACCCGCGGCTACGGCGGCGGCCCATCCCTCACCCATCTGCGTCGATGGCGTAATCGGGTAGGCGCCAGCGCCCTCGCTGGCAGCGGTCTCCATCGCGACGACCGCTTCGCTTCCGTCCATGGCGACACGGTCGCCCGGGTATTTCGCTTCAGCCGCCTCGTTCTTGGCTTTCTTCAGCATCATGCTGCTTCGCTCCCTGCGGGTTGGGGCTGAGTAACGAACTGCTGACCTTCCACCCATGTGATGGCGCCCGTCGGGCACCGCTCTATGGCCTTGAGGTCGGCGAGCTCGTTGAGGTCATAGTTGATCACGGCTAGCCCGTTCACCATCTCGATCAGGCCGGGCGCCGCATCGGTCACGCACAGGCCACAGCCGGTGCAGGCGACCTTGCACAGTTCTTCGGCTTCATCGCCCTCGAGCAAGCTTTTGCACTGCACGATCAGCTTCTGCTCGCTGGGCATGATCTCGAACAGATCCCTCGGGCAGGCCTCGACGCAGTCGCCGCAGGCGGTGCAGCGGTCCGGTATCACCACCGGCAGGCCGAACCCGTTCATGTAAATCGCGTCGTAGTCGCAGACGCGCTCGCAATCGGCCAGACCCAGACAAGACCAGGCGCAGCCCTTGCCGCCGGCGGCCACCGCCGCCGCCGCGCCGCAGGTCTGCACGCCCTGGTACTCCGCCAGCTGGACCGAGACGTTGGAGCCGCCGGCGCACAGCAAGCGGGCGACGAGTTTCACCGCTTCGCCGGCCTCGACGCCCAGGTAGCCGGCGACATCGATGACCGCATCCTCGCCCAGCTGCGTGCACTGGGCCGGCTGCCGCTGTCCGCCGATCAGCTCCTCGGCGAACGCACGACATCCCGCCGAACCGCAGGCGCCGCAGTTCGAGCCCGGCAGCATCTCGTTCACCGCTTCGATCCGCGGGTCTTCCCACACCTTCAGCTTCTTGTTCGCCAGCGCGATCAAGGCGGCGAAGGTGAGGGCAACGCCGCCGAGGATGGCGACAGAAAGCAGAATCGAAGAGACGCTCATGCCCTGTTTCGCCCTAGTCGGCGCCGCCCAGGTCCGTCTGGTGCAGCAGCCAGGAGGCCAGCTTATCCACCGAAGTCATCTGGGCAGCGCCGGGGGCGGTCGCCTCTGCGTCCGCATCCGCTTCCTTGGCCGACGCCAGCGCCTGCAGCTGGTCCAACTCTTCCTTTTGCTGCTGCGCGCTCATGCCACCCAGCTTCTTGCGCGGCGGTTTCTCGGGCATCCGCACGACCTGGAGCCGGCCCTGGAGTACGTCGCTGGCGGCAGGATCGTGGACGAAGGCCGCGGCGTCCGCCGGCATCAATGCGGCGATAGCCGGAGCTTCGGCTGCAGCGAACCTGTCCAGCTCCTTCTCGTCCGAGGTCTGGAGCACGAACGTCGACGGCGTGATCAGGCGGACGAGCGGCGCCGGCGGCGACTCACCGGAGACCAGCAACACCATCTTCACGTTGCCGTCCATAAACTCGGCCAGGTCGGCGGCGTGAAGCTGCGATCCGTCCAACTCGATGACCAGCGGCGGCGCGAGACGTCGTTCGCCGCTGTTCCAGCCGTCGAACTGCAGCGGCTTGAGCAGGTCGTCTGTTTTCCCGTTTCCAAGCGCGCCGAGCCGCGCCAGCCCGGCGACGCGGGCGGCGGCGAAGGCCAGACCGATCTCGGAGAAGCGGCCTGCCACGGCATCGCGCAGGCGCACGCCGGGCTTCAGCTTCAGGTGGAAGGCGTCATTGCTTCCGGACGACAGGGTCCGCAGAACGTCGAACGCCTTTTCGACTTTCTTCAGCGTGCCGGGGTCACGTTTCTCCTGCGAATCAGAAACGATGTCGGCGAACCGGTTCATGTCGATCCGGCCCGCGGCGAAGACTCCCAGCCCGGAGTCGACGCTCGAATCACCCGTCCCGTCGTCCGCTTGATTCGCCGATATGTAACCACGCACCTCCTCGGCCGTCATCACGACAGCCGACCGGTACTTCTCGATCGGGCCGGCGAGAGCCTTGAGGGCGACTTCGATCCGTTCCTCAGACGGCATAGCGATCCAACTCCTCGTTCAGCAGCGCGACCCGTTCCTCCGCGGTATGGGCCGGCAGCTTGCGCAACTCCTCGTAGCGCGGGGCCTCGGTATTCCTGTAGAATACGCCGATCCTCACCTTGTCGCTCAACTCGGCCAGGCGGCGTGCTTCGTTCAGGTTACTCGGGTCGTGCACGAGCTGATTCTTGTAAATCTGGTCCAGGTCCGGCAGCTGAATGCCGTCCTCGTGGACCAGCAACTCGATGGCTGCAGGTGTCTTTACCGCCTCGTCATAGAGAGACGAGGTATAGATCGGGCACCGCTGAAGGATGCGCACGAACGAGAACCCCTTGTGCTCGTACGCCTGCTTCAGCGTCTCGTACAGGTGCGCCGGTACCCACTCGGCGGTCTGGGCGACAAATGACGCGTTCGTCACGCCCAGCGTGCCGGACAACGGGTTCAGCGCCTCCAAGTAGCTGCCTTTGGGTTGCGTGTTGCTCGGGAAGTGCGCCGGCGTTGTCGGCGACGTCTGGCCCTTGGTCAGCCCGTACATGTTGTTGTCGAGCAGCAGGGCCACCATGTCCACGTTGTAGCGGACCGCGTGGATCCAGTGGCCGGCACCGATGGAGCAGCAGTCGCCGTCACCCATCACGGCGAAAACGTCCAGGTCCGGCCGCTCGAGCCTGATGCCTGTCGCCACCGGCAGCGCGCGGCCGTGCAGACCGTGGAAACCGTAGGTATTCATGTAGTGCGGGAAACGACTCGAGCAGCCGATCCCCGACACGAAGACTGTTTCCTCGGGCTTGAGCTGCTTCTCCTCCAGCAGTCGCTGCATCGAGGTCAGGATGCTGTGGTCGCCGCAACCGGGACACCAGCGCGGCAACGCCGCCTCGTAGTCCTCCATCTCGAAGTGGCGATCGTCCTCCACACCGCAGCTCAACAGTGAGCTTCCGAAGTGCGTCATATCTTCACTCCCATCTCCAGTCGCTGCTTCATCGCCTTCAGGATGTTCGCGGGACGCAACGGCTGCCCCGGCACACGTGACCAGCAGTCAACATCAACCAACGTGTGGGCTCGCAGTACCCAGGCCAGCTGGGAGAGCCTCCGGTTCTCTTCCGTCACGTAGGGAGCATCGATGTCGTCGCTGTAATTGATCTCCACCGTCATCACGCGATCGAAGCGGCTGAAGATCTCCTTCAGCCCCGGCTGCATCGGCGAGATGAAGGTGAGGTGCGCCGAGGAGACCGAGAGACCCTCGGCCCGCGCCCGATCCACCGCCTCTTGTATCGCTCCCTTGGTGCTACCCCAACCGACGACCAGCAATTCGCCCGAGTCGCCACCGTGGACCCTGGGCGGCTGCAGCGTCTGCTGCAGCACCGCCAGCTTGCGGCTCCGCATCTCGCAGCCCAACTGATGACTGTCCGGATCG
>JBDHHX010000201.1:0-6690 GCA_039589155.1 Gemmatimonadota bacterium | reverse complement strand
GACGTTGAGGGCGGCGGAGAGCAGCGCCCCGACCACGAAGCCCAGCTGCACACTCATCGTCAGCCACGACGCCTGGGCTCCGCTCAACTCCCACTCGCCTCTCAACTGCGGTACCACCGCCGACGCCGAGAACCACAACGACATCGCCAGCATCTCGCCGGCCGCCAACAGCCACAAGCTCCTCCACTTGGCACTCACTGCGCTCGCCACGCTCCCGTTAATTGGAAACGCCCAATATAGCGTCAACACTCCTGCTCGCGCTCGTGATCGTGATCGTAATCGCAATCGCGCTGGAGGTATCGATTACGATCACGATCAGAATCACGAGCGCGAGCAAGAGTTCGACGAATAAACGGAGGGTGGGGTGGGTATCGTTATCGGAGCGCGGCGGCGGAAGGTCGGGCACAACAGACGGCCTCTGGCGTGCCCCGGGTCGTGACACTAGGCGTATCGGCTTTAGTTGCATATATTTGGGCCTGCAGGTGCGCCTGTAGCAGGCGCGGCTCGCCGGCCTCTCGACCGCCGCGCCCACTAGAATCCCTCCCCCTCCGGAGCACTCACCTATCCGGCGTTTATCACACCGCCACAGCGGGGGTTTGAACATGTCTGAGTTTCTTAGCGTCATTGAGTGGTTCGATCAGACGGGCCAGGAGATAATCCATCGCATCCCCCAGGAAGGATCGGCGGAAACGAAGTTCGGCTCGCAGGTCATCGTGCGGGAGAACCAGGCGGCGATCTTCTTCCGCGACGGCAAGGGCCTGGACGTTTTGGGGCCGGGCCGGCACACATTGAGCACGGCGAACATCCCCATCGTCACCAAGGTCCTGGCGTTGCCGTGGGGCTTCACCTCGCCCTTCCGAGTGGAAGTCGTCTTCGTGAACATGAAGCTCTTCCCGGATCTCAAGTGGGGCACGGCTCAGCCAGTAGCGTACCGCGATGAGGAGTTGGGGTTGGTACGACTGCGGGCGTTCGGCAACTATGCGATTCAGATCCGCGAGCCGCTCGTCTTCGTGAATTCGCTGGCGGGAACGATGGGTTCGTTCGTCACGGGCGACATCAAGGACTACCTGCGCGACCTGATCATCAGCCGGCTGAACGACTACCTCGGCGAGAAGGTCCGCACGATCTTCGACCTGCCAAAGCAATACGACGAGATGGGCCAGGAGGTGCACGACCGTCTGGGTCACGACTTCCAGCGCTACGGCATCAGCCTCGCCGATTTCTTCATCACTTCGATCACACCTCCCGAGGAAGTCGAGAAGGCAATCGACGAGCGGGGCCAGGTCGCTGCTCTCGGTGACCTGGACAAGTTCCTCAAGATGAAGGCAGCGCGCGCGCTGGAAGGCGCGGGCGGCGGTGGCGGCGGAACGGCCGGCGACATGGTCGGCCTCGGTGCCGGCGCCGGGATGGGCGCCGGGATCGGCGCCATGCTGCCCGGGATGATCTTCGAGTCGATGAAGGGCCGGCCGGACGCTCCCGCAGCCGCCGGCGCAGCGGAAGCCATCGCCTGCCCGGCCTGTCACACCGCGGTCGCAACCGACGCTCGCTTCTGCCCGCACTGCGGCGAGAACCTGGTCGCCGGCGATCGCTGTGAGGACTGCGAGGCACCGCTGGCGCCCGATGCAAAGTTCTGTGCCCGCTGCGGCGAGCCAGTCGGCGTCACCGAGCGTTCATGTCCGAACTGCCAGGCGAAGCTGACAGCCGGCGCACGCTTCTGCATGGAGTGCGGCGAACGAGTGATCGAGGGCTAGTTTCCACTCGCGTATGGCTGCGCAAAACGCGCTGAACCCCGCTTGCCCGCAATGCGGCGGACCGGTCGAAGTGCCGGAAGGGGTCACGTACGCTACCTGCAGGTACTGCAACTCGGAATCGTTTGTCGACCTGAGCGGCGCCATCCTCTACCAGGTCGTCCGACCCTCCGTCGCTCGGTCCCGCGTGCCCGGCCTCCTCAAGTCCGCCGCACTCGAGGCCGGCTGGCCCGACGCCACCATCACGCGGCTCGAACTCACCTACGAACCGGTCTGGGAACTGGAATCGCCTGACGGCCGGCGGCTCTGCATCTCGGCACGGCCGGGCCCGCACGGCCGCTTCGAGCAGACCGTGCTGCCGGGCGGAGAGCGGGCGTTTGTCGATCCCGACGATAGAGACCGCTCCGCCGACTGGTTCGAGCCCGAACTGGCGCCGGAGTCGGTGGCCGAGGTCGCCGCCCGTGAGACCGGCCGTCCCGTCGCGGTGAAGACGATGAGGCTGGTACACCATCCGTTGTACGAGGGTGAGCTGCGGGTCGGCGAAGAGAGCCATGAGTTCGCCCTCGATGCGGTGAGCGGCGCGATGTACGATGTCGAGTGGCCGGTAGAACCGAGCTACCGCTTTCGCAACCAGGCCTGGCGCGCCACAGCTATCATGACCCTCGCCGCCGCCCTGCTGCCGGTGCAGTACGCCGCCATCGCCGTCGCCGTCGTCGGCGGCTACACGATCTGGGAGCACTCCCGATCCAGTCCCGCGCCCGGCAAGGTGACCTCGTCGTGAACGATCTCAAACTGCACGCGCTGACCTGTCCGCAGTGCGGCGCCCCGGAAGTCGTACGAGAGGGCACTCGCATAACGGAATGCGAACGCTGCGGCGCACTGCTCTGTCTAAGCGAGGTATCCACGCCCCGCTACGAAGCGGTCGCCAACATGAGCGCGGCGCAGGCCGTTCACGCCGCGCGGACCTGGCTGGACGAACAGGGCCGATCCGGCATGTTCGGGCGTCCCGAGCTGGTCCTCATCCCGTTCCACGAGGTCGCCGGTCGGCGGGTCGGCGTCTTCGAGCGGAGAGTGCCGGAGCGCATTCAAGTCCAGCGCCGAGTCTATGACCCGCAGGCTGGTGGCACCGTCATCGTCAGCGATTTCGATTACGAGGAGCGGGAAGACACCAAGGTCATGGTATCTGACGTTCAACAGTTGGCGGCGGCCGCGCGCACGCCGTGGCAGCTGGCGATGTTCGACGCCCGAAACGCGCGCAACATGGCACAGCTCCGCACTTTCGATCTCGTGGAAGCGCAGCGTCGCGCCACGGTCTACGCCGCCGAGCAGTCGGCGACGGCTGCGGCCGAGCGACGGTTCAGTGAGAAGGAGGGGACCGAGATGGTGGCGGCTTCGTACCGAACCATCTTCTTCCCCTTCTGGACCATCCCGATGAAGACCGGCGAGGGCGGCTACGAGATCGTCCTCGAGGCCGTCAGCGGAAACATCATCGCCTGGCGCATGCCTCAGTCGTACCCTTCCGGAAGCATCGCCTGGGCGGCGCTCGCCGTGCCGGGCACGCTCTTCCTCGGCCACGGACTGAACGGGATCCTCTTCGGCGGCGCGACCCTCATCGATCCGTTCGTCGCCTCGTTCATCGGCCTGCTGACCGCCCTCGGCGCGCTGCTCCGGGCGAACCACCCCGACTGGATGCTTCGCTCCTGGCCGGAGCCGGGGGCGATACCGAGGCTCGAGCGGCATGGCTGACGTGCGCCAACCCCGCGTGATCGCGCTGCGCTGCCAGGCGTGCCGGGCCGCGCTACCGGCGGCGCCCAACGACGTCGCCTTCCGCTGTCCGCAGTGCGGAAGAGCGTGGGAGATCTCCGGCGCCGCGCTCCACGAACGGCCGTCGATCTGCGTTGCGCCGCCGGCCGGCGCCAAGGGCGATGTCCTCTACCTGCCCTACTGGAGCTTCACCCTCTCGGTGACGGCCGACCCGGTCGTCCGCGAGGAGAAGACACTCGC
The DNA here is from genome assembly GCA_039589155.1 of Gemmatimonadota bacterium. Taxonomy (GTDB): domain Bacteria; phylum Gemmatimonadota; class Gemmatimonadetes; order Palauibacterales; family KS3-K002; genus Kutchimonas. The sequence continues at coordinate 2,938 of JBDHHX010000201.1, read as the reverse complement.
CGCCCGCGACCGTGCGGCCAAGTACGAACGCGCCTGGGTCTCAGCCTACTCGATCTACCGACCGACCTATGTGGGGGAATGGGGCCTGGTGTATACGCGCGTGCCGCCCAAGTGGGAGATGCGCAGCGGACAGGGGCCACGAGCCCCGGGAGCCACGATCCCGTCCGTCGACGCCAACAAGATCGCGATCCACTACATCCTCGGCGAGATCGATCGCGCCGCCGACATCGGCATGCTCGACATCGACATGGACATCGGTGAGCCAGAGCTGTGGGCGATCCCCTGCTATGAAGTAGGCGAACAGCTGCGCTGCCCATGGACGCGCGGCGAGCTGCCGGTCGCCGCCCTCGACGACTACTCCGAAATACGACGCCGAAGCGACCGGCTCGAAGCCTAGTACCGCCGGCTCCCGCTGCTCCTCGGATGGAGCGCCGCCAGAACCCGGTTCCGCTCGTGCGTCGAGTCGATCCCGTCCGCGGCTCTCATGTAGTCTACTTCCAGGTCACCGCTGATCGTGTACTCGTTGGCGATCTCGATCAGCAGCGACGCTCGCTCGTGATCGGAATCGATGTCCAGCGACGAGCCGAGTACCGCCCCCAACGTCGAGGCCGAAGCCGTGCCGCCGCTCACCACCGCCGACAGCACGCCACGCCTCTGGAAGTCCGAGTCGATCCTGTCCACTGCGCGGAAGAACGCGGACTCCGTGGCATCGTTCACCCCGTATGTACGCGAGACCTCGGTCAGCAGGCCGGCCATCTGATGGTCGGAGTCGATATGAAGCGCAACACCGAGCACGGCGTTCACACCTGCGGCATCCAGGTCGCCGGTCTTCACCAGTTCCGACAGCACTCCTCGCAGTTGATGGTCGGAGTCGATCTTTGCCGCCGCCGCAAGGTAAGCCTCCGCCAGGCTGCCCTGGACCGGATAGCGATCGGCCACGCTCGTCAGGACACCCCCGAGCTGGTGGTCCGATTCGATATCGCTCGCTGATTGCAGAACCGCGGTGACGATGCCGTCGTTCAACTCACCGCTGTTCAGCACCGCCGTCAGCACCTGGCCCTTCTGGTGATCGGACTCGATCGTCCGCGTCGCATCGACGTAAGCGGCCATCACCGTTTCGTCCAGCGTGCGGTTCTCGGCGACCATCATCAGCAACCGGCCGCGCTGATGATCGGACTCGATCTCATCGCCCAACTGCCTCAAAGCCGCAGCGAGCTCTTCCGAGCTGAGATCGCCCTTGGCCAGCAGCACCGAGTAGTATCGCCCGGCCGTCCAATCGCTGGTGATCTGCGAGATCTCTTGCCGCAAAGCTCCCGTGCCGCCACGGGCGAGGATACGCTCCGCCCGTTCGGTCGCCTGGTAGCCAGCGCGGCGGTAAATGACTAGGACCATGTCGGCCAGCCAGGCGCGGGCATCGTCATCGAACTCCCGCTCGTCGCCATCCACCCACCAGCGCCGCTCGATCGATCCGCCCCTGCCGCCGTCCAGGCGCAGCTTCCGCGAGCGTCGACCCTTCTCTTCCTCGATCTCGATTCGGCCGCCGCTCTCTAGCGAGACGATCTCCGTCTCCTCCTCGTTGACGGTGAATTCGCCGTCCAGCTTCATCTCGAGCTGGCAGTCGTCCTGGCTGATCTTCACTCGCCACTCATCGTCGTTGGCGTTGGTCGAGGTCGAGCTTTCGCGATGGGCGCTCCAATCGCACAGCGTGGCGTACGCCGCGACCCGGCCCATGTAACCGGAGTAGACGGCAGACGCCGGCGACCCGTCCGGTATCACAGCGCCGGCACGGGGTACCTCGACCGGTTGACGTCTGCCGGCCAACTGCGACCAGCCGGCGGACGGGAAGCCGACGCGCAGCACACCCGGGGCCGTTGGAATTGGCTCTGCCGCCGCGACAACCGCCGAGCTGACATACGGCTCGCGCTCGACCGACCCCTCCTCAATAGCGGCCGGCCCGGGCGCCGCGGCGGCGAGTGGTAGTGCTATGAGTAGAGCGGCGGCCCACACGGCCAGCGCCGAGCGCAGCGTCAACGGGCGGCGCGGGCGGGTAGCATCGAGCACCGCCTGCAGCCTGTCGCCCAGTTGCGATGGGCGCGCCATGGCCACCGTGGTCATCGCGGTCAGCGGTTGTGCCTTCAGCGATCGCGCAACGTCGAGAAGATGTTCGGCGTAGTCCGAAGCCCGGGAGCCGGCCAGCAGCACCTGGTCATCACAGGCCAGCTCGCGCTCGATGCGCAGGCGACGCGCCGCCAGCCACGCCATCGGATTGAACCAGTGAAGGGAACAGGCGAATCGCGCGAGCAGCTGGGTCAGGTAGTCGAAGCGTTTGACGTGAGCCAGTTCGTGCAACAGCACAGAACGCAGGCGCGCAGCCGGCCACTCATCGATGTCCGCCGGCATCAAGATCACGGGATGGATGAGGCCCCAGGTCATCGGCATGCAGGGGCCGCTGCAGCGTAGCAAGGTGACGCCGCGACGGATGCCCACCGCCGCCGATAGCTCGCGGAGCTCGCGCGCCAATGGCCCGCTCTCGATCCGGGTCGCCCTTCGACCCATCAGCCAGGTCCGCGCCAGGCCCATCAGGACCGCGGCAACCGCGAGCAACGCGCCGGTCAGCCAGATGGCGACCAGCCACGTCGTCCATGCTGGTGTCCCCGCTCGCGACGGCGCCGGCTCGGCTACCGCTGTTCCCGCAACCGCCGCTTCGCCAATCCCGCTCGCTCCACTCCAGATCGCGGCCGAGCCCGTCGACACCGTGCTCGCTCCCGCCGAACCGGCGACCGGCTCAGCAGTCGCTGCGGAGATGCCAGTCGCAGGTTCACTGATCGCCGATGCCAGTCGCGGCGCCTCGATGATCGATGCCCTCGGCTCCACCATCGGCCGTTCCGCCGATGCGATACCCGCCGGGACCGGCACATCCCAACGCGGAAGCGGCACG
>JBDHHX010000200.1:0-6708 GCA_039589155.1 Gemmatimonadota bacterium | reverse complement strand
ACGTGGAGTCGACCTACGCGTCGCGGACGATGCGATGGGGCGGACCGATCCTGTTGATCTTCATTGTCTACCACTTGTTGCACTTCACAACCGGTCAGGCACACGGCGAATTCATCCACGGCGACATCTACCACAACGTGATAACCGGCTTCAGCGTTTGGTACGTGTCGGCGTTCTACATCTTTGCGATGCTGGTCCTCGGTCTTCACCTCTACCACGGCGTCTGGAGCATGCTGCAAACGCTCGGTCTCAGCCATCAGCGATACAACCGTTGGCGGAGCGCGATCGCGCTGTTCGTCGCCGTCGTGGTAGTGGTCGGTAATATCTCGATCCCGGTGGCTGTGCTCACCGGCTTCGTGAGCTGAAGGGTGCAACGGAGATAACCATGGAACTCAATGCCAAGGTCCCGACGGGCCCGATAGACAAGAAGTGGGAGAAGCACCGCTTTGACATGAAGCTGGTGAACCCGGCCAACAAGCGTAAGTACAGCGTCATCATGGTAGGGTCGGGTCTGGCCGGCGCCTCGGGCGCCGCGTCGATGGCCGAGCTGGGCTACAAGGTCAAGTGCTTCTGTTACCAGGACAGCCCGCGCCGCGCCCACTCGATCGCCGCGCAGGGCGGCATCAACGCCGCCAAGAACTACCAGAACGACGGCGACAGCGTCTACCGTCTGTTCTACGACACGGTGAAGGGCGGCGACTACCGCTCCCGCGAAGCGAACGTCCATCGACTGGCCGAGCTCAGCGTCAACATCATCGACCAGTGCGTCGCCCAGGGCGTCCCCTTCGCCCGCGAGTACGGCGGCCTCCTGGCCAACCGCTCCTTCGGCGGCGCCCAGGTCTCGCGGACCTTCTATGCCCGCGGCCAGACCGGTCAGCAGCTGTTGCTCGGCGCCTATCAGGCGCTCGAGCGCCAGATCGGCGAGGGCACCGTCGAGATGTACTCGCGCCACGAGATGCTCGAGCTGATCGTGGTCGACGGCCGCGCCCGCGGCATCGTTGTCCGCGACATGGTCACCGGCGAGCTCGAGGTCCACATGGCCAACGCCGTCGTGCTCGCCACCGGCGGCTACGGTAACGTCTTCTTCCTCGCCACCTACGCCAAGGGCTGCAACGGCACCGCGATCTGGCGCTCCTATAAGAAGGGCGCCTGTTTTGCCAACCCGTGCTTCACCCAGATCCACCCCACCTGCATCCCGGTGCACGGCGACTACCAATCGAAGCTGACGCTGATGAGCGAGTCGCTGCGCAACGACGGCCGCATCTGGGTGCCGAAGCGCGACGACGACAATCGGCCCCCGAGCCAGATCCCCGAAGACGAGCGCGACTACTACCTGGAGCGCATCTATCCCAGCTTCGGCAACCTGGCACCGCGTGACGTTTCTTCCAGGGCTGCCAAGCGTGTGGTTGACGAAGGCCGCGGCGTCGGACCGACGGGCGTCGGCGTCTACCTCGACTTCGCCGACGCGATCGGACGGCTCGGCGAAGACACGATCCGCGAGCGTTATGGCAACCTGTTCGAGATGTACGAGCGGATCACCGACGATGATCCTTACACGGTGCCGATGCGCATCTACCCGGCCACCCACTACACCATGGGCGGTCTCTGGGTCGACTACAATCTAGAGAGCACGATCCCCGGCCTCTTCGTGATCGGCGAGGCCAACTTCTCCGACCACGGCGCCAACCGGCTGGGCGCCAGCGCGCTGATGCAGGGGCTGGCAGACGGTTACTTCGTCATACCCTACACCATCGGCGACTACCTGGCCCGCACCAAGTTCGATGCGGTCAGTGAGGATCAGCCCGAGGCGAAGGCCGCCGTCGCCGAGGTCGATGCACAGGTGAAGCGGTTGCTCTCGATCGACGGAAAGCGCACGCCCACGTCGTTCCACCGCGATCTCGGCCAGATCATGTGGGAGGACTGCGGCATGGGTCGTACCCGCGAGGGTCTGCAGCGGGCGTTAGAGAAGATCCCGGTCCTGCGCGAAGAGTTCTGGGCCAACGTGAAGGTCCCCGGCGCCGCCGACACCCTGAACCAGTCGCTCGAGTACGCCGGCCGCGTCGCCGACTTCCTCGAGATCGGCGAGCTGATGTGCCTGGACGCGCTGGAGCGCGAGGAATCGTGCGGCGCCCACTTCCGCCAGGAGTACCAGACGGAAGAGGGCGAAGCGCTGCGCAACGATGAAGACTACGCTCACGTGGCGGCCTGGGAGTACAACGGCGCGGGCGCGGCGCCCATCCGCAACGTCGAGCAATTGGAATACGAGTACCTCGAACTCGCGACACGGAGCTACAAGTGATGAAACTCGCTCTGAATATCTGGCGTCAGGCGGACGCGAAGTCGAAGGGTCGTTTCGTCACCTATGCACTCGACGACGTCAGTCCGGACATGTCGTTCCTCGAGATGCTCGACGTGCTGAACGAGCGGCTCATCGTCGAAGGCGAAGATCCCGTCGCCTTCGATCACGACTGCAGGGAAGGGATCTGCGGGACCTGCGGCGTCGTGGTGAACGGTCGCGCCCATGGTCCCCGCGACCGCACCACCATGTGTCAGCTGCACATGCGTACTTATAAGGACGGCGACGTCCTCTGGATCGAGCCCTGGCGCGCCAAGGCGTTCCCGGTCTTGAAGGACTTGATCGTCGATCGCACGGCGCTCGACCGCATCATCGCCGCCGGCGGCTACGTCAGCGTGCGAACCGGCTCTGCCCCCGAGGCCAACGACATACCGATCAACAAGGAAGACGCCGACCTGGCCATGGACGCCGCCGCCTGCATCGGCTGCGGCGCCTGCGTCGCCTCCTGCCCCAACGCCTCGGCCATGCTGTTCACCGCCGCCAAGGTCGCCCAGCTGGGACTTCTGCCCCAGGGCCAGCCGGAGCGCTGGGACCGGGTGAAGCGGATGGTATCGCTGATGGACCTGGAGGGGTTCGGCAACTGCACCAACCACGGCGAGTGCGAGGCGACCTGCCCGAAGGGGATCAGCGTCGACAACATCGCGCGGCTGAACCGCGACTTCATCTGGGCGACCGTGGTCGGCCAGCGCCGTACAGGCACCGAAGGGGGCTAGAGCCCGGCCGGAGCTTGAGCCCCCACGCCGAACTTGTTATGGTTGGGCGCGCGATACTTATATATGACGCCCAACCATAGGAGTGCGGCCATGTTCGCCAGGGCCTTCCGTACAAGCCTACTGTTCCCCGTCTTCGCACTGATCCTCGCCCCCGTGGCCTCCGCCCAGTCGGCGGCGGACGTGCTCGAGACCGCCACGGCGCGGTTCGAGGAGCGCACATCCGGGATCGATAATTACACAGTCATCACTGACGTGATGGGCTTCGAGGTCACCAACTACTTCGAGAAACAGATCGTGGATGGCCGGCCCGTTTTCATCCTCATGAACAGCAGCGGCGCCGAACAGCAGGGCGCCGGGCTCTTCTACAACGGCTTTATGAAGGTGGCCGATCGAGCGGTGCTGGAAGGCAAGCAGTCGATCGATGGGTATGATTGCCACGTCGTGATGGTCGATGACTTCGAGGGCATCGACTTCGACGAGGGGACGCCCGACGACGAAGAGGATTTCCGGCCGCGCAAGGGGACGTTCTATCTTGACACCAGCGACTACCTCATTCGCCGGCTGGAGATGGACGGCGAGTTCAATCGCGACGGCACCTGGCAGCCGATGACCATGGAGATCGCCTTCAAGGACTATCGCGATGTCGAAGGCATGCTCCACCCGTTCGTCGCCGATATGAGCGTTGCCGGCCTCCAGAACGCCATGACCGAGGAAGAGCTTCAGGAGGCGCGAGAGGGGCTCGAAGAGATGAAGCGCCAGCTCGCCGAGATGCCCGAGAGTCAGCGCGCCACCGTCGAGCGCATGATGGCACCGCAGATTGAGCAGCTGGAACAGATCGTCAACTCGGGCAGCATGCAGATCTCTACGCAGGTGAAGGACCTCAAGGTCAACACCGGCCCACCCAACTAGCCCGGAGCGCAGGGTTGAGTACAACGAGTCCCGGCGGCACGGCCTCGCTCCGTTGCCGCCGGATCTACGATGCAGTCATTGAGCTGGTCGACGAAGCGGAAACGCTGGCGGCCGAGCCCGACGACCGGCTCTTCTTCCGCGCCGAGAAGGTCTCGAAGTGGAGCGTCGCCGATCAACTCTCGCACATTGCCCTCACGACCCGAGCGATGAGCGGTGTCATCCAGAGGTCCATCGAATCCCCGGAGGGCAGCACTGCCGGTGGCCGCACGCTGGTCGGCCGCGCCATCCTGGCGACGGGTTGGATTCCGCGGGGTGTCGGCAAGGCGCCGAAGGAATACGTGCCCGACGTCGGCTCGCGCGACGAGCTGACCGCCCAGCTGGCGGAAGCGTGCCGGGCGGTGGAACTACTGAAGTCTCAGTTGCCTGAGGTCGAGTCCGCCCGCGCCCGTAACAACCACTTCGCCTTCGGTGACCTGACGGCCTTCGAGTGGCTCCAGGTGATCAAGATCCACACGGGGCACCACCTGAAGATCGTTCGCGCCATCCAGCGAGCCGGCGTGTGAGGCAGCCGCTGTAAGAGATTAGGTCGGCACCCTTCCCAGCGCCTGAAGCCGTTGACGGTAGCGGTCCGCCAGGTCCCCACGACCCATGGACTCTGCCGCCTCGAGCCGTATGGTCAGACTTCTCGACAGGAACGGAAGGTAGATGTACGGCGCCGGGTGATCGAAAACGGCGGTGACGTCATGCGCTTCCTCGTACTCGCCTCGCGCCAGGAGTAGCTCGGCCAGTAGGAGTCGCTCGACCGCCAGCGACTCGGCGAGGCCCCAGATCAGGGTGGCTCTCGTGGCGTTTGGCCTCAGCGCACGCAAGCGCTCGATCGCGTCCGTCGTGTCCCCGCGTGCTAACGACAGGTGGCTGGCGAGCGCGTCGGCGAAGAGCCTCTGTCTTGGGTCCCCGGATTCTTCGGCCATCGAATCGAGATCCGCGGAGATCTGCGCCACCTTCTCGACTTCGCCGTGCCAGGCGTGCCAAGCTCCCATCAGCCAGTGCAGTTGAGGGCCAGCCCGTTCGTAGTGTTCTCCGAACGCGGAGCTCACGATGGTCTTCACCTTCTGGGCCTCCAGCTCCATCGGCGCGCCCGCCAGGAAGTCGATGAGGTAGAGCGAGTACGCTTGTGACAGCCCCCCAGAAACCGCCGAGTCCAGCAGCGCCACAGCCTCACCGTGACGGCCTTCAGCCACCAGCAGGCCCTGCAAGCCAAGAACCGCGCTCCATATGGTGCCACCTGTTTCCCGGCCGTAGGAAGGGAATCCGTTCTCCACCAGGATCGCCCGGAATCCGCTCTTAGCGCATTGAACGTCTGACGCGGCGGCGGCGAGCTCGTAGGCGGATGCCAATGCGGCGCGAGGTTCGCTAGCGGCGGCCTCCTCCCACGCCATCTCGTCCGCGCCTCCCTCAACGCAGTCCAGCATGAGAAGGGCATGCCGATAGTAGCTGCTGTCGGGCTGGACGGCGGCTAGGGCGCGGAGCAGTCGCCCGGCACGATCGACCTCGGCTTTACGTATCGCGATCTCGGCCAGGTGCAGCAGCGGAGGTGAGAAAGCCGTGTCCGGGATCAAGGCCCGAGCGAACATCGTCTCGGCAAGCGGGACTGTGTTCCCTTTTGCAGGAATAAGGTGGTAGTAGGTTTCGCCGAGCGCCGCCGCTGCCTCGCTCCAATGCGGATCGAGTTCGAGCGCCGCCTCGAAGCGCTGGATGGCCGTGTCGGCCTGGCCTGTCGAATACGCCTGGATGCCATGCGCGAGGTGCCCGTATCGCGGAGGTAGTAGGGTGTCGTGAGAGACAGCGACGTCGATCAACTCCTCCACTTGAGCGTAGTGCAATTCCCAGCCTGCCGCTTGAGCGCCCTTGATCGCCGCAAAGACGAGCAGCGAGTCCTCCGCCAGGGCTCGACGATACAGGTCCAGCGCACCGCTGAAATGAAAGAGCCGGTACTCTCTTTCGCCCTGTATCCACAAGGCGATTGCGCCCGGATCACGATCCGTCAGCGCGGACAAGTCGATCTCCAGTCCCGGGTCCACCAACTCGGGAAGCAGGCCGGTGACCGCCCGTAGGGCCAGCGCAGCGTAGACAACGCCCGCGCTATCGGCGGCCGATCTCTCGACCGCCAGCAACGAGTCACCGTCAACATCGTGCAGATGCAGGAGTACGGTCGCGGAATCGCCGTCCGTTCCGATTACACCGTCTATGTAATAGGCGGCGCCGCGGTCCTGACTGATCCGGTTGGCCATGCCGGCCGTCAGCAACAGCGGATCTCTACGAACCGGGTCTTCGAGTCTGTCCCAACCGTCATCCCATCGGAGAGGATGAGCGTGGTCGAGCGCGGCCTCGATGGCCAAGGCGACATCCAATCCGGCCTGCGCGCTCGCCGAGTTGTCCCGACTGTCGACGGGAGGGAACACGACGACCCTGTTCCTATCGAGATCAGGCCTGCGCCACTCTGGCAATAGCAGCAGCGTCACGAGCAACAACACAGTCGCTACCGCGGGAACGCCCAGCAACACTGCAATTAGGGTTCGGCGCGACTCCGGGGCCCGCTCAAGTATTGGCGGGGTCAATTCCCGCTTGAAATCAGCGGCCGTCGCCTGGCGTTCTCCCGGTGTTTTGGCCAGTGCCGTATCGATTGCATCAGATATGGTGGACGGTACATCTGGGCGCAGGCTACGCACG
>JBDHHX010000199.1:0-6724 GCA_039589155.1 Gemmatimonadota bacterium | reverse complement strand
GCCGTCGGCTCGGCGGCGAACGCCCAGGTATTCGAGGCCCGCGGTAACCGCTGGATCGACGCTCTGATCGGCCGACTGGCGCCAGAGGCTAGCTTCGCCGGGGCGCGAATCGAGATGACCACTATCGCGCGTCAGCTAGCCGAAGACTACCCGGAAGAATGGCAGGCGATGGACGGACATCGCACGATCACCATCGACGCGATGCCCGGCTACATCCTGCCCGTAAGAAGCGCCGCAGATATCAGACGGTTCGTCTGGATACTGTTCGGAGTGGTCGGTCTCACCCTGCTGCTCGCCTCGGCGAACGTCGCCAACCTGCTGCTCGCGCGGGCAACCGCCCGCCAACGCGAAATCGGCATCCGCATCGCCATCGGTGCACAACGCGGGCGCCTCGTCCGCCAGCTCCTCACCGAGAGCGGCACGCTGGCTGTCTTCGGAGGAACCGCCGGATTGCTGGTCGCCTCCTGGATGCTCGACGTGATGGCGGCCTTCCAGCTGCCGGGTGGCCTGGCGATCGGAGCGCTCGGCATCGAGTTGGACCAGCGCATCCTGGTCTTCGCGCTGCTGCTTTCGCTGGTCACCGCTGTGGCCTTCGGCCTCGTCCCGGCTCTGCAGGCGACGCGTCCGGGGGTCGTGAATTCCCTGAAGGGCGAATCGACAGAGCGGGGCGGCAGCCAGCAGCGACTGCGGAAGGCGCTGGTCGCGGTCCAGGTCGCGCTCTGCTTGATCCTGCTCGTGGGGTCCGGACTGTTTCTGCGCACGCTTCGCAACAGCCTGCGCTCCGATATCGGCTTCGACGCCGAAAACGTAGTGGTAGCTCGGTTCAACCTGGCTTTCCTTCGCTACACGCCCGAGCAGGGCACCGCCTTCGTCGACCAGCTGCTCGAACGGGTGCGCGCCCTACCGGGCGTGACAGCGGCCAGCGTATCGACGCTCGTGCCGTTCCAGGCTGGCGGCTTTCGAGGGATGTTTGCCGAGATCGATGGATACTCGACCAGCCCGGGCGAAGAGATCCGTGTCGACTATGTCTTCGTTCAGCCGGGTTACTACCGCTCGCTTGGCATCCCGTTGCTGCAGGGCCGCGACTTCGGACCCAGCGACATCGAAGGGTCCCGACGCGCCGTCGTGATCAACCGTCACATGGCCGAGCGTTACTTCTCAGATCGGGATCCGGTGGGTGGAATCGTTCGTTTCGCTGGCGGCCCGGCGATGGAAGTCGTCGGCGTGGTCGGTGATCCCGTCTGGTCGTCCCTCGGCGAAGAGCCGACGCCGTTCGTCTTCGTACCCATGGCGCAGAGCCCCGACGTCGCCAGCCGCAGCTTCATCACACTCGTCGCTCGGACTGGCCGGAACGCCGAAGAGTTCACACCGCTGCTGGCCGCCCAGTTCCGCGAGCTGGAGCCCGGGCTATCACTCACCTTCATCAGGACGATGGAGCAGCAGATCGGAAGCGCGCTGATGCCGCAGCGTATGGGCACCGTGCTCTTCACCCTGTTCGGCGTGCTGGCCCTGGCGCTCGCCGCCGTCGGGATTTACGGGGTGGTCGGCTATAGCGTGACGCGCCAGGCCCGAGAAATCGGCGTTCGCATCGCGCTCGGCGCGAGTAAGCAGGACATTCTGCGAGGCGTGGTCTTCGGGATCGCCGCGCCGGTGGCCGCCGGACTCGCGGTCGGTGGTGCAACCGCGCTGGCACTCAGCCGGACGCTCGAGAGCTTCATGTTCGGCGTCAGCCCCAGCGACCCGCTGACCTTCGTCGTAATCGCGGCGCTGTTGGCTCTGGTTGCGACGCTGGCAGCGCTGATCCCGGCCCGCAGAGCCGCGCGGCTGGATCCCATGCGCGTGCTTACTACCGAGTAGGATTACGATCACAATCACGATCACGAGCACGAGCAGGACGATGGCCTCCTGCTCCTGATCGTGATCGTGATCGTAATCGTCCCAGCTGTCCCTTCCATCGACTACACCCTAGATTGTCTGATCGCCTCAAAGAGACGGGAGCTTCGCACGATGGTCAGACGAGCGCTATCCATCGCGGCCGCAGCGATGCTGTTTGGGGTCACCGCCTGCGCCGACCGCGAAACGGTCACGGACCCGGAAGCAGCGGGCAACCTGACCGCGACCGCCGACCCCATCGACTCGGGCGATTTCCTGGCGCTGACCTACAACGTCCACGGCGCCTTCGAGGAAGTGCCCGGCACTATTGGGGATTTTGTTGCCGCGTACCGCGAGGTCATCGATCGGCAGCGCAGAATCAGCCCACTGCTCAACGACTACGAACTGGCCGTCGTGCAGGAGAACTTCGTTGCCCGGCTGGTGCTCAACTTCGGGTTCTTCAAGGTCCGCCTGCTGCTCGTGGGCCCCTACACGGCACTGGAGCGCAGCGCGCTGCATCAGTACAGATCCGGATACCAGTACCCTCAGGCGCCGCCGCTTCCTCCGCCCACCGATCTCGACGTCTCTTTCTCGGATGGGCTGGTGCGCTTCTCGCAGATGCACTTCGCGGCCCGCGACTTACTTCGCGAGAGCTGGGGGACGTGCAACGGCAACGACTGCTTCACTCGCAAAGGTTTCTCGCTCGCGCGAACGCAGCTCCCCTCGATCGAGCCGCTGACGGTCGACGTATACAATCTGCACATGAACGCCGGCGACACGGAGAACGACTTCGCGGCACGCCTCGACCAGGCGCGCCAACTCAGCGAGGCGATCGAGGAGCACTCGGCGGGCCGCGCCGTGATCGTTGCAGGTGACTTCAACCTGAACCCGTTCGCGGCGAACCCGGAACAGGCCGAGCACGACCGCGCGATACTGGAAGAACTTCTCCAGCGCAACGGCCTGCAGGACGCCTGCACGGTGCTCAGCTGCTGCGATCCGAACCCGGGCGCGCCGAACGCGTGCGACGCGACCCAGGTCGACCGTTTCCTGTTTCGCTCGTCAGACTTCGATCAACCGCAACGCGTCGTGCTGAGCCCGCGTTCCTGGGTCGCCAAGAGGCGTGGCACCGAGTTCGAAGGACTGTCCGACCACGCCGCAATCGTTGTGCGTTTCGCCTGGCAGCTCTTCGGTACCGTCGGCGCTCCCTGATGCGGACGCGATTTGCCGTGACTCTCACCGCCCTTTAGCTTTTGACATCTGGCTTGAAGGAGGCTGGCATTGGCGAAGCGGGATGTTGCCGTTCCCATCGTCTTCCCAGATTACCTGATCACGGTGACCACGCCGCGGATCGAGATCGACGTGCCTTTTACCGATGATGAGCCGGAGATCGTGATCCCGCGGAGAGACCGTAGCGTCCCGCAGTTGGGCCATGCCGGCATCCTGTTCATCGACGGCCGCTCCGGTTTGACCAAGTATTACGAGTACGGCCGCTATGACCCGCCGCGACTGGGATGGGTGAGACGGAAGATCATTCCCAACGTTCGGCTCGCCAGCGACTTCAGGCCCACGGCTGCTTCTCTGAGCACAACCTTGACCCGCATCTCTTACAACTCGGGGCAAGGCGGCCGTATCCTCGGCGCCTACATCGAATTGCCGCTCGGTGCCTTCGATCGCATGTTGGACTACGCTCAGAAACGCCTCGCGAAGAACGATGATCCGCAGCGTGAACCGTATTCACTCACCGGGAACAGCTGTCTGCACTTCATGAAGGATGTGGCCCGGGCCGGCGGCGCCCGTATGCCTTCCGTCTGGGACCCGCGGCCCGCCGGGTATATCGGCAGAGTCCGCGGCGATTACCCCGATCTCGACTTCAGACCACAAACCGGGGTGCAGATCGAAGGCCTGAGGCTCAAGTGACCGGAGATCAACTGATGTTGCGAGCGTGTGCTGCCTGGATCGCCACACCGATGCTGACCGCTCTTCTCGTCGCCGGTTGTTCGGTCGAGACCGAGCGATACCAGGGGCCCGAGCGCCCGGCCGGGCTGCCCGAAGCGGCGTTCTGGGCTGGCGGACCGGACGGTGGCCACTTCTTTCTCATCGAAAAAGACGAGGATGCGGCGGCGCGGCTCTACAAGGGAACCATCTACCACGAGTTGGGCGATGTCATCTACGAGGGTCCTCTCGTCCTCGATCCGACGGGCTCGCCGGCCCCAGACCTGTCCGACCACAGCCTCTTCTACGGATGGGACGGTGGCCGGGTACTGTTGAGCGACGGTCGTCAGCTCACGGCCCGTCCGCTGCGACCCGAAAACGTGCCGGAAGGCGCCGTATGGACGTACGGACCCGGAGATGGCGGTGTCTTTGTTATCGTCGATAAGCGCGCCGAAGATCCAGCCGACATCTACCGCGGCGCCGTCTATCACCCCGATGGCGTCGTCTGGTACGAGGGCGCCTTCAGGCTGCAGCCCTCAGCGTCACCCGCCCTCGACCTGACCGATCCTCATCTGCTGCACGCCTGGACCGGCGAACAGCTCCTCGTCTCGGGCGAGCGCCAGCTGCTCGCCACCGACGGCATGTGATCGCCCGAGTCCGCCGGGCGCCCCGGTGCACCGCCCTCATCCTCTGCCTGGCCTCGGCGGCGGCCTGCCGCGCCGCGAACGAATACCAGCCGCGCGACGGCGATATCGTCTTTCACACCTCGCGCTCCAGCCAGAGCCTGGCCATCCAGAAGGCGACGGGCTCGCGCTACAGCCACATGGGGATCGTATACCTGCGCGACGGCGAGCCTTTCGTCTTCGAGGCGGTCGCGACCGTCCGGCTGACGCCGCTGGCCGAATGGATCGCCCGCGGTGTCGACTCGCACTTCGTTGCCATGCGACTCGCCGCCGCAGATGACTTGCTGACGCAAGCGACGCTCGAGCGCATGATCGACTCGGGCCAGAGCTTCGCCGGGAAGTCCTACGACCTCTATTTCGAGTGGTCGGACGACCGCCTCTATTGCTCGGAACTCGTGTGGAAAGTGTACCAGCGCGCTCTCGGCCTCGAGATCGGCGAACTGCGGACAATAGAGTCGTTCGACCTGACCGATCCCGTCGTTCAGGCGAAGATCCTGGAGCGCTTCGCTGGGCCGCCGCCGGCGGGCGAGCCGGTCATCTCGCCCGCCGACATGTTCGCCAGCGACCTGCTGGTTACGGTGTTCACTGCTCCCTAACTGCGACCGAACCGCTCGTTCAGGAATCGGTTCACCAGGTCCCGGGCCCCGAGGCCGAAGGCCAGCGCCGATCCCAGTGCCCCCGCTCCCAGGATGATCAGGAAGCCGTTGGCCACGATCTCCTGGCCGATCCGCAGCTGGTTCAGCGCGATGGCGAAGGTGAAGATGATGAGCGCATAGCGCGACAGGGCCGCGACCATGCCCGCCTCGGCGATCCCGGCGTTCGCCGCCGCCGTCCTCACCAGCGCGCTCACGAAGTTCGCCGCATACAGACCGACCACCACCACGATGACCGCGACGATGATGTTCGGGATGTAGAGCAGGATCTGGTTCAGCAGCTGTGATGCGACGTCCAGGCCCAGCGCGTTGACCGCCGTTACCAGCACGATCAGCATCACCAGCCAGTAGACCAGCACCGCAATCAGGTCCGCCGCCGTCTGCTTCACCTCGCCCTTGGCCAGGAAGTCATCGATCCCGGCTCGCTCGGTCAGCGTCGTGAACTTCACCAGCTTCAGAAGACGAAGCACCGCCGCCTTCAACAGCTTGGCGACGATCCAACCGACGATCAGGATGACGACCGCCGCAAGGATGTTGGGGAGGAAATCCCCGATCCCGCGCACGAAGTTCGATACCGAGTCAATGATGATGTCCTGGATCTGCATGCGTCACCTCCCGGTCGTTGCAGATGGACTCCGGACGACGTTCGACTTTTCCGCGGATTGTATTTTCAGGGGATGTGGTACTGGGCTAGTGGCAGGTTAAGACCTCATTCCGCGATGGGCAAGGACAAACGCAACGGGCGCCGACCTCAGAAGGTACGGCGCCCATCGCCAACAAGCCTGCGCCTACTACTGCAGCACTTCCTCGAACGGGCGCTCGAGCGTGTGCCAGCCGAACAACGCGCCGACGCCGGAGAGCCGGATGGCACGGTCGATGGCGCAGGAACTGTAGTGCACTTCCGGGTCGTCAAGGGCGTCCTCGTTCTGCATCCGCAGACCCCTCTCGTTGTCGCCGCAGGAACTGTGGTCGATCCGGTCCTGGACGATGGCGCCGTAGAAGTTCTGCGACATGTTGATCTCGAAACAGCCACGGGAGAGGATGATCCCGGCAAATTCGCCCGGGCCCGCCCACGCGCCGTCTTCGTCGGACGCCTGGAGGTCGAACTCGGCGTCGGCGATGATGATCGCCTGGCCGTAGCCGTCGCCCAGGTTCGTCCGCATGCCGCCGTCCTCGAGGTAGATGATCGGGAAGTAATTGTAGCAGGGATCGCCCGGAACGTTCGAGCCCCAGTTGTACGGATCGTTGGTGTTGCAGCTGCCGTCGTCGTGGTACGACGGACGAACGGTCTCCCTCACCTTGCCGTCGTCATCCTCGAGCCAGGTGCCTTCTGTACCGATGACGTGGTCGGCCATGGCGATCAGGTCGTCCCAAGAGGGGCCATCGAAATCGTTGAAGATGTCGTCGTCGATGGTCTCGTCTTCGACCACCGAGGGCACGCCAGAGATCCCCGAGTCGTCCCACAGCTGCAGGTCGTCGAGATCCTCGATGATGAGACCCGGCTTGTCCTGCTTCGGGTCGAGACAAAGGCCGGCGTCGTCCCAGCCGGTCGGCGATTCGTCGTGTCCGTCGATCCGGCTGCCG
>JBDHHX010000198.1:0-6738 GCA_039589155.1 Gemmatimonadota bacterium | reverse complement strand
TAGTTTCGGGATGCCGGCAGCGGGCGCGATGAGCTCGAGGCCGTCGGCGGCCATGCGGCGGTTCCGGACCAGGAGGACCGGCTGTCCATCGATCGCGCCGTCGGCGACGGCGAGGTGCTCTTCGGGAATCGTATCGCCCCAACACTCGAGCAACGCTTCCGCCGCCTTCGGACCGTAGACCGCCAGCTGGCCGAGCTCATCGCTGGCATCCTCGAACGTCGCATAGATCGGGGGCAGGTACTTCTTGAAGGCGTCCAACAGGTTGGCGAGCCCGCGCCGCGGCACCTCGAGGAGCATGTCAGCAGCTCGCGGGAAGATCCGCAGGTCGGAGAGCACCCGCCCCTTCGCGGTGAGTAGAAGGGCGTGGCGGCCGGCGCCGACGAGGTCGTCGATCTGGTTGCTAAGGAGCCCGTTCAACATCTCGGCCCGGCGGTCGCCAGCCACGACGACAAAGCCACGATCGACCCTGGCGGCGAGACCGCAGGATTCTGTGAGGGCGCGGTACTCGGCCTCGAAATCGCCGAGGTCGGGGGCGGCGCTCAGCAAAGTGGTTAGATCGTCGCTCATGTTCTTCCATCGAATTCTCGAATAGGATTCGGGGAATCGGGGATTCGGGGAGTTAGGGAAGCTCGATAGATGGCTCTTTCACTTTCCCGAATTCCCCGAGTCCCTGAATCCCCGAATCCTATTCGAGAATTCCCATCAAAAAAGGACGCCCCGCGGGCCCGTCGGGCCGCGGGGCGCCTTGAAGACTGCGCAGCGTCGGACTACATGCCGGCGCCGCGGACCGAGCCGCCGTAGTCGATCACGAGAGCGACGCGGCGATTCTCGATACCGGTTACGCCCGGACCACGAGCACCCGGAACTACCTGACGATCGGGTGATTCGCCGTAACTGACCGCCCGGACCTGGTCGGCCGTCAAACCACCCGCAGTGGTCAGGTACCGCTTGACCGAGTCGGCGCGACGGCGACCGAGCTGAGTGTTGTAAGCCTCGCTTCCAGCAGGATCGGCGAAGCCTTCAACGGTGACGAGAGCGTCGGCGTAGAACTCCTTCACCACCTCGGCGAAGCGCTCCAACACCGCCTTGTCGAGCTCACGGACGTCAGCCTTGTCGAAGTCGAAGTGAACCGGAACGTTGAACTTCAGCATCCCCGTGGCCTTCTCCATCGTGACGTTGAAGTCATTGCGGAGAGACTGCATCTCGGCCTCGAGGCTGCTGACGCGACGATTGAGCTGATCGATACGGCCTGACAACTCGTCGTCGCCCGCCCGGAACTCCTCACGTACCTTCGCGAGCTCGGCATCGAGCTCCTCGGGCTTCACGCCCGTCTGGCAACTCACCAACCCCAGCGCGAACACGCTGAGCACTGCGGAGGTCGCCAACCGCACGTGTCGTTTGACCATCGCTCCTCCTCTTGGTATTGCGTGTGACGGAGCCGCAGGCTCCTAAAGCTCACGTCGGGGCCGTGGGAATGACCCAGCGGCTGCCCTCGACGATCCCTGTCTTCCTTTGCCGCCCCAAGCTATGAAACCCCCGACGCACGCCTGTCGTAACGCCTGACAGGGCGTTGCGTCTGGAACGACCTGGAATAGCGGGCTAGGGCCTGGGGACCTGAAATATGTGGTCCCTTGCGCGGCTTGGCAACGGTGGGGTCAACCGCCGCGAAACGGCCCATTTGACGGGGCATTGCCCCCACGCGAGATTGGTTTCATGAGCGACTCAAACAGCACATTGGCACCTGGCGGCCGGGTCAAGCTGACCGATATCTCGTCCCGGACCTGGGAGCACCCGGCGGATCGGGCGGCCCTGCGCAGCCTGAACTCGATACCCGGCTTCTCCGACGTGGTCCGCAAGATCGTCGGCCTGTTCGGCGAGCGGGGACTTCGTCTTTTCTTCCAAGCTCAGGCTGTCCGGGTGACCCCCCAGCAGTACGGGTGGATCCACGATCTCCATTTGCGGGCCCTGGATACGCTGGACCTGGGGTGGGAGCCCGAGCTCTACATCTCGCAGACACCGATAGTGAACGCCGGCGCCCTGGGCGTCGAGGAGCCGTTCGTGATCATCAACAGCGGCGCGGTGGATCTGTTGAGCCGTGAGGAGCTGGAGACGGTACTGGCTCACGAGGTGGGCCACATCGCCAGCGACCATGTTCTCTACCGAACCGTCTTCACGTTGCTGTTGCTGTTGGCCCAGCGTCAGCTTCCTATCGCCGGGATCGCCATCGGCGCGGTCATCCTGGCCATGGCGGAGTGGAACCGGAAGAGCGAGCTCTCCTGCGACCGGGCCGCACTACTGGGCACACAGGACCCTGACGCAGTCATGGGTGCGTTCATGAAGCTCGCTGGCGGCACCGATCACCACAGCGAAGCGATGAACCTGAACGAGTTCATCGTCCAGTCGGACGAGTACGAGGAGGACGGGGATCTGGGCGACGCCGTGTTCAAGGTGATGAACCTGCTGGGCTCAACGCATCCGTTCCACGTGCTGCGAGTGGGCGAGCTGCGCCGTTGGGTTCGTGAAGGTCACTACGACCGTATCGTACGCGGCGAGTATGTGCGGCGGAGCGAGGACCAGCGCGCCTACAGTGAGGACGCCAAGGAGGCGGCGTCCTACTACAGCAGCGCGGTGAAGAAGGGGATAAGCAAGCTCAGCAGCTTCCTCGACGAGGCGATCAAAGGCGGCCCGGTCGACCTCTAGCGCGTCCCCGCGACCCGACGCTCAACCTCCCAGGTGCCGGAGTCGATGACCGAGCCTGAGGTCGAGGCACGAAGCAGATAAGTGCCCTCGGCTCGATCCTGCAGGCGGGCGCCGCGGATCTCCACCGACATCCTATCAAACATCATGCTGGTTTCCATCGAATCGGGCGTTAACGCCGGGTCGAGCAATCGGGCCCGGTCGACGCCGGCGCCGGTGTAGAACCGCGCCACGCCGAGCGTCGCGCCGGCTGCATCCGTGGAGAGCTCGAACTCCATGTCCCCGGAGTTCCCTGCCGCCCCGTAATAGGAGCCGGCCCACGAGCCTCCCCAACCAGCCAGCGGGTCGGGGCCGCTCGAACCACCGATGACCGAGCACGCGGTAACGGTGATGGCCGCCAGGATAACCAGGGCAAAACGCATCTGCAGCTCTCCGTCGATTGAGGTTCCGGGCCTATATGCGGAAAAGGGGCGCCTTTCGGCAACCCCAATTCCATGAGCCGAGCATTAACAAGTTCAAGTGTCGTACCGGTCGGCTGCAGAGCCGCGAAGCGGCCAGTAGAGAAGAGGAAATGTCAAAGACCCGATCGACAGCCGTACACCGGATGCAAACACCATGGTAGCCAACTAAGAACTCTCACGCTCCACTCACGATCTATACCTTCACACCTGCTCGAAGAAAGAAGGAACCCGTCGGGCAACCGGCTTTCCGCCTGGCTCCGGCGCCCACTAGTTTAGATGCCGATAGGGTGCTGAACCGTTGCATCGGCCGAATTGAGCTGGTCGGCCCTTCTCAATGGGAGGACAGGTGTGAGCGTCAAAGCGTTACCGACCCCGGCTCATTTCGAGCCCGACAAAGTCGGCCAGATCTGGCGTGTCCCCTACGCCCAGCGTTCCGGCGATGCCGCCGCCTGGGCGCGGACGCACGGCATTCGGGCCGCCGCCGAGGACGAGGCCACCGTTTGCCTGGTCCTGGTCGACTGCCAGAACACCTTCTGCATTCCCGAGTTCGAACTGTTCGTCGGCGGAAGGTCGGGCCGCGGCGCCGTCGAGGACAACGTAAGACTCTGCCAGTTCATCTACGGCAACCTCGGGACCATCACCCAGATCGCCCCGACGATGGACACGCACACGTCGATCCAGATCTTCCACCCGATCTTCTGGTTGAACGATGCGGGCGAGCACCCGACCGGTGGCCAGACAGTGATCACTCATGAAGAGATCGAGAACGGTGTATGGAGGGTGAACCCGGCGATCGCTTCAACTGTGGCCGGCGGCGACCTGGAGTACCTGGAGCGACACGCGCGCCACTACGCTCGCACGCTGACCGAGGGCGGCAAGTACCCGCTGCTCGTGTGGCCCTACCACGCGATGCTTGGCGGTATCGGACACGCGTTGGTGTCCGCCGTCGAGGAGGCCGTCTTCTTCCACAGCATCGCTCGCGCCGCGCAGCCGCGGTTCGAGATCAAAGGGAACAACCCGCTCACCGAGCACTACTCGGTTCTGCATCCCGAAGTCATGTACGACCCGGAGGGCGCTGCGATCGCCGAAAGGAACGCGCCGCTCATCCAGAAGCTGCTGGAGTACGACTTCGTGGTCATCGCCGGGCAAGCGAAGAGCCATTGCGTCGCCTGGACGATCCACGACTTGCTGACGGAGGTCCACGCCCAGGATCCGGCCCTCGTCAAGAAGGTCTACCTGCTGGAGGACTGTACGTCGCCGGTCGTGGTTCCTGGCGTCGTCGACTTCACCGACAGCGCCGACCGCGCGTTCGGCGACTTCGCGGATGCCGGGATGAACATCGTGCGCTCGACTCGGCCCATTAGCGACTGGCCGGGAATTCTCGAATCACATTAGTGGCATCGGGGAATAGTGGAATTATGGATCCCTGAACGACGTGCATTCCATAAGTCCATCACTCCACGAATCTCCGACTCCAATAATCTGATTGGAGTATTCCCAGAGCCCCTTCTCAGTCGATCTGGCTCTGGAATTCCGCGCGCAGCGCGTCCAGCAGCTGGGGGCGGCGCTCGTAGAGCCGCCTCTGGGCTCGGGGCTCGTGACGCGCCAGCGCGTACGCAGCGAGCAGTGGGAGCCCGATGGTCACGTCGAGGTAGCAGACCACCGTATTTGGCAGCGCCTCGGGATCGACCTTCCCCCAGCTCACCGCCTCGGAGGGCGTCGCCCCCGAAAGACCGCCGGTGTCCGGACGCGCGTCGGTGATCTGGACGAAGTAGTCGTGGCCCTCCTCGTCGATCCCCAGCACCTCCTGGATCTGCGGCTCGGTTTGCAGCAGGAAGTTCTTGGGACTGCCGCCGCCCATGATGACGACGGCGCTCTTGCCGCCGGATCGCTTGGCGTCGAGCACGATGGCCGCCGACTCGTTCACGTCGAGCGCCGTGTCGATGCGTAGTGAGCTGCCGGCCAGCGCCTTCGCCGCCACATTCATCCCGATGCTCGAGTCGCCGGGCGACGAGGTATAGACGGGAACGGCGGCGTCAAAGCAAGCGGCGAGGAACGACTTCCGTCCCAGCCCGAGCTTCTTCTCACGTTCAGCCACATACTTGCCGCACAGGTAATGGAACTCTGCCGTGCCCATGGCCCGCTGGAACTCGTCCGCCTCGATGAGCTGGCGGAAGAAGGCATCGGTCGAGAGCAGAACGTCGTAGTCGAAAAAGATGTCGTAGATGCGAACGACGCCTTCCTCGCGAAGCTTCACATCGCTCACGTTGCTCTGGCCGCGGCGCATCTCCAGCCCGAGCCCGAAGTGCGCATCGTGGTAGAGTACCGCCCCCGTGGAGACGACCCAATCGACGAAGCCCGCCTCGACCAGCGGGATGAGCGCCGACATGCCGAGGCCTGCCGGCGTCAGCGCACCGCTCAGGCTCAGACCCACGGTGACGTCGGGCTCCAGGATCTTCTCGGTGAACAGCCGGCACGTCTCGCCCAGCCGTCCAGCGTTGTATGCCAGGAATGCGCCGTCGATCAGGTCTGCCGTCGACTCCGTTCCGCTGATCGGCGAAGGGTCGATGGGCGGCCCGCTCAGGTAGGAACTGTGACTTTTCTTCTTGGCCATCTCAACGCTCGGTTCGTGGGAGTCTCACCGAGGTCAAGCTAGGCGGACAGGCAGAATTATTCCACCATTCCGTTCTTCCCACGGGCGTCCACAATTATCTGGGCCGCTTTCTCGGGAGTGTCGGCAAAGCGAATGATGCCCAGGTCCTCCGGCGAGATCTTTCCGCCGTCCAGCATCGTCGCCTTGAGCCAACGGATCATCGACTTGTGGTAACGCGTGTTGAACATGACCAGGGGGAAGTTGTGAACCTTGCCCGTCTGGATCAGGGTCAGCGCCTCGAACAGCTCGTCCATCGTTCCGTATCCGCCAGGGAAGATGACGAAGCCTTCCGAGTACCGCACGAACATCGTCTTGCGCACGAAGAAGTAGCGGAAGGAGAGGTTGAGGTCGACGTACTTGTTGGTCTCTTGCTCGAACGGCAGCTCGATGTTCAGTCCGATGGAAAGACCTTTCCCCTGCCGCGCACCCCTGTTTCCCGCCTCCATGATCCCGGGCCCGGCGCCCGTCATGATCGCGAAGCCCGCCTCTGCCAACAGGCGACAGGTCACCACCGCCGCCTTGTAGTCGGGATCGCTACGCGGCGTCCGCGCCGATCCGAACACCGATACCGCCGGCCCCACCCGCGCCAACGCATCGAAGCCGTCCACGAATTCGCCCATGATCCGAAAAACGCGCCAGGGATCCTTGGCCGTCGTGTCCTCGATCGGCTCGATGACCTCGACAGCCTCCTTCGCAAGCGGACGCTCGACCCGCTCCGGCTCCTTGATGCTTCGGCTGAACAGCCGCTCGTCTTCGGTGTACGGGCCTTCCTGTGGCCGATCCACGTGGCTCCGACTGGCAGGCTTGCGTCGGCGCTTTGCACCGGAGCCCTTCCTCCGCTTCTGCATCTTCGTCTGCTCCCTTCACCAGCTGGCCGCTGATTTCATATCCTCCACACCTGCCGAGCGGGCCAGTGGAAACATTTGT
>JBDHHX010000197.1:0-6761 GCA_039589155.1 Gemmatimonadota bacterium | reverse complement strand
CCACAATTCCGCATCGTGAAGGATCGTTTTCCCCGCTCGGCTGTAGAAGTCTCAGAGCTATTTGCACGGATCGAAGAGGCCTTTCCCGGCGCCGAGATCGACCGGCGCGATGGGATCCACCTGCGCTGGCGTACCCGGCGGTTTTGGCTGCATATTCGGCCCTCCGGCACGGAACCGATCTTGCGTGTGATAGCGGAGGGACCGGCGGACCACGAGGCCGAGATCAGGGAGCTGGTGGAAGCCGCCGGAGCGATTGTGGCCGGGGGCGGGTGACTGGCGGGAGGAACTCCTTGGTATGTGTGGGATCGTAGGATACATAGGATCGGCCGAGGCAGCGCCGCTGCTGCTGGACGGGCTGCGCCGCCTCGAGTACCGCGGGTACGACTCGGCCGGTATCAGCGTCTGTTCGAACGGCTCGATCGACACGCGCAAGATGCCCGGGAAGATCGCCGACCTCGCCCAGTCGATCGGCGGTGACCTTCCGCAGGGGACCACCGGGATCGCCCACACACGCTGGGCCACCCACGGCGCGCCCACCAAGATCAACGCCCACCCACACCTCGACTGCAGCGGCGAGTTCGCCGTCGCTCATAACGGTATCATCGAGAACGCCGCCGTTCTGAGGAAGAAACTCGAGGAGCTCGGCCACTCCCTAAGCAGCGAGACCGATACCGAGGTTCTCTCTCATCTCATAGAGGAAGCGTTCGAGGACAACCTCGAGGAAGCGGTGGCCGCCGCGCTGCAGCAGGTCGACGGGACTTATGGGATCGCCGTCGTCTCCACACGCGATCCCGAGAAACTGGTTGCGGCGCGAAACGGCTCGCCCTTGCTGCTGGGTATTGGCGAGGACCACACCTACTTCATCGCCTCCGACGCCGCGGCGGTCGTCGAGCACACCCGCGACGTTGTCTACCTCGACGACGGCGAGCTCGCCGTCCTCGATAGAGACGGTTACCGCACTCTCGACCTCAAGGGCCACACGCTGACCAAAGAGGTGAGCCGCGTGTCCTGGGACCTCGGCACCATCGAAAGAGGCGGTTTCCCTCACTACATGCTGAAGGAGATCTTCGAGCAGGCCGACTCGGTCCGCGACACGATGCGCGGCCGGCTGCTGGAAGACGAGGGCGTCGCCCGACTGGGCGGCCTCTCCAGTTGTCTCCCCTGGCAGGACATCGAGAGCTACAACCGTATCGTGCTGACCGCGTGCGGTACGTCGTGGCACGCGGCGCTCATCGGCGAGTACATGCTGGAGGAATTCGCCCGAATCCCGGTCGAAACCGAGTACGCGTCCGAGTTCCGCTACCGTGACCCCGTGCTCGACGAGCGCTCGCTGGTCATCGCGATCTCCCAGTCCGGCGAAACCGCCGACACCCTCGCAGCGATCCGCGAGGCGAAGGAGAAAGGCGCTCGCGTCGTCACCCTCGTCAACGTCGTCGGCTCGACCATCGCTCGCGAGTCCGACTGCGGCGTCTACATCCATGCCGGACCCGAGATCGGTGTCGCCTCCACGAAGGCGTTCACTTCACAGGTCGTCGCCCTCGCCCTGGTCACCCTGTACTTGAGTACGGGCAAGAAAGAGATGCGGGGTCAGGCCGGCGAGGTCGTGAAAGCGCTGATGAAGCTGCCGGACCAGATCTCCGAGATCCTCGAGCGGAACGACGAGATCCGCGAGATGGCGGAGCTCTATCATCTGAACAAGAACTTCCTCTACCTGGGCCGGGGCTACAACTTCCCGGTCGCACTCGAGGGTGCGCTCAAGCTGAAAGAAATCAGCTACATCCATGCCGAGGGCTACCCGGCGGCGGAGATGAAGCATGGTCCCATCGCGCTCATCGACGAGAATATGCCTGTCGTTTTCATCGCGCCAAAGGGCCGCGTCTACCAAAAGGTCCTCTCCAATATCGAGGAAGTAAAAGCGCGGGGCGGCAAGGTGATCGCCATCACTACCGACGGAAACGGCGAACTGGACCGCCTGTCCGATCACATTGTTAAGGTCCCCACGACACACGAGATGCTGCAGCCCGTACTCACCGTCATCCCGCTGCAACTGCTTGCCTACCACATCGCCGTGCTGCGCGGCACCAACGTGGACCAGCCCCGGAACCTGGCAAAGAGCGTCACAGTTGAGTGACCGGTAACCGGTCACCGGTTACGGGTAACCACTAGTTGCGCGCTCTCATCCCCAGCCGCAACTTCCACCTCCATGCGGGTCGTTCTTCAGAGAGTATCGCGTGGCGAAGTCCGGATCGACGGTGCGGTGGTCGGATCCATTGGCCGAGGCTTTCTGCTGCTCGTCGGGTTCACCAGCGGTGACGGCGAAGAGCAACTGCGCTGGATGGTGGAGAAGGTGCGCGGGCTGCGGCTCTTCGCCGACCCAGAAGGCAAGATGAACCTGGCGCTAGATGATGTGGGCGGCGAAATCCTGGTGGTTTCGCAGTTCACGCTGTACGCGGATGTGCGAAAAGGGCGGCGCCCGTCATTCATACATGCGGCGGAGCCCGATGAGGCCGAACGGCTCTACGACCGATTCGTCGAGATGTTGCGTCAGGGGACCAGCCCCGTAGCCACCGGCTCGTTCGGCGCCATGATGGATGTCGATTTCGTCAATCACGGTCCGGTTACGCTGATCATCGATAGGGAGTGATTTGCCATGTCGAGGACGATGATGATGAC
Source organism: Gemmatimonadota bacterium (assembly GCA_039589155.1). Classification (GTDB taxonomy): domain Bacteria; phylum Gemmatimonadota; class Gemmatimonadetes; order Palauibacterales; family KS3-K002; genus Kutchimonas. The sequence continues at coordinate 4,088 of JBDHHX010000197.1, read as the reverse complement.
GATGATGATGATAATGAAGATGAGGAGTAAGGCTCGACAGGCCTCACCCTCATCTTCATCATCATCCTCATCGTCATCGACAGTCCGAAGGTCCCTGTTCTTGCTGGCGGTACTGGCTCTGCCGGCGGCCGCCACAGCCCAGGAGGACCGGGATCCCAACGCGATCCCATTCGAGGGACCCGGCAGCTGGCAGCAGGCCGCGGTGGCCGCGCTCAACCGCCACTTGCCCGTAGACTCGGGGTACTTCGTCCTCGGTCCGCTCGACCTCGGCGCCACGCTTCCCGACACCGCCGATCTGGTCCGCACCACCCTACGAATCATCGCGCCCGACCCTCGTGCGTCGCGAAACATCACGCGCCACCTGTGGGTGCCGACCGGTGGTGTCGCATTGGATGAGCTGCAGCCGTCGGACACTCTATTTCACCCGATGCCGCCCGGCTACTCGGGCCGCTTGCTCAAGGGTTCCATCGCAGGCGAAACCGCGTTGGTCCAGGTGTTCACCATCCAGGAGCACCGCTGGTTGATCTGGGCACAGCGGGCGCAGATCGATGACATCACCGAGGAAGTGGCGGGCCCCATCGCCCGATACGCCAACGCGGTTACCCGCTACCTTGCTGCGGTGGACAGTGGGAGGACGACGACGGGACCGCCAGCGGCGGCGGAGTACGGGCTCGAGCCCGTCTTCGATCTCTACGCTCAAGCGCCTCAGCCCGTGGTACGCGATCGCCAGGGCTACGAGCGCCTCCTGGCGGAGAACCGTTCGTTCTCGTTCGGCGACGATGTGAGGGATGTGGATGCGTTCGTTCCGGGTCCGCCGCTCGTCAGCCGGATGCGGGAGGGTGCCGATCCTGTCCTGTACCCGGACAAGGACGGCGACATCGCCCTGCAGCACCTCTACCGTGATTTCCAAGGCTCGGGCGGCCGCTGGTCGGGCTACCCATTGCTGAACGCGACGACGATCGGCCGGCTGCAACCCGGTCGCTACCTCTACATCACCGATCGCTTCGGCGTGATCCGCGTGGCGCTCGCGCCTTCTACGTTCGCCGGCAGCAGTGGCCGGGTGAGCGCCGCACTGCTGGCCCACGGCGATCCACTCCGAGCCGCCGGCGAGCTGGTGATCGAGTCGCGACCGGGCGAGCCGGCCCGGGTCGTCGAGGTGAACATCGATTCGGAGCAGTACTTCTTCAGCAACCTGTCGCTCACGCTATACGAGGATGTCGAGATGCGCTCCAACCGCTACGTGGCCGCGGTGGGTCACGTGCTGACCGGGTTGGATCAGGGGCGATTGCCGACGGAGAATATCCTCGTCAGAAAGTACTGATGAAGGAGCTACGCATTTCTATCACCCTCTCTGTGGCCGCGGCCCTGTCGTTGGCTTGTGGGACGGAGGACCCTCCGGCGTACGCTCCCACCATCGGAGCCATCGAACTATCATCCGATTTTGTGCCGTTGGTCGAAGGCTTCGACTGGGCCAAGCGACAGTCGCTCGCCTACGCCTACGAAGGTGATCCGGTAGGGAAGTGGTACGAAGCGGCGCTGCCCGGGCGCGAAGCATTCTGCATGCGCGACGCGTCGCACCAGGCGACAGGTGCACTCGCGCTCGGCCTCTGGGAGCACACCAAGAACATGAACACCAGGTTCGCGCTCGGCATCGCCGAGTCGCGGGACTGGTGCAGCTACTGGGAAATCAACAGGCACGATAAGCCGGCTCCCGTGGACTATCGCAGTGACGACGATTTCTGGTACAACCTCCCGGCCAACTTCGATGTTGTTCAGACCTGTTATCGTGCCTTCGAGTGGACGGGCGACGCCGATTACCTGAACGACCCCGTCTTCGATGAGTTCTACCGCCGCAGTCTCACCGACTACATCGCGACCTGGGACGTGAACGGCGACGGACTGATGGAGAGCTCAGAAGAGAACGGGATCCGCGGCATACCGACCTACTGGGAGGGCGGCGGCCCGCGAGCCCTCACCGGCGGTGATCTCGTGGCCGCACAATACGCCGCCAACCTGGCGTACTCCCGGATGCTCGAGCAGCGGGGTAGAGTAGAGGACGCCGACAGATTTGCCCGCGTGGCCGGACAATTGAAGCGCCTCTACAACGAGACGTGGTGGAACCCGGAGCTTGGCCGTTTCTACAGCTCAATCATCCAGGATGGGTCATTCGACACCACCCGCATCCCGGCCATGCAGATCTTCCCGCTCTACTTCAGAATCGTCGAGCCGGACCGAGCGGACCGGCTGTTTCAGAACCTCGAGACCGGAACAAATGTGGAAGAGAACTCGTACCTGGCCGAGACCCACTACCTGCACGGTCGCGACGACGCTGCATTTCGTTACTTGATGGCCCAGATGGATCCGGCGCTCGCTCGCCGCGAGTACCCAGAGAATCCATTCACCGCCGTCGGCGGCATCGTCCGCTACCTGGTCGGCGTGAACCCCGTCGCATCGCAGGCCATGATCGAGACGCGACCCCGCCTGCCGGCTGAAGTCGGCTGGGTACGGCTCGACCACGTGCCCGCCCTCGCCAACCAGATCAACGTGCACCACGTGGGTCTCGGAGAGACGCGTCTCGAGAACGATTCCGGCCCGGCACTTCGATGGCGCGCGGTTTTCCCCGGCGAGCATCACTGGCTGATGGTCGACGGCACCCGGTTCGAGGCGATGCTGCAGCTAACCGAATATGGCACGGCCGAGAGCTTCGTCGTTTTGGATGTCGCGCCCGGACAGGGCCGAACCGTGAGGGTCGAGTAACATGCCATCAACCACAGTACAGCGTCTCCTCCCGGGTCTGCGGCTTGGCTTCGTGCTGCTGGTCCTCGCTGCGTCTTGCGTTGGCGGCTTTCTCGACGCCACCGACTCGCTGAGGGCGAACGATACCTTTCTGAAGAAGGTCTCTGTGGCGGCGCAGCTGACCTACGTCATCTTCGGCGCCATTGCGATCCTCTTGATCCTCACCAAGCACCGCAACGTGAAGTGGCCGCTCATCACCTGGGCTGTTGCCGCGACCGTGACCGCTGCGCTGTCCACTTACGCGTGGGGTGGCGCCGGCGTCGCGATCTCCCTCGCCTCGGGCGCCGTCGCCGCTGCGATTACGGCGCTCGTGGTTTGGGCAGGTGTGCACGCGGCTCGAGGTTGATCATCATGCCCTCATCACGGACTTCGAGCCTTCAGAGCATTCCCGGCATCGGGCCCAGCATGGCCGCCGACCTTCGAGATCTCGGCTTCCGCCGCGTTGAAGACCTCCGCGGCACCGATCCCGAGAACCTGTACGACAATCTCTGCGCGATGCGGGGCGCCAGAATCGATCGCTGCGTTCTCTACGCTTTCCGCTGCGCGGTGTACTACGCGGACCAGGAGGATCATGATCCCGAGCTGCTCAAGTGGTGGAACTGGAAGGACGCCCGGTAGTCTGCCAGCCCGTGGAAGTGGTGATGGCGGGTCGACCCCAGGCGTCGGCCCGCTTCTTTTTTTGGGCAGCTCGAAACCGCTTGGATCGAGCTGGTTGAAAGCTTATTGTTAAAACATACCACACAGCGAACCCTGACCATCGCGTCATGTCGGACTTGATGGAGGCATGGCCATGGCGCTCAGCATCTTCGATGAGAAGTCACGGAAGCCACGTGCTGCCCAGCTGGCAGACGAGTTGGGCCGCTCGAGTGTTCTCTGGACCGATCTCAGAGAACACCTGGCCTCCGAGTACAGGCCGCTGACCGAGAGGTGGATGTACTCGGGTGCGAAGTGGGGCTGGTCGCTGCAGTTGAAGCGTAAGAAGCGAACGGTTCTATATATGACTCCGTGCAAGCGGCACTTTCTTGCGGGCTTCGTACTGGGAGAGAAGGCAGTGAAGGCCGCTCACCAGGGCGATCTTCCGAAATCACTACTCGATGACATCGACAGTGCCACCAAGTATGCCGAGGGGCGAGGTGTCCGAATCGAAGTGAGAACCAGGAGCGACCTGGAGAGCGTGAAACGCCTGGCCGCCGTCAAGATGGCGAACTGATGAGACGTTACCGGATATACCAGGTCGACTCGTTCACGGCCGAGAAGTTCCGTGGCAACCCGGCCGGCGTCGTTCCCCAGGC
>JBDHHX010000196.1:0-6773 GCA_039589155.1 Gemmatimonadota bacterium | reverse complement strand
GTGGCGTCCAGCTCGGCCGCTTTTGACTCGTCTTTCACCAGCGCCCACGGTCCCTGGGTCTCGATGAACCCGTTCGCCGCGCCGGCCAGCGCCAACGCCGCCGCGGCGCCCTTGTGGATCAGGTAGCCGTCCATCGCCGCGCGATACGTCTCCAGCGTCTCCTGCGCCTGGCGGTCCAGTTCCGTCTCCGCACCCGCAGGAACTTCCGCCCCGCGGTACTTGTGGATCATCGCCAGCGACCGGTTGGCCAGGTTGCCCAGATCATTGGCCAGCTCGGCGTTGTAGATGTCGTCGTAACGCTGCCAGGTGAAGTCGCCGTCGCCGTCCCAGGGCACTTCCCGCAGCAAGAAGTAGCGCAACGAGTCGGTACCGTAACGCTCGATCGCAGCGTCTAACGTCACTTCCGTGCCCGCGGACTTCGAGAGCTTGCGGCCGCCCCAGTGGATGTAACCGTGCGCCCACACGGTTTTCGGCAGTTCGAGCCCCGCGGCCAGCAGCATCGCCGGCCAGATGATGCAGTGGTGCCGCGTGATGCCTTTGCCGATCACGTGCTGGTTGGCCGGCCACCACTCGCGGTAACTGTCGTCGGGGAAACCGACCGCCGACATGTAGTTGATCAACGCGTCGTACCAGACGTAAACCGCGTGGTCCGGATCGCCGGGGAAGGGGATACCCCACTCGCGCTGCGGCCGCGAGACCGATACATCCTGAAGTCCTTCCTCGAGAACGTTGCGGATCTCGTTGCGCCGGATCTCCGGCTGCACGAACTCGGGGCGCTCCTCCAGCAGCTTCAACAGCGGGTCACGGAAGGCCGACAGCTTGAAAAAGTAGTTGTCTTCCTTTGTCCAGGTGATATCACGGTCCGGGTGCTCGGGGCAGCGGCCGTCCACCAGGTCCTTCTCCTGCTTGAAGCTCTCGCAGCGCTCGCAGTAGTATCCTTCGTAGGTGCCGGGATAGATGTAGCCTGCTTCCCTCGTCCGCTCGACCAGCTCGATCACCGCTTTCGTGTGACGCGGCTCCGTCGTACGGATGAAAACGTCGTGACTGATCGCCAGCCGTTCCCACGCCTCCGAGAACGTGGCCGCCATCTGGTCGACCCAGGCCTGCGGCGTCACGCCCGCCTCCGCCGCCGGCTGCAGGATGGTCTGCGAGTGCTCGTCCATCCCGATGACGAAATGAACGTCGTCACCGGACAGTCGGCGGTACCGCGCGATCACATCGGCGCCGATCTTCTCGAACGCGTGGCCCAGGTGCGGGTCGCCGTTGGAGTAGTCTATCGCTGTCGTGATGTAGAACTTGGACAAGGCCCGAACCTCTAGTTCTTCCGTGCGCTCCTCCGCGCCTCCGCGGTCTCCTGCTTCAGCTCCTCCAGGGCCAGCGTCCTCACCTCGCCCGTCGGGCCGCGCAGCGTCACGCGGTTCGCGAACAGGTTGATCGCGACCACCGTCTCCTCACCCGCCGACGTGCGCACGTGTCGGCCCTCCTTGGGGAAGCGCTTGCGTGCCTGAACGTAAAAGTCGTGCTCGAAGCGCAGCGAGCACATCAGTCGGCCACAGGCGCCCGAGATCTGCGACGGGTTGAGCGACAGATTCTGATCCTTTGCCAGCTGCAGCGTCACCGGCTTCAGCTCGGGCAGCCAGTTCGACGAACAGAGCTCGCGACCGCAGCGACCCACGCCGTCCAACCGCTTCGCTTCGTCGCGAACGCCGATCTGCTTGAGCTCGATCCGTGTACGGTACCGCTTCGCCAGGTTGCGGACGAGGGCTCGGAAATCGACTCGTTTGTCCGCCGTGAAGTAGATGATCAGCTTGTTGCGGTCCCACTGCCATTCCGCATCGCTGATCTTCATCTTCAGGTCCTGCTCCTTCACCATGCCGCGGACCGTCTTGCGGATGTCGCTTTCCTCGCCGCGCATCGTGTACAGCCGCTCGACGTCCACTGGTGCGGCGCGCCGCAGCATTCGCTTGCCCGGCAAGGCGTTGGCGTCGCAGCCTTCGCACACCTCGCACTTCCGCCGGGCCAGCTCGCCCAACGTAGTCACCACGCCCAGGTCCTGACCGCGGTCGGCCTCGACCACCACGTACTCGCGCGATCGGATCGGCGGCGTCACGTGGGCGGTGTAGAAGTCGCGGCGTTTGCCCTTGAATCGTATCTCGAGAAGCTGCGGTGCCGGCCCCTTGCTGATGATGCCATGGATTGGGGCGGCGGCCGGCGGTGGCTCGCTCGTGTCGGTTGGCGCTTCGGCTTCGACTTCTGGTGCAGTCAGCACTTCTTCCGGCGAAGCCAGCACCTCGTCCGCGTCGGCCGGCTCGGGGATCGGCTCGCCGGGGACCGGCGCTTCGGGGCGCTCCCGGTCACGGCCGTTGCCGCCGGGGATTCCGTCAGCCACCCGCCCACGCTCCCATCTTGCGGTACTTCTCGTAGCGGCCGTCGAGCAACTTGTCCTTCGGCAGTTCGGTCAGCTCGTCCAGGTTGCGGGTGAGCGCCTCCTTGAGAAGCCTGGCGGCTCCATCCCAATCGTCGTGGGCGCCGCCTTCGGGCTCGCGTATGACTTCGTCGATGACGCCCAGTTTCAGCAGGTCGGGCGCCGTGAGCTTCAGCGCGGCGGCCGCCTGCTGGCGCACCTCCTCGGTGTTCTCTTTCCAGAGGATCGAAGCGCAGCCTTCAGGCGAGATGACTGAGTAGATGGCGTACTCGAGCATGATGATCCGGTTGGCGACCGAGAGCCCCAACGCGCCGCCGCTGCCGCCCTCGCCGATCACCGCGGCGAGGATCGGCACCTCGATCAAAGACATCTCCAGCAGGTTCCGCGCGATCGCTTCCGCCTGGCCTCGCTCCTCGGCGCCGATGCCCGGGTAAGCGGCTGGCGTGTCGATGACCGTTATGATCGGGCGACCGAACTTTTCAGCTTGACGCATCATCCGCAGCGCTTTGCGGTAGCCCTCCGGATGCATCATCGCAAAGTTGCGCTTCAGGTTCTCTTTCGTGTTGCGGCCCTTCTGCTGGCCGATCACCATCACCGAGCGGCCGTCCAGCCGCGCCCAGCCGCACACCGCCGCCGGGTCGTCACGGAACGCTCGATCGCCGTGCAACTCGATCCAGTCGGTGAAGACCCGCTCGATCATGTCGAGCGAATGCGGACGCTGGCCGTGCCGTGCGATCTGCACGCGCTCCATCGGCGAAAGCGCCTTGATCGTCTCGGCCCGCAGCTCGTCCAGCTTGGCCTCCAACCTCTTGAGCTCGGCCTCCACGTCCAGACCCCTCTCGCTGGCGAGCTTCTGCAGCTGTCCGATCTGGGACACCACGTCTTCTATGGAGCGCTCGAAGTCCTGATGAGATGCCATTTATCGCCCTAAACAGGTTGCTGCCACCAAGGTAGCGGAACCTTCTAATCTAATCCTTGAGACCGTAATGAATAGGGGCAGCCCCCTTTTGGGGGCGCCCCGGTGAATGTCTTCGACAGTTGAACAATCGGGCGCCGCAACTACCCGTTAACTTCTACGAGCCGAACTCGCTCTTTCCCCAGCACGTCTCGCAGCTCTTCCAGAACGTTCGGCGCCGGCGCCACGTTCAGCTTCCGCGAGCGCAGCACCGAGGGCTCTTCGCCGCCGTTACGCAGCAGTACGCGCAGCGCCACCGGGCCGGGGTGCGAGCGCGCGACGTCCATCGCCCGATCGAGTCGCTCGCTCTCGATGTCGTTCGAGCCGGCGATGTCCAGGCAGACCGCAACGCGACCGCTCTGGTAGACCGTCTCCAGCGGTACGACCTCGTCGAGGAAGACCGGTGGGTCGCCTTCGTCCCGCTCGCGACCCGACACGCTGCCCTTCAACAGCACGGGCACGCCGGTCTCCAGCGTTTCGCGGTTCCTCGTCCAGACGTCGCGGAATGCGAGCGCGACGGCGGTGCCGTGGTAGTCCTCGAACACGATGCGCGCCCACTCCGAGCCGTCCTTGCGGGAGATGCGACGGTTTATCTCCGTGACCACGCAGGCGACCTCTACTTTCTTGTCGCGTAGCTCCGCGATCGCGCTCGTATTGGCTCGCTCGGCGCACAGGTCGACCAGGTCACGATGTTCGTCCAACGGGTGGCCCGAGACGAAAAACCCGACCAGTTCCTTCTCGCGCGCCAGCTTCTCCTCTTCCGTCCACTCCGGCAGCTTCGGCAGCGGTGGTTCCGTTCGCATGATCTCGTTGTCCTCGCCGCCGAACAGGCTGTGCTGCCCCGTCTCACGCTCGCGCTGCTGTAGCTGCGCCTCGCGCAGCGTCGGCTCCAGACCTTCCGCCATCGCCGCCCGTGTGCCCAGCCCGTCCAGTGCGCCGGCGCCGATCAACGCCTCGATCACTCGCTTGTTGTTCAGCCGCAGGTCGACCCGGCTGCAGAAGTCGAACAGCGATTCGAACGGTCCTTCGGCTACGCGTGCCGCGATGATCGACTCGATCGCGGATCGTCCCACGCCGCGGATCGCGCCCAGCCCGAAGCGAATGCTCTCGTCGCTCACCACCGTGAACTTGTAGCCCGATTCGAGCGCGTGGGGCGCCAGCACGTCGAGGCCGAGCGAGCGGCAGACGTTGATGTAGCCCACCACCTTGTCAGTATTGCCGATCTCCGACGAGAGCAGCGCCGCCATGAACTCCGCCGGATAGTGGCGCTTGAGCCAGGCAGTACGGTAGGAGAGCACGGCGTAGGCGGCGGCGTGCGCTTTGTTGAAGCCGTAGCGGCCGAAGGTCTCCAGCATCGACGCTATGTGCTCGGCGTCGTGTTTGCTGACGCCGCGCTCCTGCGAGCGGCTGATGAAGCGGTCCAGCTCCTGGCTGATGAGCACCGGGTCCTTCTTGCCCACCGCCTTTCGCAGGACATCGGCTTCCGCCAGGCTGAAGCCGGCCATCTCGTTCGCCGCCCGCATCACCTGCTCCTGGTAGGTGATGACACCGTACGTGTTCTCGAGAACTCCGGCCAGCGTCTCGTGCGGGTAGGCGACCGGCTCGATCCCGCGCTTGCGACGGATATAGACGTCGGTCATGCCCGAGTCGAGCGGGCCCGGCCGAATCAGCGCGTTCACGGCGATCAGGTCGTCAAAGCGGTCGCAGCGCATGGCGCGCAACTTATCGGTGGCCAGCGAAGACTCGAACTGGAACACGCCGGCCGTCGCCCCGCTGGCCAGCATCTCGTAGACCGCTGCGTCGTCCAGCTCCAGCTCGTCCCAGTCGACCTCGACGTCGTGCCGCTGCTTGATCGTCTCGCTGGCGTCGCTGATCACGGTTAGCGTCTTCAGGCCGAGGAAGTCGAACTTCAGCATCCCCGCCTTCTCGAGGCTCACCATGTCGTACTGCGTGATCACCAGCTCGCCGTTCGCCGCCTCCGTCGCCGTGCCCCGGGTCGGCGCCGTCATCACCGGCACGTAGTCGTCGAGCGGGCCAGGCGCGATCACGACACCGGCGGCGTGAACCGACGTGTGCCGCGACAGGCCCTCGAGAGTGGCGGCGTAGTCCAGCAGCTCCATGTAGCGGGGCTCTTCGTCGTAGAGCTGCTTCAGCTCTTCGACCTTCTCCACCGCCTCGTCTACCGAAAGCGAGTAGCCCGGCGCGTTAGGGATCAGTTTCGTCAGCCGGTCCGTCTCGGCCGGCGTGAACCCCAACGTGCGGCCAACGTCCCGAACCACCGCCCGCGATTGCATCGTTCCGAAGGTGACGATCTGGCCCACCGAGTCGGCGCCGTACTTCGAGCGCACGTAGTCGATCACTTCGCCGCGCCGCTCGTAGCAGAAATCGACGTCGATGTCCGGCATCGATATCCGGTCCGGGTTGAGAAAGCGCTCGAACAGCAGTCCGAACCGTAGCGGGTCGATGTCCGTGATCTTGAGTGCGTATGCCACCAGCGATCCAGCAGCAGACCCTCGGCCCGGGCCCACCGGCACGCCGCGCTCGCGCGCCGCCCTGATGAAGTCCCAGACGATCAGGAAGTAGCCGCTGTAACCCAGCCGGGTGATAACGTCGAGCTCGTAGACGAGCCGCTCCTTGACGTCGTCCGGCAGCGGGTCACCGTAGCGCTCTTTGGCGCCATGCTCCGCCAGCTCGCGGACCAGCGAGTCCTCGGAGTCGTAGCCTTCCGGGCGCGGGAACTCGGGCAGGTAGACTTTCTTTTCGAACTCGACGTTGCACAGCTCCGCCACCGCCAGCGTGTTGTCGATCACGTCGGCGCGGTCGGGGAAGGCCAGACGCATCTCGTCGACAGACTTGTAGTAGCTCTCCTGTCCGTAGAAGCGCAGTCGCTTCGGGTCGTCCCGGTCCTTGCCCGTTCCGATGCAGAGCAGGATGTCGTGGGCGTCGGCGTCCTCGCGCCGCAGGTAGTGGGCGTCGTTCGTCGCCACCACCGGCAGGCCCAGCTCGCCCGCCAGCTGCAGCACGCCCTCGTTCACCTTCTCCTGGCCCGGGATGCCGTGGTTCTGAACCTCGAGCCAGTAGTTGCCGTCGCCGAACAGGCGCGCGTGCCACTCGGCCGCCGCCTTCGCCTTGTCGTACTGCTCCAGCAACATGTGCTGCGCCAACTCGCCCGACATGCAGGCCGACAGGCAGACCAACCCCTTCGAGTACTCCTCCAGCACCGTGTGGTCGATCCGCGGTCTCCTGTAGAAGCCCTCCGTGTGACCGATCGAGACCAGCTTCACCAGGTTGCGGTAGCCCTCCAGGTCGCGGGCCAACAGAACCAGGTGCGCGTAGTCAGAAGGCGCGTTCGGCAGCTTCTCCTTCGATCGGTGGTCGCCGAACGCCACGTAG
>JBDHHX010000195.1:0-8598 GCA_039589155.1 Gemmatimonadota bacterium | reverse complement strand
CGCGAAGATCATCGAGGGTGCGTCATGGGACGCCGAAGCGCGGTCGCCGTTCTCGATGCCAGGCGTCGATGTCAGCGAGGGCGACTACATCCTGGCGGTGAACGGCATGCGCCTCGATACGTCGAAGGACCCGTGGGCCGCGTTCCAGGGCCTGGCCGGCGCAACCGTCGCACTCACCGTAAACGACCGCCCGAGCATGGACGGCGCCCGCGAAGTACTCGTGGAAACGCTGCGAAGCGAGACGCGGGTCCGCCACCTGGCGTGGATCGAAGCCAACCGTGCGAAGCGACCGGCGGCCGGATCGGGTACATCTACGTACGCAGCACCGGGAGAGATGGTCAGAGCGAGCTGGTCCGCCAGTTCGGGGCTCAGTTCCACAAGGAAGGGCTGATCATTGACGAGCGCTTCAACAGCGGCGGTCAAATCCCCGACCGCTTCGTCGAGCTGCTCAACCGGCCGGCGCTGGCTTTCTGGGCAGTACGTGACGGTAAGGACTGGCAGTGGCCGCCGGTCTCCAACTTCGGACCGAAGGTGATGCTGATCAACGGCTGGAGCGGATCGGGCGGCGACGCGTTTCCGTACTACTTCAAGGAAGCAGGGGTCGGGCCACTGATCGGCAGCAGAACGTGGGGTGGCCTGATCGGGATCAGTGGTACGCCGGGGCTGATCGATGGCGGCGGCGCCACGTCACCGACCTTCCGCATGTATAGCACGAGGGGCGAGTGGTTCGAGGAGGGCTACGGCGTCGATCCCGACATCGCGGTACCCGAGAACCCGACCGAGCTGGCACGAGGTAATGATCCCCAGCTCGAGGCGGCGATCGCCGAAGTGCTACGGTTGCTGCAGGAGAACCCGCCGGTCACCGGCGACCGGCCGCCGTACGAAGACCGGACGGTTACCGGCGCTCAGCGGATAAACCCGGGGCTCGCCGCGCAAGCCGTGGCGAGCCCCCGCTTCATAGCTTCCTTCTCCCTATCATTATCATTATCCTGATCGTACTCGACATGTGTATGCGATTACGATCACGATCACGAGCGGGATTCGAATGAATAGACTGGGCGGCGAGACCAGCCCGTACTTGCTTCAGCACGCTCACAACCCGGTGGACTGGTACCCGTGGGGCGAGGAAGCATTGGAACGGGCGCGCGATGAAGACAGGCTCATCCTGCTGAGCATCGGCTACTCGTCGTGCCACTGGTGCCACGTGATGGAGCGCGAATCGTTCGAGGACGAGCTCGTCGCCGCCCAGATGAACGACTCGTTCGTCAATATCAAGGTTGACCGAGAAGAGCGGCCCGATATAGACGAGATCTACATGATGGCCACACTGGCCATGAACCGCGGCCAGGGCGGTTGGCCGATGACCGTCTTCCTCACGCCCGACCTGGAACCCGTCTTCGCCGGCACCTATTTCCCACCGACGGACATGCACGGCCGGCCCGGCTTCCCAACGGTGCTCCGCGAGGTCGCGCGCGCCTGGCGCGAGGATCGCGACGGCTTAAGTCAGCGAGCCGGCGAGTTCGCGGGCCAGTTGCGTCAACAGTCTGCCGCGGGTCCTCCGCTCGCCGTCGGCGAGGAGGAACTCAGAGGGGCGCTTGAGGCGTACCGCGGAGAGTTCGATTCCCGCTATGGCGGTTTCGGCTCGGCGCCGAAGTTTCCGCCGGCGGTCGGTCTGCAGCTGCTCCTCAGGCTGGGGCGACGGTTCGAAGATCCCGAGGCGACGGAGATGGTTCGAAAGACGCTCGACGCCATGGCACGGGGCGGGATCTACGATCACATCGGTGGCGGCTTCGCCCGCTACTCCACCGACGAGCGCTGGCTGGCCGCTACTCCACCGACGAGCGCTGGCTGGTCCCGCACTTCGAGAAAATGCTCTACGACAATGCGCTCCTGATCAAAGCATATCTCGAAGGATGCCAGGTCACAGGCGAGCCGTTCTTCGCAACGGTCGCGCGGGAAACGCTCGACTACGTGCTCCGTGAGATGACGGCGCCCGAAGGCGGGTTCTTCTCTTCCACCGATGCCGATTCGGAAGGCCTCGAGGGCAAGTTCTTCGTCTGGACACCGGAACAACTCTCCGAGGTCCTCGATCAAGAAGAGGCTCGCTACGTCGCCGCCCACTACGACATCAGCCTGACCGGCAACTGGGAGGGCGTCAGTATCCCGAACACTCCGCGTCGCCTGGAGGAGGTGGCGAAAGAGTTGGGCGTTGCGGCTGACGATCTGCAGGCGAGTTTGGATACCGCGCGGGCCAAGCTGTACGAGGCGCGACTCAAGCGAGTAAGACCGGGGCTAGATGACAAGATCCTCACCGCATGGAACGGCCTGATGATCGGAGCCATGGCGGAGGGCCATCGCGTCCTGGGCGATACGCGCTACTTGGAAGCGGCGGAGCGCGCCGCCGAGTTCGTGCTCGGCGCGCTGTCCAGAGACGATGGCGGTCTGCTGCGCACCTATCGCAACGGTATCGCCCATCTCGACGCCTACCTGGAGGACTACGCCTACCTGGGCGAGGGGTTGATCGACCTCTACGAGGCAGGCGGCTCGGCCCGCTGGCTTCGCGAGGCGGAGCGCCTGCTTGAGCGCGCATTGGCCGATTTCATCGACGAAGAAACGGGCGCTCTGTACAATACGGCGCGGGATCACGAAAAGCTGATCATGCGCTACCGAGAGGGCGCCGACGGCGCCACGCCGGCCGGCAACGCGGTCGCCGCGCAGGCGTTGGCGCGGATCTCTTACCACATGGATCGCGCGGACCTGCGCCACGCCGCCGTCGGGGCGATCAAGGCTTACGGCCAGACAATCGGTCGTTTCCCACGCGGTTTCGCGAAGAGCCTTTGCGCCGTCGACTTCCTGCTGGAGGGACCCACCGAGCTCGCCCTGGTCGGGAAGCGAGGCTCGGCCGACCTGGAGGCGCTGAAGCGGGAGCTGGCGAACCATTTCCTGCCGAACCGAATCCAGGCGCAATTCGACCCGCGGGAGCCGGGCAAAGCCACCGCGCTTCCACTCCTCGAGGGGAAGGCGCTCATCAACGATTCCGCCGCTCTGTACGTCTGCCGGGACTTCGCCTGCCAGGCGCCGATAACGGATGTCGGTGACGTCGTGAATGCACTGGGTGAGGATGACGTCACCGAGGCACCGCGCATCTCCATCGCGCTCCACCTTCCGGGCCGCGCCACGCCGGACGCGACGGCTCGCTACGCTTCACGCTACAACTCGAACGGCTACACGCCGTTGGGCGATAGCGGGCTGACGACGAGCCGTCTCGGGTTCGGCGGCTACCGTGTCCACGATCGCGATCCGCAGCACCGGGAGACGCTGGTGAAAGCGCTACGTTCCGGCGTCAATCTCATCGACACGTCGACGAACTACATGGACGGTGGAAGCGAGCGGCTGGTCGGCACGACCCTGCGCCAGCTGATCGACGCGGCCGAGACGGCCCGGGAGGAAGTGATCATCGTCTCGAAGATCGGCTACCTGCAGGGTACGACCCTCGAGACGGCCCGGGAACTGGAAGCGCACGGCTCACCGTATCCCGAGTTAGTGAAATACGAAGAGGGGTTGTGGCACTGTATCCATCCGGAATTTCTCCAGGACCAGCTTCGACGGTGCCTGGACAGGCTCGAGCTCGAAACAGTCGATTTCATTCTGCTGCATAACCCGGAGTACTTCCTCGATGCCGTGGCGCGGGCCGGCGACGAGTTGGAGGAGGCTCGCGAAGAGTTCTACCGACGCATCGGGCAGGCGTTCGACTACCTCGAGACCCAGGTCGCCGAAGGTCGCATCGCGGGATACGGCGTCTCGAGCAACACCGTCGTCGCTCCAACTTCCAAGAAGAACACTACCTCGCTCACGCGAATGATCGAGGCAGCGCGCCGGGCGGCCGGAGAGAACCATCACTTCAGTGTCCTTCAGCTTCCGCTCAACCTGCTGGAAGCGGGCGCGGCCTTCGAGCGCAAGGAGGGGGCGAACGTCGACAAAACGGTACTGGAGTTGGCGCGCGACGAACGGATCGCCGTGCTGGCGAACCGGCCACTCAATGCCTTCGTCGGTGGACGCTTGCTGCGCTTGGCCGACATCGAGCCCGAAGAACTTGAAATCGATTTCGACGAGCAACTCGGACGCCTGGCGGACCTCGAGTTCACCTTCAGTTCGGAGATCGCACCGCAGTTGAAAGTGGCACCCGACTCCCTCGACCCCAGCGACTACTTCAAGCTCTCACAACGGCTCAAAGACGTGCAACCCGTCGTCACCGGGATCGCCCACTGGTCACAGGTCGAGTCACAGGTCAGCCTGGCGGTGATGAGCGTCGTCGGCGCGCTTGATCGCAGCTTGGACGGCGAGCTGAGCGATCGTTGGATAGAGTGGCGCGACAGCTACATGGCGGAGCTCATGGACCTGATGCGTGAGTTGCGACGTCAAGCGGCCGAGAAGACGAAGACGCGCAGCACCGCGCTGGCGGCGGCCGTCGACCCGCTGCTACCCGAGGAGCGGCGGCATGAAGGTCTGTCGCGCAAGGCGCTCTGGATTCTGAAGAGCACTCCCGGAGTGACTTCTGTTCTGAACGGTATGCGAACGCCCGACTACGTCGACGACTCGGTCGCCGTCCTCGGTTGGTCTGAGCTGGAGAACGCGAGCGCGTTCTTCGAGGCGGCAGGCTAGGACTCGGAGGTTTCGTCTCCGCCACTCTGCACGGTGCCGGGCCGGCCGGCCAGAGATACCATCCGGTCAACCGAGTTCTTCATCTCCTGGCGCAGAATCTCGATCTGGTCGTTCTCGTTCTGCAGGGTGTACAGGTTCAGCCGTCGTACCAGTCTGATGAAGTAGTCGACCTCTGAGCGGAGGCCGATGTAGACGCGGCGGTTGGGCAGCACGCGGTGGCCGAGCCGGTAGATCCCCAGGCCGACGAGCAGGATGCCCCCCATGGCCATCCCCAGCGGGGTCCACGATTCCTGCTCCAGCAGAGCCACGACCGTGACAATGATGAGGACGCCGAAAATGATGAGGACCTGGTCGATCGCGGAGCGAAGAGACATCCGACTCTCCAGTCTCTGGATACGGTCAAATGGCGGGCTTCGTCCGGCGCCGTGACTACGGGCGTCCGGCTCTCCTAACCACGGAATATCGAGAATTCTAGAGCGGGATCAAGCCACGGGCCCCGCGGCTCTGACCTCGTCCGATACGTCGGCCTCGAACTGCTTGAAGTTCTCCACGAACATCGCCGCCAACTTGCGAGCCTGATCGTCGTACGCGTTCCCGTCCGACCACGTCTCACGCGGCTGCAACACCTCGGATGGTACGCCCGGGACCGATTCCGGCACCGCGATGCCGAAGACCGGATCTTCTTTCATCGTGACCTCGTCGAGCGAACCATCAAGAACCGCTGTCACCATCGCACGCGTGTACGGCAGGCTCATCCGTTCGCCGACACCGAATGGCCCACCGCTCCACCCCGTATTGATCAACCAGGCGTTGACGTTGTGCTCCTCCATCCGCTCGCCGAGCTGCTTCGCGTAAACGCTCGGGTGCAACGCAAGGAACGGGGCGCCAAAGCAAGCGCTGAACGTCGCCTGGGGCTCGGTCACGCCGCGCTCGGTGCCAGCGACCTTCGCTGTGTAGCCGGAGAGGAAGTGATACATCGCCTGCGCGCTCGTCAGCCGCGCCACAGGTGGCAGTACGCCGAAGGCATCCGCGGTGAGCATGACTATTGTTTTCGCGTGTCCTGCCCTACCGGTCTTTGATGCGTTGGGAATACTTGTCAGTGGGTAGGACGCCCGGGTGTTCTCGGTTAAGGCATCGCTGTCGAGGTCAAGGGTCCTCGTGCGTGTGTCGACGGCGACGTTCTCGAGGATGGTCCCGAACATCCGCGTCGTGGCGTGGATCTCCGGCTCTGTCTCTGGATTGAGGCGAATGACTTTCGCATAGCACCCGCCTTCGAAGTTGAAGATGCCTTCGTCGCTCCAACCGTGCTCGTCATCGCCGATCAAAGTACGGTGCGGGTCCGCGGACAGAGTCGTCTTGCCGGTTCCGGACAGCCCGAAGAAGACAGCGACGTCATTCTCGTCCTTCCCGTAGTTGGCGGAGCAGTGCATGGATAGAATGCCCTGCATGGGTAGCAGGTAGTTCATCACGGTGAACATCGACTTCTTGATCTCTCCGGCGTAGGCCGTGCCGCCGATGATCGCTTCGCCTTTACCGAAGTGAATGAGCACGAAGACTTCTGAGCGCGTCCCGTCGAGCTCGGGGTGGGCGTTGAAACCCGGCGCGTGAATGACGTGGAACTTGGGAATGTGGCGCGCCAACTTTTCTGGATCGCGCTCCGGCCGGAACATGTTTCGTGCGAAAAGCATGTGCCAGGCGCTCTCGGTGATCACTCGTATCGGTAGCTGGGTGGCGGGATCGGCGCCAACGTAGCAGTCCTCTATATAGAGATCCTTACCCTGCAGATAGGCCGCCAACCTGGAGCGCAGAGACTTGTAGCGGCTTTCCTCGAAGGACGGGTTCACCGCATCGTTCCACCAGATGTCACCCTCGCTGGACGGTTCGCGGACGACGTACTTGTCCCTGGGTGAGCGGCCGGTGTACTGGCCGGTGCGGACGACCAGTGGGCCTTGCTGGGCGAGCAACGCCTCATGACGCTGAAGCGTGTGCTCGTAGAGCGCCGGCGTGTTCAGGTTCCACCAAACGGTGTTTACGTTGCGGATGCCCAGCAGCTCCAGCCTCTGCTGGCCCTCGATCCGTCCCTGCTCTTCCATGCCAACTCCTCCTCGGGTGTGCTCGAAGCGGCAACGATGCCCATTCTCGCCTGCGAGCGCAACGGCGGCCGCCGTTCGGGCCCGGCCTCCTGTCGCGGTGAGTGGCCACACGGTATTGTTACCGCTTCCAGCACGTGAATCATCAGCGACCCGCCGCCCCCGGCCCGGGTCGAACTGCGGGGAGAGTTAACTCATGCAGCGATTGAGACTTCCCATGCTCTGTCTGACCCTGACCCTGGCCGGCTGCAAGGTCGGCCCCGACTACGTCGAGCCGGAGGTCGAGGTCACCGACGAGTGGTACGCCGACGTCGAGGACGAGATGTCCCAGGAGGAGCCGGACATCACGAAGTGGTGGGAGAGCCTCGGCGATACGACGCTCACCAACCTAGTCAGGGAGTCCGAGCTGGCCAACCTGGACCTGCGGATCGCCGTGGCCCGGGTGGCCGAGGTGCGGGCGCTGCGCGGCATCAGCAAAGGCGATCTGTACCCCGACCTGGTGCTCGAGGGCGCCTACTCGCGGTCCCAGCTGAGCGAGAACGGTCCTATTGGCCAGTTGATCACAGGGGTTGGCGGTGACCCCTCAGCCGTCGACCAGTGGGAAACGACCGCCAGCTCGTTCTGGGAGATAGACCTCTTCGGACGAATCCGGCGCGGCGTCGAAGCGGCCACCGCCGAGTTCGAGGCCAGCATCGAGGATTACCGAGATGTGCTGGTCTCTCTGTACGCCGAAGTCGCCCTCAGCTACGTGGAAGTACGTTCGCTGCAGCGGCGACTGGAGTATGCGCGTCAGAACGTCACGGCTCAGCGGGAGAGCCTCGAGCTCACGCGTGACCGGTTCGAGGCCGGTCTCACGTCGGCGCTCGACGTCGCCCAGGCCGAGCAGAACCTGGCCCAGACCGAGTCGACCATCCCGACGCTGGAGACGAGACTAAACGCCTCGCTCAACCGCCTGTCGGTATTGCTCGGCGAGCAGCCGGGCGCCGTCAACGACCGACTGGCCGAGGGCGATGGAGTCATCCCCCGCGAGCCATCCGACATCATGGTCGGTGTTCCGGCGGACATCCTTCGCCGCCGGCCGGACGTACGTAGCGCCGAGCGGCAGCTGGCGGCGCAGACGGCCCGGATCGGTGTAGCGACAGCCGACCTCTACCCCAGCTTCTCTCTGGCTGGAGCCGTTCAGACCGTCGCCAAGACGTTCACTGGCCAGTTCGAAGAAGGGAGTCTGGGTTGGTCGATCATCCCCGGCTTCCGCTGGGACCTGTTCAAGGGCGGAAAGATCCGCAACAACATCCGCGCCGAGGAGGCCCGCACAGACCAGGCGCTGAACGGTTACCAGCAGACGATTCTCCTCGCTCTGGAGGAGGTCGAGAACGCCATGATAGCCTATGACCGCGAGCGGATCCGCCGTGCGCGGCTCGAGGAGGCCGCCGACGCCAGCCAGCGAGCGGTGGACCTGGTCCGCACACAGTACATCTCGGGCCTCACGAACTTCCAGAACCTGTTGGATACGCAGAGATCTCTTTTCCAACAGCAGGACGAGCTCGCCGCGAGTGAAGGTCAGGTCATCCAGAATCTGATCGAGCTGAATCGCGCCCTGGGCGGTGGCTGGGTGCTCGATGAGGAAGCGCCCGACCGGATGAGTACTTCGGAAGGTGAATCGGGCACGGAACAGGGCTCGAGCGAAAACGAAGAGGAAGGAAACAGATAGATGAACAAGATCCGCGTAACAGGAGCAGTCCTGCTGGCCGCCGCCATCGCCAGCGCGTGTGGAGAAACAGCTGAAGCTCCGCCGCCGCCCCAGGTCACGGTCACGACGCCAGAGCGCCGCGACGTCCAGATCTAT
>JBDHHX010000194.1:0-7316 GCA_039589155.1 Gemmatimonadota bacterium | reverse complement strand
TAGCCGTTCTCCACCGCCCAAGCTGCGCCTTTCTGCAGAACGCGCGTCACCTGCTTGTGGGCGAGCTTGAAATCGGCGCGCGACGCGCCCACCCCGGACGGCACGTTTTGGTAGAGCCGATCCATCAAGCCGGACAGCCGCGGACGCAGATCCTCTTCCGTCAGGTCGGATCGCAGCAGGCGCACGCCGCAGTTGATGTCGTAGCCAACGCCGCCTGGCGAGATGACGCCTTCTTCGGCGTCGAAGGCGGCGACCCCGCCGATCGGGAAGCCGTAACCCCAGTGGATGTCGGGCATGGCGATGGAGGGGCCCTGGATACCTGGCAGGCAAGCGACGTTCGCCACTTGTTGCAGGCTCTTATCGCCCTCGATGTGTGTGATCAACTCGTCGTTGGCGAAGACCAACCCGTCGGTGAGCATCGGACCGGTCCGCGGCACCCGCCAACGGTGCTCATCGATGCGTTCCAGCCTGTAACCCTCGACCGCCATCTCAGCCTCAGAGGTCGAAGACGATGCGCGCGAACCAGCCGTAGTCCCGCCGGCTCACTTCGAGGTCGTGGTAGGTGATGCCCTTCAACTCGCGCTCCACCGGGTCGACGTCCGCCACGGGCCCGAACCCCGCTCGGGCGACCAGCCGCGATGCCTCAAGCGTCTCGATTTCCGCTGCCGCGAACAACAAGCCTTCCGTCGTCTGGATATGGAGCAACTCGCGCAGCCAATCGACCAGCAACGCCTCCACGTCCGGCGCCTCCAGCTCCAGCTGGCGCCAGACCGTCGCACCGGCGCCGCCCTCAGCCGCACCGCTCTCCCGGCCCAGAAGCACGCCGGCCATACCATGGGCGCCGGCCATGAAAAGCTCCATGAGCGACGACGCCTCGACCTCCAGGCCGAGGTCGGCCGTATGCTCGATGGTCCGCCAGCGGGCGTCCATTCCGCGCTCCGTGTTTCGGTGGAATCCTATGTATAAGCTAAGGTCTGGCGGCCGGGGCGCCACTCATGGCGGTACGGTGGTATGGTGGTGCGGTGGCCATCCGGCCATCCCACCGCCGCACCACCGTACCACTCACCACCGCACCACCCTCCATCCTCCCCTACGCCAGCCCCGCGTATTACCTTTGCCGCCAGAGACCACACGGGAGCCACGATGCCGTTCCATATAGCCACGCCAGAAGAAATCAAGGCCGGCGCGGTCGCTGACGTCTATTTCCAGCGGACCGCGCAGATCCTTGATGCCAAGGGCGTCGACGCCTACGTGCGGGCCGAGTTCATGGCGAAGTCGTTCCCCGGCGACTGGGAATGGGCCGTCTTCTGCGGATTGGCTGAGGTCGCGCACCTGCTCGAGGGCATCGACGTCAAGGTTCGGGCGATGGAGGAGGGCGCCATCTTTCGGCCGTTCGAGCCCGTGCTCGAGATCGAGGGCAACTACCGCGAGTTCGGCGTCTTCGAGACGGCCGCCCTCGGCCTAATCTGCCAGGCCTCCGGCATCGCCACCCGCGCCGCCCGCTGCCGGCTGGCCGCCGGGCCCGACCGCCGGCTCATCAGCTTCGGCGCTCGGCGCATGCACCCGGCCATCGCGCCGATGATCGCGCGCGCCGCCTACCTGGGCGGCTGCGACGGTGTGGCCGCCGTCGCCAGCGCCGAGCTCCTCGGCATCGATGCCGTCGGGACTATCCCCCACGCACTCGTGTTGGTGATGGGCGACACCGTGAAGGCCACGCTGGCGTTCGATGAGGTGATAGACGAGAAGGTGCCACGCATCTCGCTCATCGACACGTTCACCGACGAGAAGTTCGCGGCACTGGAGGTAGCGGAAGCGCTCGGCGAGCGACTGGCAGCGGTACGGCTCGACACACCCGAAAGTCGGCGCGGCGACTTCTTCGATATCCTCAGTGAGGTTCGCTGGGAGCTCGACCTGCGAGGCTTCGAGGACGTCGATCTGTTCGTCAGCGGCGGTATCGACGAAGACTCGATCCTCGACCTCAACCCTGTAGCTGATGGCTACGGGGTCGGGACGTGGATCAGCGGCGCTCCAGTTGTCGACTTCAGCATGGACATCGTCGAGATCGACGGAAAACCGATCGCCAAGCGCGGCAAATGGTCAGGCGCCAAGCAGGTCCTGCGTTGCGAGGACTGTCACGAGGATGACATCGTGCCGCTCCACCAGACCGACGAATGGCCCGAGACCTGTCCCGACTGCGGCTCCGATGTCGAGCCGTTGCTCGTCCACTGGATGAGCGCCGGCCAACCGGTTGGACCGCAACTCGCGCCGGCCGAGATCCGTGAGCGTACGCTGGAACGCGTCAGCGCATTCAGCATCAATCGAGAGGAAGAGCCCGAGTGAGCCAGGCCGCCACGCCCCAGGATATCATCGACTTCTTCCTCGAGCCGGCAAGCTACGCTCACGAGGTCGACAGGATCGAGCACAGCCAGACTCACGTTTCTCACCTGTTCTTCGCCGGCAGCTACGTCTACAAGGTCAAGAAGCCGGTGAACTTCGGCTTCCTCGACTTCTCCACGCTCGCCAAGCGACGTCAGGCCGCTATCGCCGAGCTCGAGCTCAACCGCCGCATCGCGCCCGACGTCTACCTCGACGTCGCCGCCGTCCACCGCGACCAGAGCGGCCGGCTCAGCTTCACCGCTCCGGCGATCGTCGAGGAAGTCGCCGTCGTCATGAAGCGGCTGCCCGACGAGCAGCGGTTGTCGAAGCTCATCGAAACAGGCGACGCGACGCCCGACATGATGAGCGACCTCGGTCGCCTGATTGCCGACTTCCACAGTCGCGTCGAGACCTCGCCAGAGATAGCGCATTTCGGCTCTCTCGAAGTCGTCCGCCACAACTGGGACGAGAACTTCGAGCAGACCGAGACATTCATCGGGCGAACGCTGTCGCGCGACACGTGGCAGAGGACCAGGGAAGAGGTCGAGCGCTTCATGCGCGTCTACGCCGACCTGTTCCGCGGTCGCGTCGAAGACGGCTGGGTCAAGGACTGCCACGGCGATCTGCAGGCGGATGACACGTTCATCGATCCGGCGACCGGACAGGCACGGGTCCTCGATTGTATCGAGTTCAACGAGCGCTTCCGCTATTCCGATACACTGTCGGACATCGCCTTTCTGTCGATGGACCTGCGTAACCGCGGTCGGCCCGACCTGGCCAGGGCGTTTCTCGACGCCTACTACGTCAGCTCGCCGGACGTGCGCCTCCCCGCGCTGCTCCGTTTCTACGAGTCGTACCGCGCTTACGTCCGCGGCAAAGTCCGCTCGTTCGTCATCGATCAGCCGGGACCCAGCGCTGCTGAGAAGAGTGCGGCGACGGAGGAATCGCGCCGCTTCTTCGATCTCTCGTTGGCCGACGCCGTCGGGTTGCGCCCCCGCCTGGTTATCTTCGCCGGCATTATGGGGAGCGGGAAGACGCGGCAGTCGGCGGAGCTCGGCCGCCGCGCCGGCGTCAGCGTTCTGCACAGCGACTTCGTTCGCAAGCGACTCGCCGGGCTCGACCCGGACGAGGAGCACAAGGTTCCCTTCGGCGAAGGGATCTACTCCCGCGAGTGGACGGATCGGACATACGGTGCGCTGCTGGATGAGGCGCGCCGCGAATTGTCGCTGGGCAACTCGATCGTGCTCGACGCTTCCTGGTCGAGCGCCGGTTACCGGGCCGCCGCCCGAGAAGTCGCAGCCGAGCGCGAGGCGTTCTTCGCCATCGTCGAGTGCACTGCGCCGGACGCGACCCTCGATGAGCGGCTCTCCAAACCGGCGCGCAAAGTTACCGACGGACGAATCGAGCTCTTGGCCGACCAGCGGGAGGCATTCGATTCGCTGGGCGAGGATGAAGCGGATCTCGTGACCCACATCGACACATCGGGAAGCTTCGAGAGCGCCGCCGCCAGGGTCTACGAGGCCCTCTTCGACTGATGAAGCGGCGCCGCTATTCATTCGCGACCCGGCTGTTCATCCTTCTCTTCCTGTTCTCAGCTGCACCATCGGTGGCGCTGCTGGGACTCGCCACCTGGGGACTCCGCAATTACGTGGAGCTGGCACGCGGTGCGGGTCCGTGGAGCCGTGTAGGAGAGACGGGCGCTGACCTGCTGACCGCTCTCGATTCGACCGTCGCCGACTCCGTCGTGCAGGCGGCCGCCGAGGACCACGAGGCAGAGCTGTCGCGCTCGGTCGGCCTGGCCCGCCGTTGGGACCTGATCGCGCAGCGGCTGGCTGCCGCGTTGCCCTGGGCTGCACTGGTGCTCGGGATCTCCCTCGCCCTCGTGGCCATCTGGTCGGCCAGGCAACTGGCACGCGGGCTCAGCCGACCGGTGAACGAAGTCGTCGACTGGGCCGACCGCATTTCGCGGGAGGAGTCTTTACCGGAAACCGGCCGCAGCGCCGAACGCGAGCCGCCCGAGTTTTCCGTGCTGCGCGGAGCCTTCCGTTCCATGGCGATGAGACTGGAAGAAGGTCGCCGCCAGGCGCTGGAGGCGGAGCGGCTTCGCGCAGCAACCGAGATGTCGCGACGCGTAGCCCACGAAATCAAAAACCCGCTCACGCCGCTCATGCTCGCATTGCGGCAGGCGCGAATGTTCAGCGCGCAGGGTAAGGCGAACGAGCTGGATGAGCCGCTGCAGGTGATCGCCGACGAGGCGGAACGCCTGGACGAGATGGCCAGGACCTTCTCCCAACTCGGCCGCTTGCCGGAGGGCCCGACCAGCGAGATCGATTTGGGCGAGATGTTGGGCGCGCTACTGGCCAGCGACTTGCCGCAGACGATTAGCGGCACGCTGGATGCAGAAGAAGACGTGCCGCTCGTCGACGGACACCTGGAGGCGCTCAGTCGAGCCTTCAGAAACCTGCTGGGCAACGCGGTCGAGGCGTTGACGGACCGCTCGGATGGTCGCATCTGTGTGTCGCTGACGTTGCGGAACGACACGGTGGAGGTCGCCGTCGCGGACAACGGGCCAGGCATTTCGGAGGAGGATCGCTCGAGGTTATGGGACCCGGACTTCACCACGAAGAAACGCGGAACGGGGCTCGGTCTGGCATTGGTGCGTCAGACGGTGCGCGCCCACGGCGGCGACATCTTCCTACGCGATACGGAAGAAGGCACCTGTTTCGTCGTTCTCTTACCCGTGAAGCAGGAGGACGCAGCGTGAAGCGCTGGCTCGTCATCTTCCCTGTCGTGCTGGCGTTCGTCTCTTGTGGCCAATCCGAGCGCGAGGCCGGGCGACCCGTCGCCGACGAGCCTGTTCCCGACGGGCCTGACCTGCCGCGCCAGGCGGAGACCGCTCGCGGCGCGGTCGATGTCGTCCCCGAGTTTCGCCTTCGTCTCGACCCCGGGGCGCATCTCCTCGACGCCAGCATCGAGCTCGACGTGACTCGGACCCAGTCGATACACCTGCTCTTCCGCGCCGATTGGGACGGGTACCCCGGACTGGAAACGCGCCTCAAGAAACTGGAGGCCTGGGGCCCCAGCGGCGCTATCCCGGTGGCGATGGACGCCGGCGAGATCGGCGCCGGCCACCACGTCATCGAGGTCGAGACACCGGAACGCGTCACCATCTCCTACCAGTTGGTGCTGGCGCCGCCAGACGAATCTCTCCTCTATCACCGGGCTTCACAGCTGGGATCCGATGGCGGCCACCTGCTGGGCGGCGACATGCTGCCGCGCGTCTGGATCGGTCGCCCGCGACGTGGGCCGCAGCCGGCGCGTATCTGGTTCACCGGCCTGCCGTCGAACTGGCGAGTCGCCAGCGTCGAAGAACGTGCCGGAACCGGTTACGAGATCAGCGATATCCTCTACTCGGTCTTCGTCGTCGGTCCTCTGCGGACCCAGCGATCCAACGTGAGTCGCCACTCGTTGACCACGGCGATCTACGGGCGCTGGCCCGTGGATGACCGGCGCGTCTTCAACGCGACCGAGCAGATCTCCGGCAGCCTCTACCGCATCGCCGACAACGGCTGGGCCGCCGGTGACTACGTGCTGGGCGCCGGCCGCGTACCCGGTAGCGTGCCGGGACTCAGCGCCGGTGGCCAGGTGATCGGCGCATCCGGAATCGTCCTGGTCGGCGGAGCCGGGCCGGCCGAGATCGAGTTCCAGCAGTGGATGTACACGACGGCCCACGAGCTGACCCATTGGTACATCCCGATCGGCTTCAGCTTTGCCAACGATCCGCCGAAGTGGTTCGCCGAGGGATTCACCGACTACCTGGCCCTCAAGATCCTCCTGGCCGGCGGCCTCATCGAGCCACAGGCCTTTCTCGACGAAGTCACCGCACGCTTGACGCGCTATCGCAACAGCTCGCTCTACGGGAATCGCTCTATCGTCGATGCGGAAAAGGACTTCTGGGAAGACGAAACCTTCCGCTACATATATGACGGGGGCGCTTCCGCCGCTTTCTTGCTCGACCTCGGCTTCCAGGACCGCGGCCGCGCCCTGGAACAGGCGCTCAAGGCCGCACGCCGCAACTCGCCCGTCGATTCCCACGTATTGAAGAACGCGTTGGCCGCCATACCGGAGAACGAGTGGATCGACGGCTGGCTGGCCACCGGGGACAACCCAGACTGGGACGCGCGGCTCGGCCAATACAAGCTCGTTTG
Source organism: Gemmatimonadota bacterium (assembly GCA_039589155.1). Classification (GTDB taxonomy): domain Bacteria; phylum Gemmatimonadota; class Gemmatimonadetes; order Palauibacterales; family KS3-K002; genus Kutchimonas. The sequence continues at coordinate 732 of JBDHHX010000194.1, read as the reverse complement.
GAGAAACAACACACTGGTGAGTTTAGATGATTGGGCAACCGATGCACTCAGCACGATTCGACCTTAGCGCTGCCGCGCACGTCGCGGCCGCCTCTCTGCTCCTGCTGGCTCTGCCCGGCACAACGCTGGCTCAAGACGTCATCGATCTCGCGCGTCAGCGGGCTGGATCACCGATCCACTCGCGCCGCCCCAGCTGATCATAGCCAGCGAACTGGCCTCCGGCGTCGCCTGGGAGCGGGAGGGCGGCCTGCAGGTCACCATGCTCGGACAGCGTTACGTGACCTCTTTCGGCCGCGACGTGGAAGCCGGCCTCGATTTCGGTCAGCCCTGGTTCGTCGCCACGATACCCGGCGACAGCCTGCGCGTGCTCGGCAGCATCGAGATTCCGAACCGCGCCGCCATCCACCCGTTCGCCGACGGCGCTGAGCGCTACTACAGCTACGAGCTGGGCGACACCGTGGCGCTGCTGGTTCCCGGCCGCCGCGTCGACCTCATCGAGGTGCGGGTGACGCCGACCCGCGGCGACGAGTCGTTGGTCGTCGGCTCTCTCTGGGTCGACGCCGCTACTGGTGACATCGGCGCCATGCAGATCCGTTTCGTCGGCCGCCCGCTCTGGGCCGATGACGACGACCCCGACGGCCAGAAATGGGCCAACCGGATCCTCTCGGTATCCGCCGCCATCCAGCAGGGCTTGTGGGAGACGCGCTACTGGCTGCCGCACCGCCAGGAGCT
>JBDHHX010000193.1:0-6876 GCA_039589155.1 Gemmatimonadota bacterium | reverse complement strand
TGCGGCTGGTCGAGGAGAGCATCAGGCGTCAGGAAGAGACGCTGCACGAGACGCAAGCGCTGAACCGCTCGGGCCTGGCGAGCAACTACGACGTGCTACGGTTGGAGGTACGGCTGGCGAACCTGCGGCCGAATCTACAGCGGGTGGCGAACGCGTTGGCTAGAACCGAGCGCGACCTGTCGGTGGAGATGGGGCTGGACGAAGTACAGCCGATCCGCGTGGCGGGCGAGCTTCACGAGATCAACCTGGCGTCGACGCAGGAGAACGAGGGCGCCAACGGGGAGCTACTTCGACTGGTCGGGTATCAGGGCGCCCTGGATGCATCGGTAGAAGATCTGTACCAGATGGCGCGGACGATGCGGTCCGACCTGAGGCAGGCGCAGCTCAACTACCAGCTGCAGGACGCCTACGTCAAATACGAGCGGACCAGCTACTACCCGAGGCTGAACGCGATCTTCAACGCCGGGCTCATCGCGCAGGAGAACGGCGCGCCGGACTTCTTCGGCGAGCGCGGTAATCAGCGCTCGACCAACGCCGCCGTCGGGCTGGTGGTGGAGATTCCGATATTCCAGGGTTTCCAGCGCTCGGCCCGAGTCCAGCAGCGCGCGCTGGCGCGGCAGCAGGCTTATGTGGTGAGTGACCTGATCGAGAAAGAGGCGGCGAACCAGATCCGCACGGCCTACGAAGCGCTGCAGGAGGCGCGGCAGCGAGCGGAAGCACAGCGCTGGGCGGTGAGCGAGGCGGGCCGCGGGTTCGAGATCGTGACGGCGCAGTACGTGGCCGGGGTCAGCTCGCAGCTGGATGTAACGGAAGGCGAAGTCTTGTTGCGGGAGTCGGAATTCGCCTACGCACAGGCGGTCTACGATTACCTGATCGCGCAGGCGGTACTGGATGAAGCGGTGGGCATCGTCCCGCTGGTCGATGTGGGTGTTCCGGACGATTTGGACACCAGCATCTCGGAATAGGGTCGCAACAACGAGGAAGGGGCACGACCCGTGAAGATAGAGAATTCGCAACTCAGCAGCGCCGGACTGGCGCTCGGACTCGTGGCCGCGATCGTGACCGCCGGCTGCAGCCCATCGGGCCAGGAAGGCGAGGCGGCTGAGACGAACGAAGCCTTCGTCAAAGTGGTCAACGTCGAGGTGGAGTCGATCGCTCCAGCCGACTTCGCCACCTACATCCGGCTGACAGGTGAGATCGCGGCGCTGAACGACGTTGACGTCAGCGCCGAGGAGACCGGAGTGATCGAGCGCTTCATGGCCGAGAAAGGTGACTTCGTCCAGGCCGGCACGCCGATCGCGAAGATCCGTGCCAGCGTTCTCGGCGCCATGGTAGCCGAGGCCGAGGCTGGCTCGAAGCTGGCGGATGAGCGTTTCGAGCGGCAACGCCAGCTCTGGGAGGACGAGCAGATGGGCAGCGAGATCGCCTATCTGGAAGCGAAATACCAGGCGGAACTGCAGGTAGCCCGGTTGCAGACACTACAGGTGCGTCTGGCGCGGACCACGATCAGGGCGCCGATCTCCGGTGTGTTCGACGAGCGCTACGTCGACCTCGGCGAGATGGTGGCGCCCGGCACTCCGGTGGCGCGGGTGGTCGAAATCGACCGGGTCAAAGTGACGGGCGGAGTGGCCGAGCGCTACGCAGCCTCGGTGCAGCCTGGCGACAGTGCGCGGGTCCGTATCGATGTGATGCGCGACCAGGAGTATGGTGGTGTGATCGAGTTCGTGGGCAGCTCGGTTGACCCGCGGAATCGGACGTTCCCGATCGAGATCGTGATGAACAACCCGGGTCGTATTCTCAAGCCGAGAATGGTGGCGGACGTTGAGATCGCCAACAACCTGCTTCGCGATGTGGTGGTGGTGCCGCAGAACGCGTTGATCCGTACCGAGGACGGGTACCAGGTGTACGTGGCTGCCGAGGGTGATGGCGGCCTGCGCGCGGCGGCCCGGCCGGTGATCCTGGGGCCGCTGTACGCCAACCGGGTGGTGGTCGAGGAGGGCCTGGCCGAGGGCGACCAGCTGATCGTCCGTGGCCAGCAGTTGGTGGAAGTGGGAGATCGGGTGCGAATAGTGAACGCGGCCGAGTTGCGGGCCGAATAGAGATAGAGGACCGACCGAAAATGTCCAGCTTCTTGGGTCGAAAGAAAGACGGCGACGGAGAGCGCCCGGGCGCCAGAGGCCACGGGCAGTACAAGCAGTTCTGGCTCACCTCGTTCGCGGTGGACCACCCGACCAGCGTGATCGTCCTGATGATCAGCATCATCCTGGCGGGCTTCATCTCGTATGTGAGAGTTCCGAAGGAGGCGGCGCCGGAGATCACCGTCCCGTTCATCGCCGTTAACACGATCTACCCCGGTGTCGCACCGGAGGACATCGAGACGCTGATCACGCGTGAGCTGGAGCAAGAGTTAAACAAGATCGGTGATGTGAAAGAGATCACGTCGAACTCGGTGGAGAGCTACTCGAGCGTGGTGGTCGAGTTCGAAGCCGGCATGGACATGACGGAGGCGTTGCAGCTGGTTCGCGAGAAAGTCGATATCGCGAAACCGGAGCTGCCGCCGGCGGCAGAGGAACCGATGATCATCGAGTTCAACTTCGCCGAATTCCCGATCATGCAGGTGAACATCTCAGGCGAGTACAGCCTGGTGCGGCTGAAGCAGCTGGCGGAGGACGTGCAGGACCGTTTGGAGCAGATCCCCAACGTCCTGGAAGTGACGTTGTCCGGCGGCCTGGAGCGGGAAGTCCAGGTGGATGTCGACTTGGGCAAGCTCAAATACTACGGGCTGGCGTTCCAGGACGTGATCGATGCCATCTGGGAGGAGAATATCACGACACCGGGCGGCACGATCGACGTTGGCGACATGAAGTACCTGGTCCGGGTGCCGGGCGAGTTCGAGGATACGCGACTGATCGAAGACATTGTGATCATCACGCCAGGCGACCGGCCGGTCTACATCCGCGACGTCGCCACGGTCGATTTCGGCTTCAAAGAGAGAGACAGCTACGCGCGGCTGGACGGTCAGCAGGTGGTGACGTTGTCGATATCGAAGCGGGTCGGCAAGAACATCATCCAGACGGCCGACGCGGTACGCGCGACGATCGAAGAGATGCGGCCAGGATTCCCACCGACGACGACGGTGAAGATCACATCCGACGTGTCCGAAGACGTGCACCACATGGTGAGCAGCCTGGAGAACAACATCATCTCGGGCCTCATCTTCGTGGTGGCGGTGCTGCTGTTCGCGTTGGGCATCCGCAACGCGTCGTTCGTGGGCGTCGCGATACCGCTGTCGATGCTGTTGTCGTTCAGCGTGATCCAGCTATCGGGAATGACGATGAACTTCGTCGTGCTGTTCAGCCTGATCCTGGCGCTGGGCATGCTGGTGGACAACGCGATCGTGATCGTGGAGAACATCTACCGTTTCCGAGAACACGGATTCGATCGCAGGGAGGCGGCCAAGCTGGCCACTGGCGAGGTAGCGATGCCGGTGATGGCGGCAACGGCGACGACGGTGGCGGCGTTCGCGCCGCTCGCCTTCTGGCCTGGCATCGTCGGCGAGTTCATGGGCTACCTGCCGAAGACGCTGATGATCACGCTCAGCTCGTCGTTGTTCGTGGCCGTGGTCATCAATCCGGTCCTCTGTTCGCTGTTCATGCGGCCGGAGGGTGAGAAGGGGCCGGGCTTGACGCGGGAGATGAAGTGGACGGCAGGGATCCTGACCGGGGTCACCTTCTTGGTCGTGTTGGTGATGCGGCCGCTGCCGGCGATCCTGCTGGCGGCTACGGTGGTCCTGCTGTATTCCGCCCACCACTATCTGCTGGCGCCGGCGGCGCACTGGGTCCAGGCGGTCAGTCTGCCGGCGACGCTGCGCCGCTACGAGCGGGTTCTGCGCTGGTCGCTGGCCCACCGCTTCCGGGTCACACTGGGCGCCGGCCTCTCGCTGGTGTTGGCTATCATGTTGTTCGGCGCGTTCAGCAAAGGCGTCGTGTTCTTCCCGGAGGACATACCGCCGACCTCGGTATTCGTGCAGGTGGAGGCACCCACAGGGACGCGTGTAGACGTGACGGATGGGATGGTGCGGCGGATCGAGACAGAGCTCGGGCAGGTGCGCGGCAGTGAAGATGTCGAGACGGTCGTGTCGACGGTCGGCTCGAGCGCGAGTGACTTCGGTGGCCAATCGGGAACGCACCTGGCGACGGTGGCGGTGAACTTCGTCGACTATGAATTGCGCCAGTACAATACGTTCGAGACGCTGGAGCTGATGCGCAGCACGATAGGGACGGACATCGCGGGCGCGGAGATCGTGGTGGAGAAGCCGCAGGACGGGCCGCCGACGGGCTTACCGGTTACGATCGAGATCGTCGGCGAGGATGCGGCGGTGCTGAAGCAGATGGGCGACCGTGTCGTGGCGATCCTGGAGAACTCTGCGGCGGCACCGAAGCTGGAGGGCCTGGAAAGCGACATGGCGGACGCGCGGCCGGAGCTTACGGTGAAGGTAGATCGAGAGAAGGCACAGCTGTTCGGTATCAATACGCAGAAGATCGGCTTCACGGTGCGCAGCGCGATCAACGGTGTCGAGGCGGGCGAGTTCCGCGACGGCAAAGACGAGTACGACATCGTGGTGCGGCTGGCGGAGGAATATCGCCAGGACCTGAGCGCGGTCTCGGACCTGCACATCGTGGCGGAGGACGGCAGCCAGGTGCCGCTGCTCTCGGTGGCGACCTGGGAAGTGAACGAGAGCTTCAGCGGGATCAACCGCAAGGACCTGGACCGGGTGGTGACGATCTCATCGGACGTGCGGTCCGGGTACAACGCCAACGCGGTGCTGGCCGAGGTACAGGGCGAGCTGGCCGAATTCGTGGCGACCCTTCCCGCCGGTTACGATCTGCGGTACACGGGCCAGCAGGAGGAACAGCAGGAGTCGGCGGCTTTCCTGTTCGGCGCGTTCATCACGGCGATGCTGTTGATCGCGTTTATTCTTGTCTCGCAGTTCGACTCGGTGCTGCGACCGGTGATAATACTGAGCTCGGTGCTCCTGTCGACGGTGGGCGTTCTGATCGGGCTGCTGATTTTCAACATGCCGTTCGGCATCATCATGAGCGGTGTGGGAGTGATCAGCCTCGGCGGCATCGTGGTGAACAACGCGATAGTGTTGATGGACTACATCCACGTCCTGCGCGTACGTGACGGAATGAGCGAGTTGGAGTCGCTGGTCAAAGGTGGGCTGACCAGGTTCCGACCGGTGACGTTGACGGCGATCACAACGGTAGTGGGCCTCATACCGCTGGCCATCGGGATGAACATCGACTTTTATGGGCTGTATAACCGATTGGAGCCGAACTTCTACTGGGGCGGCGACCAGGCGGCGTGGTGGGGCCCGATGGCGATCGCGGTCATCTGCGGACTGACGTTTGCGACCTTCCTGACGCTGATCCTGGTTCCGGTGCTGCACTCGTACACCGACGACATCGCGGCGTTCTTCGAGCGGCACTTCACACATCGGCGTGACGAAGAGAAAGCGGAGCGGCCGGCAGAGGAGAAGGACATGGAGCTGCCGGAAGCGGTGACGGCCTAGACGCCGGCGCTGATGGCCGCCTAGCTGGCGACGGTGGTGAGCGCCTCGAAGATCGGCATATAGAGGGCGACGACGATGCCGCCGAGGATGAAGCCGACGACGACGATGAGTGCGGGCTCGAGCGCCTTCATCAGGCGATCGACCGCGGTATCGACCTCGCCTTCGTAGAATATCGCGACCTTTCCGAACATGTCGTCGAGGCGGCCAGTCTGCTCTCCGACCTCCACCATGCGGGATACCAGCCTGGGCATCACGCCGCTCTCGGCTAGCGGTCTGGAGATGCCCTGTCCTGCCTCGATCGCATGGCGGGTCTTGAGGATGGATTTCTCGATGACGACGTTGCCGGCGGTGGCGGCGGAAGCGATGATCGCGTCGATCAGATTAGCGCCGCTGGCCAGCAGGGAAGACATGCTCTGAGCGAATCGGGCGATGGCGGTCTTGCGTAGCAGGTCGCCCAGAACCGGGATGCGAAGCAGCAATTTGTCGATAGCAAGATGTCCGGCCTTGGTACCGTAAGTGTGCTTCAAGAAGACGAGACCGGCGAAGGTCCCAATCAACAAATACATCCAGTAGGCCTGGAGGAACTCCGACATGTTGACCAGCACCTGCGTCGGGTAGGGCAAGGTCATGTTGCTGGACTCGAACATCTTGACGAAAGTGGGGACGACGAAGCCGAGCATGACGCCGAGGGCAGCGATCGCGACGAAGAGGATGACGGCCGGGTAAACCATGGCCGTCTTAACTTTGGCGACAAGCGCCTGACTCTTCTCCAGATAGGTGGCGAGACGGTTCAGGATCGAGTCGAGTACACCGCCTTGCTCGCCGGCTTCGACCATGTTGACGAAGATGTCGGTGAACGCCTGTGGCTGCTCGCGCATGGAGTCCGCCAGAGACTTGCCCGCCTGGACGTCGACGATGATCTGGCCGACAGCCTTACGGAGCACGCGGTCTTCGGTGAGATCCTGGCAGATCTCGAGGCTGTGAACCATGGGCACCGCGGCGTCGATCAGCGTGGCGAACTGGCGGGCGAAGAGGACCAGGGACTTGGTCTTGGCTCGCCGGCTGAACTGGAATCCACCGCCGGCCTTGGCCTTCGAGAGAGGCTTGACCTCTTCGGGCACGAGCCGCCGCTTGACCAGCGTTCGTGTCGCTTCATCGATGCTGAGCGCCTCGATGACGCCTTCCCGGATCTGACCGTCGATGGTATGCGCGCGATATGCAAAGCCGTTCACGTCCGCCTCACCTGTTGTACACTCTATTCAACGACTTCGAACCAATGCCGCCCGGCCAGCGGGTGAGCG
>JBDHHX010000192.1:0-7903 GCA_039589155.1 Gemmatimonadota bacterium | reverse complement strand
GGTGACCACGCCCCTCTGGATCGCCCGCATCGCGCCGTCGGAGATCATCTCGGTGTGGATGCCGAGGTCGAGGTTGCCGTCCATCGCCTCCCAAACCGAGTCGGGTATTCCACCGATCCCCATCTGGATCGTGGAGCCCGGTTCGATCAGCGGCATGACGTGTCCCGCGATGGCTTTCTCCACCTCTGTGGCCGGCCGCGGCTGTAGCTCCGGCAACGGCTCCGTGCCCTCGACAATGGCGTTGACGCGGTTTACGTGCATGAACGAGTCACCCAGCACGCGCGGCATCTTCTCGTTGACCTGGGCGATCACCGTCTTCGCCATCTGGCAAGCCGCGGTGGAAGCCAGCGTCTCGACGCCCAGGCTCATGAAGCCGTGCTCGTCCGGCGGCGAGCACTGAATCATGGCCACGTCCAGCTCGACGATGCGCTCGCGGAAGAGGCGCGGAATCATGTAGAGGAATATCGGCACGTAGTCGCCGCGCCCTTCGTTGACCGCCACGCGATCGGCCGGTCCGACGAACAACGAGTTGTGCCGGAAATGTCCCTCCATCCCCGGGGCAGATAGCGGGTCCTTGCCCACAAGCAGGACGTGGTTGACCTGGACATCCTCGAGCTCGTCCTTGCGTTCGGCCAGCGCCCGCACCAGCGCCTGCGGAATCGCGGCGTTGCCCGCGTAGTATACGCGGTCGCCGCTTTCGATAACGCCGACGGCTTCGGCCGCGCTCTTTAGCTTTGATTTATAGTCATCGAGCCAGTTCATATCCGCTCACTCCCCCTCCACGAGCTTCTCGAGCGGCTGAGCCGCTAGCTCGAGGATTCCGCCCAAGTTCTCGTTCACCATCTGGCCCTTGTAGAGGTAGACGCCCTTACGCAAACCGGCGTCGTCGCGCAGCGCGCCTGCCACCCCCTTGCGCATGATCTCCTTCAGCGTCGGCAGCGCGGCGTTCGCCAGCGCCCGTGAGGCGGTGCGCGGGATGTTCGCCGTCATGTTGGGCACATCTCCTTCACCATCTCCTCGGTCACCAGCACCGGCGCCAGGGCACCCGGGGTGAGGATCGCTCCGATCACCACGTCGGCGATCGATGTGAACCGCTGCATCTGAGCCATGCCTGCCACCGCGGTCACGACCCCGGCGGAAAGGTCACGGCTCATCGCGCGCAGCTTGTGCAGGTCCTCATCGACGACGATCGTGTGCACACCGCTGGCCGCCGCCTGCCGCGCCGCGCTGTAGCCCACCGTACCGGCGCCCAGGATCAGCACGGTTGGGGGCGCCACCCCGGCCACATTGCCCAGCAGCGTACCGCGGCCGCCCATCGTCTTCTGCATGTGGTAGGAGGCGAGCTGCACCGCCATCTGGCCTGCCATCTCGCTCATCGGCGCCAGGATGGGATGATCACCATGGGCGTCCTCGATGATCTCGTAACCGATGATCGTGGCCTCGAGCTCCATCAACCGCTCGACGTTCTCGCGCGGACAGACGGCCAGGTGGTGAAAGGCGCAGATCGTCGAGCCCTGCTTCAGTTGTTCGAGTTCGTCAGCCGACAGCAGGCCGACGCGGCATACGATATCAGCTCGCTTGTACGCCTCCTCGCTGCTGTAAACGATCTGGGCTCCTGCCGCCTCGTAATCCTGGTCCCTGAACATGGCGGTGTCGCCGGCGCCTTTCTCGACCAGCACGGTATGCCCGTAGCGGGTGAGGCGGGAGACGGCATAAGGTGAAAGTCCAACCCGGTTCTCCAACCGGTGGGTCTCTCTCGGCACTCCGATGTGCATCACTGTCCTCCAGTATCAGCAGGCACGAAACAACCCATCATCACTGCCATCTTCATCTTCATTCTCATCTTCATCTTCACCGTCATCGTCATCGATCATAACCTCGCGATGACGATGAGGATGAAAATGAAGATGAGGAGGAGGATGACAACGGTGATGGGCTTGGCGTCATCCAGTCTACGGCAGATCCAGTCAGGATCCGTTGGAGCTGGTTGCCTCCTTGTAGGCCTTTTCGCCCCAGGCGAACGCCTCCTGGTTGAGCTCGAGAAGCGCGCATCGATCTTTCAATGCCTGGCTCATCGTCGCCAGGAAGCTTTCCTTAGGAAATAGATTGGTGGCCGCCTGCATGGCACCCAGCGCGACCACGTTCTTGACCATCGCTTTCCCCAGATCGTTGGCTATTTCCGAACAGGGGACGCCGACGACCGTAACGCCGGGGTCGAGCTGCGGCGGACTTGGGATCACCGATTTGTCGAAGATCACTATGCCGCCGGGCGCAACGCTTGGCCCGAACTTCTCCAGGCTGGGCGGGTTGAACGCGACGAGGATGTGGGGCTGCGGCGAAGCCGGTGACAGCACCTCCTCGGTGGCGATGTGGACATCGGCGTAGGATGTACCACCCCGCGACTCGGGGCCGTAGCTCGGGATGTAAGTCGAGTCCCAACCTTCGTTGATCGCCGTTCGCGTGGTCAGCATGGCGGCCGTCTGTGCGCCGTCGCCGCCGGCGCCGGCGAACTTGATGGAGATATCCTTTTCGTGAAGGTGAGCCGGGAACTTGTCGGTGAAGCGTTCCGCCTGTTCGTTAGTGCCACCGATCACGTCGACCACGTCGTCGACCAGGAACTTCGGGTCACCGGGATCGAACCAGGGCTCGATCTCGGCCGAGATGTCTTTCTTGACGCCCAATGGGAAGATCGGGACCATGCTCTCCTTCACCCACTGCTCGGCCTCACTGGTTGAGAGCTTCAGGTGGGTTGGACATTCCGAGAGGACCTCAACGAACGAGAGCCCCTTGTTCTCTGTCTGCAGGCTGAGCGCTTTCTTTATCGCCTTCCTTGTTCGGTTGCGTTGCTTGTTGTCGAACAGGGCGGTGCGCTCGACGTAGACCGGTCCGTCCATCTGGGCGACGATCTCCGACATCTTCAGCGGCTCGCCCATGATTCGCGTGCGGCCGGTTGGCGTTGTCGTCGTCCGCTGGCCCATCAACGTCGTGGGCGCCATCTGGCCGCCGGTCATCCCGTAGATGGCGTTGTTCACGAAGATGAATGTCATCGGCAGGCCCAGGTTGCATGCCTGCATGATTTCGGCCAGCCCGATGGAAGCCAGGTCGCCGTCGCCCTGGTAGCTGACCACGACCGAATTGGGGTTGGCCACCTTGTGGCCGATGGCGACCGCGGGTGCCCGGCCGTGCGCCGCCTGAGTGTTCCCCACATCGAGGTAGTAGTACATGAAGACGGCGCAGCCAACCGGCGAAACCGCGACCGTGCGGTCCTGGACGCCCAGCTCCTCGATCGTCTCGGCCAGGTACTTGTGAATCAGGCCATGTCCGCAGCCGGTGCAGTAGTGGGTCGAGTGGCCCTTCAAGCCTTCGCCGTGCGCGTGTCGGTCGAACTTGTCGTAGAAGACGCTCATGCTGCACCTCCCGCCGTCGCGCTGACGACATCGACGATCTCCTGCTGCTGCGGCAGAACACCGCCGAAGTGTTGGATCCTGTGGATCGGCGGGTGCGAGGAAATGTCGGCGTGGCTCATCGCCAGTCGCAGCTCATCCTCCAGCTGGCCGGATCCCGCTTCGACGACGATCAGGCCTTTGACCTGCTGCAGAATCGGTTTCAGCGATTCGATCGGGAAAGGCCACAGTGTGATCGGTCGGAAGAGGCCGGCCTTGATGCCGCGGTCTCGCAGCTGCTGAACCGCGCCCTTCGCCATCCGTGCCGGCGTGTTGCAGGCGACGAGCAGCCATTCGGCGTCGTCGCAGCGGAAGAGATCCGACCGCTGTTCGGTGCGGGTCATGCGGTCGTACTTCTCGTTCAAGCGTACGTTGTGGGCCTCGAGGTCTGTCTCGATCAGCAGGATCGAAGTGTGCAGATTGCGCCTGTGCATCTCGTCGCCGTGCACGGCCCAGGCGGGCAAGCCGGGCTTGGTGAGCTGGTCGGGCAGCCTGACGCGGCCCGTCATCTGTCCCAGGTAGCCGTCGCTGGCCAGGATGACCGGGCTGCGGTACTCGAACGAGAGGTCGAACGCTTCCATCGTCAGGTCCAGCATCTCTTGCGGCGTCGAAGGGGCGAGCACGATGGCGTGGGTGTTGCCATGGCCGAGGCCGCGGCAGACCAGCTTGATGTCGCCCTGCTCCGGTCCGATGTTGCCGAGGCCCGGGCCGCCGCGCATGACGTTGAAGAAGACGCCGGGGATCTCGGCCCCGATCATGTACGAAATCCCTTCCAGCATCAGGCTGAAGCCCGGTGACGACGTGAACGTCATGCTGCGCTTACCGGCGCCGCCGCACCCGTACATCATGTTGACGGTCGCCACTTCGCTTACGGCCTGAACGAAGATTCCGTCCAACATGGGGAGCAGTCTGGCGAGCATCTCGGCTCCCTCGGTGGATGGTGTGATCGGATAACCGAAGAAGTGACGGCAACCAGCCAGCAGCGCGCCGATGGCCGACGCATGGTTGCCTTTCAAGACCAGCGGCTCGAGCTCCGGCAACGGCAGCCGCTCGTCCGGAATGTCCTCCGGCTCCGGCGCCGTTGTCTGTCGCTCGCCGAACAGCATCGCCGGGTCGAGCAGCTCGAAGTCCACCTCATCCGGCGCCGGCATCAGCCCGAACGGTTCGGGGCAGGCGCTGAGGCAGAGCCCGCAGCCGTTGCAGACGTCGAGGTTCAGCACCACTGGTGTGAACCCGGTTGCCGGATTGATCTCTGTCCCCATGGTGATGCAGCCCTTTGGGCAGGACGTGATGCAGCGCCCGCAGGCCTTGCAGAACTCGGGGAAAAGGAAGGGTTTCGGTCTCGTCTTGGTATCCGCGCTCGCCATATCGGTAATCGGTTATCGGTTGTCGGTTATCGGGAGGCGGGAATCGGTGACGGCAATCTCTCGATCGCCGCCACCGATTACCGAACACCGACTACCGGTTACTGAACTACGGCCAGATGCCTCGCTCGAGAGTAACGTCCGCAACGCGGCTGACAGCCAGCACGTAAGCGGCCGTGCGCAGGTCGATCTTCTCCAGCTTGTCGCCGTCGAGACCGCGCTTCCTGCGAGCGGCTTCGAGATCGTCCAACGAAGAATTGATCCGCTTCTGCATCTCAATCACGGCTTCGGTGGACCTGAGCATCTTCACCTTCATCTTACCGTTGACTTCTTCTTCCTCCCACTGCTCGTTTTCGTTGTTCTGCACCCACTCAAAGTAACTGATTGTCACGCCACCGGCGTTGGCCAGGATGTCCGGTAGCACCGGGATTCCACGCTCGAACAGGATCTTGTCGGCGGCCGGCGTCGTCGGGCCATTGGCCGCTTCCGCGATCACCTTTGTGTTGATCTCCGCCGCGTTGTCGCCGCGGATGACGTTCTCGAGTGCTGCCGGAATGAGAACGTCGCACTCGATGGTCAAGAGCTCCTCGTTGCTCACTTCCTTAGTACCCGGGAAGCCCAAAACCGAGCCCGTCTTCTTCTTGTGCTCGATCACGGCGTCGGGATCGAGGCCGTCGGTGTTCACGATGCCGCCACGCGAGTCGCTGACCGCGATGATCTTGGCGCCGACCTCGTGGTACAGCTGGGCCGCGATCGCGCCTGCGTTGCCGTAGCCCTGAACCACGACCGTCGCGCCCTTCAGCGACTTGAGGCCCGGAACCACGCCCAGCTCCAGCGCCTTCTCCGTGCAGTAGAGGCAGCCGCGGGACGTCGCTTCGTTGCGACCCAGCGAGCCGCCCATGTTCACTGGCTTGCCGGTGACGACACCCAGGTTGTTCTTGCCTTTGTGCATCATATCGTAGGTGTCGTAGATCCACGCCATCGTCTTCGCGTTGGTGTTCACGTCCGGTGCCGGAACGTCCGTGTGCGGACCGATCGCGTCACCGAGCTCCGAGATGAAGCGCCGCGTGATCTTCCGCACGTCGTCCGTTGCCAGTTTCTTCGGGTTGCAGATAATGCCGCCCTTCGCACCGCCGAACGGCACGTCGAGGACCGCGCACTTCCATGTCATCCACGATGCCAGCGCCCGCACCTCGTCCGCCGTCACGTCGGGATGGTAGCGGATGCCGCCCTTACCCGGACCGCGCACCTTGTTATGCAGGCAGCGGTAGCCGACGAAGTTCCGCACCTCACCTTCCTCTGTCTCGATGGGGAACTCCACCGTGATCATCCGGTTCGGCGCTTTCAGGAACTCCACCAGGCCCGCCTTGAGCTCCGGCATGTAGCGCGCCGCATGGTCGAACTGCTGCTGAGCGATGTGGAACGGGTTCAGGTCCTCACCGCCGGCTTTGGTCTGCGTCTCCTTGCTCATGTCTGGTTTCCCCTAATCCCTGGTCGATGGGGCTTATCGTATGGGAGTGACAAGTGACCTTCGCCTGTTGAGCATCTTCCAGGCCCCCGGAGCCAGGCGGCATAATCGATTGAAATATAAAGGGTTACGGTAGATCGCGTCCAGCCGCCGCGGTCCTGGCCCGTGACAGAAAGTCACATGCAGGGAAATTCTAGGAACAAGCGGCCGTACCGGGCGGAAAGGCCCGTCGCCCATGGCTTTTCCGGCCTGGCGGAGTGGCGGCAAAGCCGACGCGGGGCCGGCGACCCGCCGGCGCGACTGTTTGCCTCGAGGCCGCCGGAACAGTAAATTTGTATCAGACCACAACACAAGCGGCGCGGTGTTTACGGCCAGCGAAGCTACGCTAGCGGAGGGGTGAAGTCTCCCCTGTCACCGACGCCGGCGCTCCCATGTAAGTTATCCCACATGGGATCCCGTCGCTGAACACCGGGATGGCGCCGCCGAGCCGGTGAGCAAGCCGGAACGCCACCCCGGGCCACGCAGTCCGCCAGGGCACCCCAGCCGGTCGCAAGCAGTCAAGCAGCGCCACGGGTGCCTGCCGGAGAGCCCGGATCAGGATCGGCGTTCCCCGCAGAGGGCAGGGCCATGTTTTATCGAGCCAGGTCAGAAAGGAGGAGGACCATCGCGCGGTCGGCAGCTCGCACGTACGAGGCGTACACGCGGAAGGACATCGATCGTTTGCCGCAACTTCGGCAGCTGTCGCAGGATGAGCGCGACGCGATGAAGGCGGTTGCTTCGGTGCTGCCCTTCCGGGTGAACAACTATGTGGTCGAAGAGCTGATCGACTGGTCGAACATCCCTGCCGACCCGATCTACCAACTGACGTTCCCGCAGCCGGAGATGCTCAGGCCGCGCGACTTCGTCAAGATATTCCGGCTGTTGAGGAGCGGCGCATCGCCGGAGGCTATGAACGCGGTGGCGCGGGAGATCCAGTACCGGTTGAACCCGCACCCGGCGGGCCAGCTGAATCTCAATGTGCCGATCATGGGAGGAAAGGCAGTCCCCGGGTTGCAGCATAAGTACCGGGAGACCGTGCTCCTTTTCCCGGCGGCGGGCCAGACATGCCACAGCTACTGCACGTATTGCTTCCGCTGGGCGCAGTTCGTCGGGATCGACGAGTTGAAGTTCGCGAGCCGCGAGTCGAGCGTCTGGGTGGACTACCTGAAGGCGCATCCGGAAGTAAGAAGTGTGCTGCTTACCGGTGGCGACCCGATGGTGATGAAGGCCAAGGTCCTGCGACGCTACCTGGAGCCGCTGCTCGACCCGGCGTTGGAGCACATCGAGAGCATCCGCATCGGTAGCAAGTCAACGGGATACTGGCCGCACCGCTTCGTCAGCGATTCCGACGCCGAGGACGTTTTGGAGCTGTTCCGCGAGGTTCGCCGGGCCGGCAGGCACCTGGCCTTCATGGCCCACTACAGCCACCCGCGTGAGCTGCAGACGCCGGTCGCCGAGGAGGCGGTGCGGCGAATCCAGGAGACAGGCGCTGTGGTCCGCTGCCAGGCTCCGCTGATCCGGCACGTGAACGATTCCGTCGATGTGTGGGCCGAGATGTGGCAGCGGCAGGAGCGAATGGGAGCCGTGCC
>JBDHHX010000191.1:0-6983 GCA_039589155.1 Gemmatimonadota bacterium | reverse complement strand
CAGCCTCTGTGCTCGTTGCTGAGCCCGGCACGCCAGCGACCGCCAGTCGGCCCTGGTCATCGGCCACACGCGGACCATCCGCATCACAACCGACAGCGCCAACGAGCATCGCCATGAGAATGCCTGTCATCTTCTTCATGACATCCCTCTCATTCCGAGTCTTCGGTGCCGGCCGCGTCGGTCGGCAGGAAGTTCTCCATCACCCAGATCTCGGCACCGCCACCGGGTTCCGCGTCATAGGCGACGCGCCGGCCGTCCGGATGGAAGCGGATGTGCCGCATCTGTTCAACTGCCAGCTTCAGCTTCCGCGGCTCGCCGCCGTCCCGCGGCACAACCCAGAGCTCGTCTCCCAGTTCATAGACCACGCTCTGCCCATCCGACGTCCATGCAATCTGGGAAGGCCCTCGACCCTCGGCTGGGAGCTCGACCAATACACGTGGCTCCCCACCGGTCGACGGCATCACCAACACCCTTGCGCGGCCGCCGTCATACTCGTTGAACGCCAGATAGCTCGCGTCGGGCGACAACGCCACGCGCTCGAACCCCGCGCCTCGACCTTCCCCGGGAGAGTTCCAACGATAGAGGAGTTCGCCGCCTCCGCCTTCCAAACCGCGAACGGCAAAGCCAACGCCGTCGTCCAGCCAAACCTTGTAGTAGAGCGACCTTTCGTCGGCTGAAAGCCCAATCGGCTGAGCGACGTCTACGCCCCAGAAGTTCTCGTAGGCCTCCGCTTCGCCGGTCTGCACATCGAGCCTGAACAGCCCGAAGCGGTCGTCCTCATCCTCTCCATACCCCAAGAGATGTCCGCCACCCCTGAACCAGATGCGAGGGGCAAAGTACTTGACTCCTTTCGGCGTGATCTCTCGGATTTCGCCAGTTTCCATAAAACGGATGCAGGTGACCCGGGAATAAGCACCTCCCGCACTCTTCTCGCGTACCGACTGATAGGCGAGGTAGCGGCCGTTCGCCGACCAGGCGGGATATCCGTTCTCTCCCAACATGCTCCGGGTGACTGGAGTCGGAGCCGCCAGCAATTCACCCGTCGTAACGTCGATGCTTGCGACGAACACGTTTCGCAGCGTCGGGTTCACACCGTAGTAGTACGAGCCGTCGCTGGTGAACCCGAGCGGCGTCATCCGCCACATGTCCGGCTTCGCCAGCACCGGGTCTCCGACGGCCTCTCCGTCCTTCACTCTTAGCAGCCAGCCGCCAACGGTCCCAGTTCGGTCACTGGCAAACAGAATGTGCTGGCCATCCGGCGCCCAGCCGAGGGCGAAGTCGTCAGCCGGGTGTTCCACCAGTTGACGTTCCCGGTCCTCATCGATCTCGATCAGGAAGATGTCTCGAAACTCCGAGCCCTTCTCGACCTCCATATCGTAGATGACATATCGTCCGTCAGGAGAGATGTTCACCCCGCCGTAACCTCGGTCGAAGCTTTTCAGCAGCCGGGCAGAGCCGTCCGCAACGGTGATCAACATCATCTGACTCATCTCGCCGCGTCGGTCTATCGCGGCCACGATTTTCTCGCCGTCGACTGACCACGCCATCGGCTGGATGTACTCGACGGATTCGTCCCGGTAGAGGACGCGAGGCTCCGACCCCTCGATATCGATTAAGCGCAGTTCGTTCGTTTCAAAAGGGATGTACCAGGTATACGCCACTTGCTCGCCGTCAGGCGATACGATCGATCCCTCGGCCGATTCGCCCGACGTCGCCCACGACCCCTTGTCCGTTAGCCGACGCACCTCGCCGGTCGCCATGTTGCGGACCGCCAGGTCGCCGGTCGACCAGTCGACGAAGCTCAGGTAGCGCCCGTCGTATGACACGCTGCCATACAAGTCGACCTCTGGCCCGCCCCAAACGCGGCGGATGGTCTTTGGCGCCGATTCCTGGTCGATGCCGGCAGCGTTCGCGACGGAACCCGGGATTCCGGCCGCCGCCAGGGCATCGCCCGTTCTCGCCGACCGCGTCGAATCCGAATCACAGGCAGCGAGCCAAACGAAAACCAAGACGAGAATGCCGGTCATCCTGTGCATGGCACCCTCCTATCACTCTGTGTCCGATGAACTGGTTCGATTCGCGGGGAGGAAATCCTCCATCACCCAGACTTCAGCGCCGAACTCGCTCACCGTGAACGCGATCCGTCTTCCGTCGGGGTGAAAGCTCGGCACCTGCTTGGCGTTGATTTCCATGTACCAATCCAGCTGCTCTGGCTCGCCTCCGTTAGCAGGTACTCGCCAAAGTCCGCGGCGAGGGTCGTCCTCCGGGTATCCCCACAGCACGTAGTAGACGTACCGCGCGTCGTGCGACCACTGAACCGCCTGCGGCCACGGGCTACCCTTATCGCAGCGGAATAGTTCGCGCGGCTCGCCGCCAGAAGTAGGCATCACCATCAGGCTCTTTCCGCCATCTTCTCGGACAAGCACGAAGGCCAGCTGCCGACCGTCCGGTGATCCGTCGAAGCGGGGGTGGACCCTTCCCCGTCCCTCTCCACCCTGATAAAGGACGTCTTCTTTTCCGGTCTCCTGGTCCCGGACGCTCATCCGCGACCCGTCTTCGCTCAGCACGGAGAGCAACAGCCTGTTATCGCTCTCAAGCCACTCCGCCATGATGAGGTACTCGCCCGACTCGTAGTAGATCAGCGGCTCCACCTCTCCCGTCTGTGCGTCGACGCGGAACACGCCCTGTCGGTTCTGCTCGTCCGCGCCGCGTGCGAGCAGTGAGCGGCTATCAGGCGACCAATGAGGCAACCCCATCCCTCCGAGGCTTGGCTGTAGTTCCCTGACCTCACCGGTCTCCGCAGAACGGACCACGATGAATTCGGAGCCGAAAGCGCTGGGCAATGCGCCGCGCATCGAGATGTAAGCGAGGTACCGACCGTCGGGTGACCACTCGGCACCGCCGTTACGGCCGAAATAGGTATTGCTGATCAGCGTGGGGTGATCGATCAGATTTCCCGTCTCCACATCGAACGTAGCGACGTAAGCATCGGGCATGTTCATGGGCACGCCGTACAAGAACGACCCGTTGCGTGCGAACCCGAGGGGTCTCATTCGCCAGAGCTCGTGCTTCACCAGTCTCGGCTGGCCGGTCGCCTTTCCATCGGCGACCGGGAGGAGCCAGGCGCCCAACGTTCCCGACCGATCACTGGCGAAGAGCACGTGTTCACCATCGGGTGACCAACCCAGGACGCGATCGTCGGCCGGGTGTTCGACGAGGGTTCCCACCTCGAGCGTCGAAGCGTCAATCACCAATATGTCGTGCTCGGGGGGGCCTTCTTCACCTGGAGCATCGAAGATGACATAACGTCCGTCAGGTGAGATGCTGATCTCGAAAGGACTGTGCTTGTCCAGCGTGGCAAACACCTGAAGTGAGCCGCTCGCTACCGTTACAATCCCGATCTGGAACACGCGATCGGCGATCCCCTGAATGCCTACGAGTATCTTCGCCCCGTCGGCCGTCCACTCTTCCGGGTTTACGTTCAACTTTTCGTTGGAATAGAGAACTCGCGGGTTCGAGCCATCAAAGTCGACAAGGCGGAGCTCGTCGTTCGCTTTCTCCCAACCATAGGCCACGGTTTTTCCGTCCGGCGAAAAGGTCGACGTCACTGCGAAGCCGGAGTCGGCCAGTGACCCGATGGTCGTCAGCAGACGGTTCTCCCCGGTCACGAAATCGTGGACCGCCAGATCATTGGTCTTCCAATCGACGAAGGTGACGTAGCGTCCGTCGGGCGACGGCCCGCCCCAGAAATCGAGACCGTCCGGATAGAACCAGAGCCTTCGAACCACCATCGGCGAGGAATCTTGTTCGACCAGGACCGTGCTCGCCGCAGCTCCCGGGATGCCGGCCGTGGCCAAAACCTCGGCAGAACGGGATTCGTCCTGGCCGCACCCTGAGAGTCCGACAGCGCTCAAAGCGAGCGTCAGGGCGATCTCTCTCATAGCAGTACTCCGGTCTTTGATGGGCATGTGCTGCGAGATGTCCACTGGTGGGACCTAGCCAGCATCGTGCCAGGTGACAGCCTCACTCAACTGCCTCCAGCGCAAGGGATTAGGCGATCGGGCTGCTCAGTCCGGCAGGTTTTGGCGGAATGATGCGTTACGTCCGCCCCTACGACTCGTTACGCCAACTCGCCAGCCGGAGCACCTGCCGGGAGTCGCAGCCGGGCCGTGGTTCCGGCACCCGGCGTGCTCACCAGCTCGAGCTCGCCGCCGTGGGCCACGGCGATCCGCTGAGCGATGGCGAGACCGAGGCCCGTTCCCTCTGTCCGGGTGGAGTAGAACGGATCGATGACGCGCTCGATGTTCTCCAGCGGGATGCCGCGACCGGTATCACGAATCGAGATCGAGACGCCCTGGTGATGGCGCGCGACAGTGACTTCTACGAGGCCGTCTTCGTCGAACGATTGGGCCGCGTTCAACAGCAGGTTGAGGAAAAGCTGCTCCAACGCCGGCGCGTCGCCCTTCACCCAGATCGGACCCGCGTCTGGATATCCTACATGAAGGGTGACGCCATGCGCCTCGAGCTCGGGGCCTGCGGCATGGAGCGCGGCGTCCAGCGGCTGCCGCACGTCGACCGGCAACAAAGTGACGCTGCCGCTGCGGGCCACGCGCAACGCGCCCGTCACCGAACGATCGACGCGATCGATCTCTCCCAAGGCGCGGCCCAACAGCTCACGCGCTTTCTCGTCCTCCGGCAACTGCTCCTCGACGCGCTGCAGGTCGACGCGGATCGACGTGAGCGGGTTGCGTACCTCGTGTGCAAGCGACGCGGCGAACTCGCCGACGGCAGCCAACCCCCGGCGTTGCGACAACTCGCGCAGCGTGTCCTGCAAGCTCTCGGTCATCGAGCTGAAGGCGCGCGCGACACGACCCACCTCATCGCCCGGCGCTTCATCGACGCGCCGGTCCAGTTCGCCGCGTGAGACATCTTCCGCCGCCGCCGCCAGACGGACCAGCGCGCCCGTCGTTCGGCGCGTTAGAAGCGCCGCCAACGCGAAGCCGCCGACGGCGACGAACCCCAGAATCCACAGGTTGCGCTTCGCCGCCTGCTGGAACGGCTCGGTGAACGGCGTCACCGGCGCCGCCAGCGAAAGCTGCATGGGGGGCTCGTGAAGTTCGTGTCGTACGGTGAGCCACGGTTCCTCGCCCCAGACGAATCGATCGCGGGCGAAGAGCGCCGGGTCAATGGAGAGCGGCAAGAGCGATGCGCCGCTAGACCGATCGAACACGGCGAGCACCGATCCGCTCACACCGCCCCAACCGGCGCCGCTGGGTAACAGGCTGCTCATCCGCACCCGGGCATCCAGCGTGCCGATTCGCGTGCCTGTGGCGATGTCATAGATCCCGAGCTCGACGGGCAGCGCAGGATCCGAGAGTAGAGTTGATCGACCTCCCGAGCCTCCGTCGGCCGATACCGCCCAGCGCTCTACGCCCGACGTGTCACGGACGGACGCGGACGCGACATCGTCTTCCATGCCGACATATAGCGCACGCAACTCCTCGAGCACTTCTCCGCCTTCGCCAGTCGGTTCTTCCGGCTCACGCAGCTCGCGCTGAACCGCCGAGCACTCTGCCAGGCTCAGCAACTGCGAGCGGCGGCTCAGCCAGCGCAGGCCGATCTCGTCGACGACTTGACCCAGCGATGTATCGAGTCGGGCGCGCAGCAGCTCCTCGCCCGACCGCTCGGCGGTGCGCGTCAGCCACAGACCCAGCGCCGCCAGCGGTAGCACGGCACCGCAAAGCACGATTAGTATGAATTTGCTGCGAAGGGAAAGAGATCGGGCCGACTTCATGAGATTTTGTCTACCGGTAACCGGTTACCGCTTACCGGTCACCGGTCCCGCCGGAAGGCCAGCACGAAAGTCTGAGAATCGCCAACTCTGAGAACTACGAGATCGTCCAGCAGCGGGACTTCTTCGAGGGGGAATTCGGCGCGCACCGGGTAGTAGCAGCGTTCTTCCGGCGCACCGTAGATGCAATGCTTCGGATCGTCCTGCAACCCGCGGCAGTCGGCACGTTCCGGCACCATGTAGTGACAGTTGATGTTGCCGATACGAACCCGGTTGGGATCCAACGGCGCGGCGCTACCGACTCGTAGCTGGAGGACGGGGGCGTTGTTGGCGCTGACCATCGGGTCAGCTGACGAGACCTGCAACTCGACGACGGCGCGGATCTGGGAGTTGGAGGTGTCCACCGCCACCCAGCCGCCTTCCACCGGCGCCATCATCGCCGGGTACGTAATCAGCTCGCCGGCGCAATCGTACAACGCCGGCTTGCCGCAGGCCGCGGCCGCCGCTGCCAGAAGCGGAAGCGTCAGAAGTCTAAGTCTCAGCATATCTTGCGTCGGGTGCCCGCTATGGCGGCTCGGCCGCCGGTTGTCCGACGCGGAAGGGGCGTTTGTTACAATGTCGGGCTTGGGGGGCGCTGTGTAAAGAAGGGGCGGTTCGGTGGTCGGTGGCCGTCGGAGGAGTGTGCGGTGGTGAGTGGTGCAGTGGTGCGGTGGTGGCTCTGAATGCTCAACCCTACCACCGCACCACTTACTACCGCACTACCGCACCAGCCTAGTCCATAGTCGCCGCCACCCCGACCTGCATCCCAAGGTTCTTCACCAGGAACGCCCACCGATCCGCCTGCTCCTGGATGATCATGGCGGTCGGCTTGCCGCCGCCGTGGCCCGCCTTGGTCTGGATACGGATCAGCACTGGCGCATCACCCATCTGCATCCGCTGCAGCTGCGCGGCGAACTTGAACGAATGGCCCGGAACCACGCGGTCGTCATGGTCCGCCGTGGTCACCATGGTCGCCGGGTAATTGTCCGGGTGCAGGTTGTGGAGCGGCGAGTAGGCGTAGAGGTAGCGGAAGCCCTCCGGGTCGTCGGAGGAGCCGTAGTCCGAAACCCACGCCCAGCCGATAGTGAACTTGTGGAAGCGCAGCATGTCCATCACGCCGACGGCGGGCAGCGCAGCGCCGAACAGGTGGGGC
>JBDHHX010000190.1:0-6984 GCA_039589155.1 Gemmatimonadota bacterium | reverse complement strand
CTGGGCCAGGAGGGGATGCGGTAGACCTGTCTGGCCGCGCTATTGAACAACGCCTACATATCGGCGCGTCTGGAAGGGATCTACGATCTGCCGTACGGGCGGGGCATGCACGAGTCGGTCTTCTCCGGCTCGTTCCTGAAGGAGCATGGCGTGCGCACCCTGGACGTGGCGAAGCGCCTGCTCGATTTCGGCATTCACGCGCCGACCGTCTACTTCCCGCTCATCGTGCCCGAAGCGATCATGGCGGAGCCGACGGAAACCGAGTCCCGGCAGGAGCTGGATCGTTTTTGTGACGCGATGCTGCAGATAGCGGAGGAGGCGGCGGCGGATCCGGAGTTCGTGAAGAACGCGCCGTACACGACACCGGTGCGGCGACTCGACGAGGCACGCGCGAGCCGGCAGCCGGACGTGCGCTATCGGATGGACCAGTAAACCACCAGGCGTCGAATGTCGGGCGCGGAAGTGTTAACTTCTGACGTCCGGCATTCGACGCTCTGTTCTTTGTTCTTCCCCTGCCGACACCCTGACCGGCACACCCTCTGCGGGAGCGGGCCGAATTGTGAGCACCCAGAAATCACCGGCGCGCAAGTCCAAGGAACCGCGTTCCGTCATGAACCCGAGCCCGGCGATTCCAACGGTCTGGCGACTGGTGGAAAGCGCCGCCGATACCGGCGTCCACAACATGGCCGTCGACATGGCGTTGGCCGAGTCGGCCCGCTGGAGCGGCCGGCCGACTCTCCGCTTCTATCGCTGGTGGCCGTCCTGCATCTCGCTCGGCCGCAACCAGCCGGCTGCGGGGCAGTACGACGCTGACGAGGCCGCCCGGCGCGGCATCGAGTTCGTCCGTCGGCCCACCGGCGGCCGCGCCGTCTTTCACCACCGCGAGATCACCTATTCCGTCTCCGTCGGCGATCGCCAGCTTGGCGGACCGCGCCGCACCTACGATGCCATCCACAAGGCCCTGCTGGCCGGCCTGCGACTGCTGGGCGCCACGACCGAACTGGTCGACCCCGGCATCGCGATGCGGCCTTCCACGGTACCCTGTTTCCAGGAGCTCGACGGCGGCGCCATCGTCGCCGGCCGCCGCAAGCTTGTCGGCAGTGCGCAACTGCGCGAGCGCGGCGTTCTGCTCCAGCACGGATCGATCCTGCTCACCGCCGACCAAACGCCGACCACCGAACTGCTGACGGTGAAATGGAAGGCCCAGCAGAGCGAGCCGCCGGCGGCATTGGACGAGCTGCTCGATTACCTGCCGACCTGGCACGAACTGGTTGATAACCTCTCGGACGGCTTCGCCCGGCTTCTGGGCATCGAGCTGGAGCCATCGCAGCTGACCGACGAGGAGAAGGAGCTGGTGGAGCGCTACAGCGAGCACTTCTCGGATCCCGAGTGGACATGGCGCCTATAGGTGGCAGCCTCCTGCGCACCGCTGGCTGCGTTGGGATCGGGCTCGTCTTGGCCTGCGGCGGCGAGCGGCCAGCGGACGCCGGCGCCGGTGGAACCGTGATCGTCGCATTCAACGCCGAGACCCAGTCGTTCAACCCGCTAGTCAACACCGACCAGAACACCAACGAGGTGAACTACTATATGTTGTTCACCCCGCTGCTACAGTATGACGAGTCGTTCCAGCCGGTGCCGTACCTGGCACAAAGCTGGGAGTTGGATCCCGAGGGCGTCACCTTCCAACTGAGCCGTGACGTCCGCTGGCACGACGGTCACCCGCTATCCGCCTACGACGTGGCTTTCACCTTCGAGCGCGCCAAGCTGCCCGAAACCGCTTCCGTTCTCTCTTCCGCCTACCTCGATCGCGTACGTTCCGTGGAAGTGCTCGATTCGTTCAGCGTCCGGTTCGAGTTCAGCGAACCCCACGCCCGCCCGCTCGACGGCTTCTGGTGGCCTCCCGTGCCCCGCCACCTGCTCGAGGATCTGCCACCCGCCGACCTGATCCGCGCCGACTTCAACCGCGAGCCGGTGGGCAGCGGACCGTTCCGCTTCGTCGCCTGGGAGTCGGGCGTCAGCGTGACGCTGGAGCGCAACCCGGACTTCCCCGCATCGCTCGGCGGACCGCCGCCTCTGGACCGGGTGGTGATTCGCTTCATCGGTGACGCCACGGCCCTTCTCTCCGAGACAGTAACAGGCGGCATCGACGTCAACGGCTCGATCTTCCCGCAACAGGCGGAGATGGTCGAATCGGCGCCCGACATCCGCCTGCTCAGCTGGCCATCACGCGAGTTCTACTACATCGGTTGGAACACCCGGAACGAGCTTTTTGGCAACGCGAGTGTCCGCCGCGCTCTGACCCAGGCCATCGACCGCCAGGAGCTCATCGACGTATTGCTGTTCGGCTACGGCGAGCGGGCGACCGGTGTCATCGCGCCGTGGCACCCCATGCACGCGGAGATCGAGCCCCTTCCCTTCGACCGCGCTGCCGCCGCCGCGCTGCTCGAAGCCGCCGGCTGGTCCGACCGCGACGGCGACGGCGTCCGCGAGAACGATCAGGGCCAGCCGTTCCGCTTCACTCTCACGACCAACCACGAGAACCCGGTGCGGGTCGACGCCGCCCAGGTCGTCCAGTCCGCGCTCGCCAGAATCGGCGTGCAGGTCGACGTCCGTACGATGGAGTGGCAGACGCTGCTGGCCCGGCATCGTGGACGCGACTTCGACGGCGTCGTCCAGAGCTGGGTGCTGGACAACTTCAGGGTCGATCCTTTCTCGCTCTTCCACTCATCGCAAGCCGAACGACCGGGCAGCTACAACCGCAGCGGTCTCGCGGACGAACGCGTCGACCGCCTGATGGAGGAAGCGATGGCCGCCGGCGATGCGGCAGCGCGCAATAGCTGGTACGAGTTCTCGCTGGCGCTACAAGAGGCCCAACCGTTTACTTTCCTCATGTGGCTCGAGGAGATGGCCGCTGTTTCGGATCGGGTGCAGAACGTGAGGATGGATGCCAGGGGGACTTTGGTTGGGGTCGCGGACTGGGCAGTTCGGTAGGTGGTGCGGTGGTGAGTGGTAGGTGGTCGATGACGATAACGATTACGATCAAGAGCGGGAGCAGGAGGGCTCTTGCTCGTGCTGCTGATCGTGATCGTGATTGTGATCGTAATCGAAGGATGATGCGAGGTGGGGTGATGAGAAGAGTCTTGACGGTTCTTGCAGCGTTGGCGCTCGCGGGGTGCGGCGGAGAGGACGGCGAGCCGGAAGCGGGACCGATTCCGGAGTCGCAGCGTTACGGCGGTAGCGTGGTGACGGCCTACCTGGCCGAGGCCAGCACGATGAACCACTTCGCCAGCACGGACGACAACGCGCTGGAACTGCAGAACCATGTACTCTTCACCACCCTCACCCGTTATGACGAGAACCTGGAGTCCGTTCCCTACCTGGCCGAGCGCTGGGAGTCGACGGACACATATGACGGCATCACGCTTACATTCCATCTGCGCGACGACGTTCGCTGGCACGACGGCACGCCGACCACGGCAAATGACGTCAAGTTCACCTTCGATCGCATCAAGGATCCGGCGACGGCGTACCCGAAAGCATCGCTACTGACGCTCTACGATAGTGCACAGGTCGTCGATCGCCAGACCGTCAGGTTCTTCCTCCAGCGACACCCCGGCTACCTCGACCCGTGGACGGTCATCACGCCGATGCCCGAGCACATCCTCGGCGATGTGCCACCCGCTGAGCTCACCTTCCACCCCTTTGGCACCGAGGCGCCGGTGGGCAACGGCCCCTTTCGTTTCGTCGAGCACCGGCCGGGCGACCGCTGGGTTTTTGAAGCGAACCCCGATTTCCCACAGAGCTTGGGTGGCCGACCGTACCTGGACCGGCTGATCTATCGGGTCGTGGAAGACGAAACGACGCGGCTGAATGAGTTCTTCGCCGGTGAAGCCGACATCTACTTCAGCGTGGCGCCTTCGCAAGTCGCCTCTATCGTCGAGCAACCGGACCGCCGGATCCTCGCCTACCCGACCCGCGCCTACGCTTTCGTCAACTGGAACGGGCGGCAGTCGTTCTTTCAGGATCCCCGCGTCCGCCGCGCGTTGACCATGGGGATCAACCGCCAGCAGATCATCGACGCCGCCCGCAACGGCTTCGGCGAGGTGGCGAAGGGGCCCGTCCCGCCCTTCCATTGGGCGTTCTACCGGGAGCTGGAACCGCTGCCCTTCGACCCGGACGCCGCCGGTGCATTGCTTGATTCGGCCGGCTGGATCGACCGGGACGGCGACGGCGTGCGTGAGCGCGACGTGATCAAGGCGTCGTTCGAACTGCGCACCCATCCCAACCCGACCCGCGAGGACATCATCGCTCTCGTTCAGTCCGACCTGGCGAAGATCGGGGTCGAGGCCCGGCTCAACGTGCAGGAGGCCCAGAGCCTGCGCGCTGACATCACCAGCGGCGAGCGTAGGTTCGACGCGTTCGTTCTGGGATGGCAGGCCGACTTCCGCCTCGACGACCGAATCCTCTTCGCCTGCTCGCAGATCGATGGGCCGTTCCAGTGGGCTTCGTACTGCAACCCCCGTGTCGACGAGATCCTCGACCAGGTGACGCACATCGAGGATCGCTCGAAAGCACTGCCGCTCTGGCACGAGTACCAGGAGATCATGCAGTGGGAGCAACCCTACACGTTCCTCTACTACGAGGTGCGCCCCAACGGTGTGCGCGACCGGGTCCGCGACGTCGAGATGGACATCCGCGGCCTCTTCATCAACGTTCGCGAATGGTGGATCGCGCCCGACGATCGTCGCTGACGTCGGCCATCGCGCTGGCGGCGCTGGCAACGGCGTACGGCTGCGAGCGGCCCGCGGTCGAAAACACCATCGTCATCGGTGTCGAGTACGATGTCGGCGCGCTGCTGCCGATCTTCGAGGGCGACCGCGACATCACTCATCTCCTCTACCTGGGCCTCAATTCCGCGCGCTGGGAGCGGGGGCGGGTCGAGTACATCATCGACGAGCTGTCGCTGGCGGAGCGCTGGGCGTTCAGCGCCGACTCCACGGTGCTCACCTATTACATGAAGACCGGCGCCGAATGGTCCGACGGCGAGCCGATCGATGCCGCCGACGTCGTGTTCACATACGAGCTCTTGCGCCAGCCCGAAGTCGCATCGCCGATCAGCTACTTCTGGGAGGACATCGATTCCGTCGTTGCCGTAGACGCCGGCACGGTCGCCTTCCACTTCGCGCGGCGCTCGCCGATCATGCTATTCCGCAGCGGGATCGGGATCATGCCGGAGCACGTCTTCTCGAACGTAGCTGCCGAGCACGACGCGCTGGCCAGTCATCCCGGCGTCTCTGGCCCCGGCGACCCGGTGGTGAGCGGACCGTTTCTGTTGACGGACCGGCGGCCGGGCGAGTCGTTCGCGCTGGTGCCCAACCCGTTCTCCGTCGCCGGACCGCCGAACATCGACCGCATCGTCTTCCGCATCATCCCGGAAGACGCGACCCGCGTCATCGAGCTCGAGACCGGGGGCGTCGACGTCATATCGCCGGTGCCGCTGGCCGAGAGCGCGCGACTGTCGCACGCCCCGGGGTTCCGCGTCGCACAGACGGGGCAGCGCTACTACGAGTACGTCGCCTGGAACGAACGCCGATATCAGCCGTTCAGCGATCGAAACGTCCGGCTCGCACTCTCGCTCGCCATCGATCGCGAGAACATCCTCCGCGGCATGGGCATCGAGGAGTTCGCGAGTCTGGCGCGCGGACCGATCTCGCCGCTCTTCCCGCAGATCGACGATCCCAGCGTCGAGTCCGACCCGTTTCGACCCGACAGCGCTGCGGCGCTGCTCGACGCCGCCGGCTGGCGCGACTCCGACGGCGACGGCGTCCGTGACCGCGACGGTCAGCCGCTGCGTTTCGTCATGCTCGCGCAGTCCGATAACCAGCGCCGCTACGACACCGCCGGGATCATCCAGGCGCAGCTAGCCGAGATCGGCGTCGATGTCGAGCTGCGCACGTACGAGTGGATCACCTTCCGCGACATCGTCTTCAATGCCAAGGATTTCGAGGCCGCGCTCGCAGGATGGAGCGTCACACTCGAGCTGCATTACCTCGACGACCAGTTCCATCCCGTCGACGCCGATTACAACATCACCGGCTACACGAGCGCCGCGCTCGACTCCCTGGTACCGGCCGCGAAGGCGGCTGACACCGAGAGCGAAGCGGCCGCTTACTGGCGCGCCGCCGCGGTCGAGATCGCCCGCGACCGACCCTTCGCGTTCCTCTGGTTCCACACCGAAGGCGTAGCGCTGTCCGACCGCATAAGTGACTACAAAATAGACTTTTACAGCGTCTACCAGAACCTCCACCGCTGGACCGTCGACCGCTGAGCGACCCGCGATGACCGCCTACGTCGCCCGCCGCCTGCTCGGTGCGATCCCGCTCGTCCTCGGGATCCTCACCCTCATTTTCATACTGATGCAGATGGCGCCCGGCGATCCGACGGCGATGTACATCCGGCCCGGCGTGCCGCCGGAGGTCGTCCAACAGCTGAAGACGAACTGGGGACTCGACCAGCCGTTGCACGTGCAGTACTGGCGCTGGATGAAGAGCTTCGCCTCGGGCGACATGGGCTACAGCCTCTCTCACCATCGACCGATCACCGCGGTGCTCGCCGATCGCATTCCGAACACTCTGATCCTGAGCGGCGTCTCTTTGGTCTTGATCTTCGCGATTGGGATCGCGGTGGGCATCGTCCAGGCGGTGCGTCAGTACTCTTTGCTCGACAACGCGCTCACCTTCGCGGCGCTGTTCATCTACTCGATGCCGAGTTTCTGGTTGGCGTTGATGCTCATACTGGTCTTCGCGTACCAGGTCAGCTTCATCTCGTGGTGGCCCGATTGGCTGACCTTCCCGGTCTCGGGCATGACGGACAGCGTCGGCTACGAGTCGCTGGGGTTCTGGGGCAAACTCGGCGACCGCGTTCATCATCTCGTGTTGCCATCGATCGCGCTGGGCGTATCGTCGGCGGCCGCCGTCGCCCGCT
>JBDHHX010000189.1:0-6997 GCA_039589155.1 Gemmatimonadota bacterium | reverse complement strand
ACATCCACCACCCGCCCGCTAGGGCTCCAGTCTGGAGCCGTGAACGACTTCGTATACCGCGCCGCCTGGCATGAGGTGGCTCCTCATGACGTCGACGGCGCTGACCCGAAAGGTATCCTCGTAGCTCAGGCGCGCGAGTGCATCATCGAGCCCCTGAAACTCCGGCGGCCGGGCACCCTTCCGTTTCGCCCGGCCGATGGTGAGGTGCGGCGCGAACGGTCGGTCCTCCCGTGGGAAACCGATGGACTCGAGCGCCGCTTCGATCTTCGCTTGCAGTCCGGCCAGCCGTTCGTCAGCCTCGATTCCCACCCAGACCACGCTGGGGCGGCGCGGCGACGGAAAGGCGCCGGCGCCATGGACGGTCATGTCGAACGGTTCGATGCCAGCGGTCGCCGCATCAACGGCGGACGACACCTCCGGAACCTGCTCTTCTGGCACATCGCCCAGGAACTTGAGCGTAAGGTGGACGTTGCTGGTCGGCACCCAGCGAATCGGGTAGCCGGCCCCCCGGAGCGGACTCGTTGCAGCGTCGAGCCGGGCTCGCTCTTCCTCGCTCGAGTTGATCGCCACGAAGACCCGCATGACTCGTCAGAAGATCTCAAGCGCAACGTAGCGGAAGCCAGCCGCCCGGACCGCTTCGACCGCTTTCTCGCGCCGCCGCCCAAGTAGCTCTCCGGCGAAGGGCTCATCGACGCGGATGAGGGCCACGTCCTTGGCGCGTCCCGCCGTCTCGACCACGGCCTCGACGCCAATCCGGGCGAGCCGAGCGGCGGCGCCCTCGGTTGCAGAACCCGCGACCGGGCGTGGTGCGGACACCGCCTTCTCGTTCAGTGCTCCGCGGCGGTAGCCGGCAAGATCGACGCAGCCGCTGCTGAATCCGGCCTCCTCGAGAGCGCCGACGACGCGCGCCCTGAGCGCTCCATCCACCAACGACGTCAGGTCGTCGGGCGCGACCTCGAGGCGTACCAGGCCGCCGTGGTATCGCACCCGTAGCTCCCGCCAGCCGCGCAGCTCACGCAGCCGGGATTCCGCCTCTTCGATCTGACGCAGCCGCCGGGGCGTGACCTCGATTCCATAGGCGACGCGGCTCGCCAGACAGGGCGACGCCGGGAGATCCCACGTCGGAAGGTCCGCAAGCCGGGACAGCGACCGGATGTCGTCCTTGGAGAGCCCGGCCTCCTGTAACGGTGAGCGGACACCCCGTTCCCGGGCGGCGGTCATACCGGGTCGGTGGTCGTCCAAGTCGTCGGCGTTCGACCCGTCGATGACGGTGGCATTCCGCGCGTCGGCGATGTCCGCCAGCTGCCCGTACAGCTCCTTCTTGCAGTAGTAGCAACGGTCCGTCGGGTTGGCCGCGTAGTTGGGATCCTCTAGCTCCCGGGTCTCGATCTCTAGATGAGGGAGTCCGATGGAGCGGGCGACCTCGAGGGCCATCTCGTGCTGGACTTCAGGGTAGCTGGCTGAACGGCCGGTGACCGCGAGGACGCACTCGGGGCCCAGCGCGTCGAGCGCCGCCTTGGCGAGGTAGGCGGAGTCGACGCCACCGCTGAAGCCGATCACGACGCTGCCGCAGTCGCGCAGGACATCGTGCAGCGCTCGCTCTTTTTGCAGCAGCGCGTCGGCCTGAGGATTCGATCGGATGGACGTATCAAGATGCATGTTCTTAGAAAGTCGGGATCAGCGAACAGGCTTGTCAAGCGGTCGATCTAGCCGGCTCGTTCCCGGTCGAGGGTTCGGTATTGAATCGCTTCCGCAACGTGCGCGGTACGGATGATCTCGCAGCCGCCCAGGTCGGCAATGGTGCGAGCGATCTTGAGTACACGGTGAAACGAGCGTGCCGACAAACATAGGCGCGCCATGGCCGCCCGCAGCAGCGACATACCGGTCTCCTCGGCCTTGCAGAAACTGCGCACGTCGCGGGCGCCCATCTGACCGTTGGCGTAGACGCCGTGGCGAGCCTGGAAGCGCTGGCGTTGCAGTTGCCGGGCACGCTCGACACGGGAAGCGACTTCCGCCGAGCCCAGGCCGTCACCGCGGCTGAGCAGATCGTGAGTCTCGACAGGCGGAACCTCGATGTGCAGATCTATCCGGTCGAGCAGCGGGCCGGAAATTCTGGCGCGGTATCGTCGGACGATCTTCGGCGTGCAACGGCAGCGATGTCGCGGATCTCCCAGGTAACCGCAAGGGCACGGATTCATCGCCGCCGCCAGGATGAAGCGGGCCGGATAGGTGAGCGAGCGGCTGGCTCGCCCTATGGTGATCTGGCCGTCCTCCAGCGGCTGCCTGAGAACCTCCAGGACATTGCGCTTGAACTCGGTGAGCTCGTCGAGGAAGAGCACGCCGTGATGCGCCAGCGACGCCTCACCCGGTCGCGCCGTCGCACCGCCCCCTGCGAGCCCCGCATCGCTGACCGTGTGGTGCGGCGCGCGGAACGGCCGCTCGGTCACGAGGCCGCTCTCCGGCGGTAGCTGCCCCGCCACCGAGTGGACCCGGGTCACCTCGATGGCCTCCGGAAGGCTGAGGCCGGGAAGCACCGTAGGGAATCTCCGCGCCAGCATCGTCTTCCCACCGCCCGGCGGCCCGACGAGCAGGATGTTGTGGCCGCCCGCCGCCGCGACCTCGATGGCTCGTTTGGCGTGCTCCTGCCCGCGCACGTCACCCAACTCCAGGTTCGATCCGGGCCGCCGCCGCAGCATCGCGCCCACGTCGACCGTCGTCCGGGCGAGTGAGCCCCTGCCCTGCAGGAAGGCGACTACCTCGTCCAGCGATATCGCGCCGTGCACCTCGAGTCCCTCGACCACGGCCGCCTCGGCCAGGTTGACCGACGGCACGATGAAGCCATCCAGCCCGGCGGTGAGGATCGCCTGCGCCATCGACAACGCGCCGCGGATCGGTCGCAGTCCGCCGTCCAAGCCCAACTCGCCGGCCAGCGCAAAGCGCGCCGCAGCGCCTTCGGGCAGCTGCCCCGTCGCAGCCAACAGCCCGCAGGCGATGGGAAGATCAAAGTGCGAGCCTTCCTTCTTGATGTCGGCAGGCGCCAGGTTGATCGTGATCTTGCGAGGCGGGACCTCGAGACCGGAGTTCTGGATGGCGGAGAGCACCCGTTCCCTGCCCTCTTTCACCGCGCTCTGGGCCAACCCCACGGTGGAGATGGCCGGGAGACCGGCCGCCGCATCGACCTCCACCACCACTATGTAGGCGTCGACCCCAAGAACCGCCGCCGAATTGACGCACGCCAGCATGCTCGATCCAGTGGTTGAGTTACCGCTGCAGATTCGGGCCGAGCCATCAACAAAGGATCAACGGGACGGGAGTCGCATCCGGCGTAGAGGTTTTCCGCCCGCATGATCCACCCCATCTTAAGGGTTCAGGCACAAACGGGAGGCAAGCTCGTCATGGCGGGAACTCAATACACCGTACAGCGTGGCGACACGTTGTGGGACCTGGCCGAGAAGCATCTCGGCGATCCACTCCGCTGGCCGGAGATCTACAGCCACAACAACACGCCGGAGGTGGTGGCGCAGACGGGGACGCGAATCGTCGATCCCGACCTCATATTCGTCGGACAGGTGATCCATATCCCTGACGGCGCCAGTCCGACCCGGCCCGAGGTTGTGCCCGCCTCGTCACAACCGCGTCCTGAGAGCGGTGGCCGGCGGCTGGCGCGGCCGAACGTCTACCTGCCCGCGGTCAAGCTCGATTTTCCGAATCAGCCGCAGATCATCCCGCTGCCGCCGAACGCACACGCCGAGGTCAAGCTGACAGGCTCGATCACGATCCAATCGGTGCGGCCGATAGATTTCCTGACGTTCAGCAACAGAGGGATCGCGGTGAAGGCGCGGAACGAGGCCTCGACGGCGCTGTCGAAGCTGATCGGCGACGCGAAGCTGAAGTTCGACCCATCGAAAGGCGAGGTGACGTTCTCGAACGGGATCACGGTCCACGCCGCCACGGACTACGCGCCGCGGGCCAGTGTCTCGATGAGCGTCTCGTCGCGAACCGGGCAACCCGTAGGCAAGGCGTCGTTCACGGCGCCGCGGCTCCGAGGCCGGCTGACTCACTATCTGTACCTCACCGAGGACATGGGAATCGAGATCGAGATCCACAGCCACCTGCAGGGGCCGAGGCCGCAACCGCAGCCGATACTGCAGCCGTCGCACCGACCCCGAACCGAGCCTTCATTTCAGCCGCGGCCCCAGCCTTCATTCCAGCCGCGGCCCGGGCCAGCGCCGCAGCCCGACTCGGGGTTCGGCTGGAAGCAACTCGTGGGCGGCGCGTTGATCGGCGCCGCGGTGGTGCTGGTGGTGGCGACGATCGTCGAGGACATCGTCACGTTCGGCGGCGGCGTCGCCGACGATCCGGCCAGCGCCGCCGCGGCCGCCGCGATGGTGGCGCGCGGCTGGACGATGATCCGCGGCGCCCAAATGGTGCCGGTTGTCGTCCGCGGCGCGGCGCCCGTAGTGGCCGGCGTCCCGTGATGCGGTGCGCCGGCCGCGGCGCTATTCTCGCGACCCTCGGCGCAGCATCGGCCGCCGGTCTCCTCGCCTGCTGCGGGCCTTTTGATGTCGATGCCGCAATCAGCGATATCCAGGAGCGATACGGGGTGGCGGTCGAATACACCATCGGGCCGGATTTCTTCCCGGCCGAATGGACGGCGCCGCACACCAGCGCGGTGGCCGAGCCGATCTCCGACCCCGAGCTCCGCCGCCTGCTACGCCTGCTACCCGATTGGCTCGACAAGTACCCGGCCACGGCGCTGCGGGCGGACCTGCGCGGGATCCGATTGTGCGGCTCCCTCCTGCTCAACGACGTCGGTGCGGCCGGCACCGCCACCGAGAGTAACGTCTATCTCGCCAGCGAGGGTCGCCGCGAGGGTTACAGCGACCGCTTCCTCGAGCTGACCTTCCACCACGAGCTGAGCTCGCTCTTCCTCTACAACCGCATCTTCCCCATCCACGATTGGGTCGAGGCGAATCCGGCCGGCTTCGAGTACATGACCGATCCGGCCCAAGTACTGGAGGCAGTGGAAGGACGACGCCAGCTGGACGGCGGCCCGGCGGATTACCGTGTGGGGCTGCTGGCCCCGTACGGGCGCACGAACCTTGAGAACGATCTGAACATCTACGCCGAGTTCATCTTCGGCGAGCCGGAGCGTATGAAGCGCTTGATCCAGGAGTACCCGGTCATCGCGGCCAAGTACGAGGTCTTCAAGTCCTTCTATTTGAGCATCAGCCCCGAGTTCGAGGCCTGGTTCGCCCGGATCGGCTGAGCCCCAGACCGAGAATATTCGCTGCCGCTCTCGGGTAGTTAAATCAACAAACTCCAAGCCAGCGCATGACGCGGCTCGGCGGTCGTCGCCCAGCGGCCGACCAGACTTGACCAGACCCGGTGGAAGCTGCAACGTCACGGGTCGAACCCAATATCAACAGCCCGGGAGAACGTAGAGCGGTGGCCAAGTCGCGCGAAGCGGAAGCACGTCCCTTACTTATCGCCGAGATGACCTGGCCCGAGGTCGGCGACTACCTCAAGCACGACCAGAGACTGATCATGCCGATCGGCACCTGCGAGCAACACGGCCGTCACCTGCCGCTGGGCACCGATTCGGTCCTCGCCGAGCGGCTCGCACGGGATCTCTCGGCCGAGTTCGGAGTTGCCGTTGCCCCGACGCTCAATTACGGGGTCAACGTCGACACCGAGCAGGCCTACGCCGGGACGGCATCCTTTCGCCGCAAGACGCTGCACCGCGCCCTGAACGACGTATTGGCCGATTGGGAGGGCCACGGCTTCGAGGAGTTCATACTGATCACCGCGCACTTCCACGATCCGCATCTCGACGCCGTGACCACGGTAGTCACCGAGCACGCCCGCGTCCGGGTCGTCGATCTTCAGAGTGTGAGAATCGGGCAATTCCTCGATAAGCAGATTCGACCCGAGCACGCGGGCGAAGTCGAGACGTCGGTGATGCTCCATATCGCGCCGGAACTCGTGCAGAGAGATGAAATCCACGACTACCCGCTCGACGAAAAGCAGGTGCGGCGGTACTTGCGGGGTCGGATGCCGAAGCCGCCGCCCGGGTGCGAAGGCGCCATAGGACACCCGTCCGCAGCGACGGCCGAGAAGGGCGAGGAGATCTACCAGCACGTCCTCGACAAGGTGCGGACCAAGATATTCCTCGAGCCGCCCGTTGATGAGTAAGCGGTCGTTTCGGCTTGGCTTCATGCTAGCGGCGCTAGCGCTGCTGGCGCCCGTGTATGCCCCGGGCGTCGCGCCGGCCCAGGACGTGATCGACGGCGGCACGTTTACCCTATTCCTGAACGAAGCACGAATCGGCGAGGAACAGTTCATCATCCGGCAGGAACGGGCCAGTACAGCCGGTCCGTTGTACCGGGCGGGCGCCGAGCAGAACCTGAAGCTCGACGGCCAGACGATGCGGATCAGCGTCGCGCTCGAGGTCACCGGCGCCCGGACCCGCCCGCGCCGCTACGAGGCGGAGATCAACGGTGGTGCGGCGACGTCGATCGTCGGAACGCTGGTCGCCGACCGCCTGCGACTCGCCGTGCGGTCGCCGCGGGGCGAGGAGATGAGGGAGATCCTGGTACGCGGCCTTGCAGCGATCGTCGATCGTCGCACGGCACACCACTACTTCTTCGTCTGGAAGCTGTTGGGTGACGAGACGTTTGCAGAGTTGTGGATCATCAACCCGCGCAACCAGAGCCGCGAACGCTATCGTGCGGAGAAGCTTGGCAGAGAGACGATCACCGTCGGCGAACGAGAGTTCGTCGCGCAACATCTCGTACTGACGTCCGAAACCGGAGCGACCCGCCACGTGTGGCTGGAGAACGATCGAGTGATGCGGGTGGAAGTTCCCGATGAAGGATTTGTCGCGGTACGATCGGACGCAGTTAACCGTTCAACGAACAGCCCAAGGGGGACTCGATGAATATGGAAGGCCAGCCAGTAGAGGGAGCCGCCGTGGACACACCTGAACTCAACCTGT
>JBDHHX010000188.1:0-8459 GCA_039589155.1 Gemmatimonadota bacterium | reverse complement strand
CCCGGTGGGCCAGCTCGGCGCCTGAGAGACCCTTGGGAAAGCCGAGGTAGTTCTCGATCCGTGAGCTCATCCCCGCCTGGCCCCCTGGCGCCTGCTTCTCGACCACGATCGTGCGTAGCCCTTCCGAAGCGCCGTATACCGCCGCCGCCAGTCCGGCCGGCCCGGCCCCCACCACGGCGAGATCGTAGAACGGCCTGTCGGCGGTAGTCTGAAGGCCCACCTGCTGGGCGACTTCGCGGTTCTCCGGGTTCTCCAGCGTCGTCCCGTCGGGGAAGAACAGGCAGGGAAGCTCCATCTTCCTTCCCGAGGCTTCTATGAGCTGTCTGGCCTCTTCGCTCAGCTCGGGGTCGAGCCACAGATAGGGGATATTGTTCCGCGCCAGGAAGTCTTTGACCCGGTGAACGGCCGGGGCCCACTGGTTGCCGACCAGGCGGATCCCCTCGAACGGTGGCCGGTAGGCCGCCCGCCAGTCGTCGAGCAGGTCGGTGAGCACCGGGTAGAGCTTCTCTTGCGGTGGGTCCCACGGCTTGAGCAGGTAGTGATCGATCTGGACGTCGTTGATCGCCTTGATCGCAGCGTCGGTGTCCGCGTAGGCGGTGAGCAGAACGCGCTTGGCATCGGGATAGAGATCGACCGCCTTTTCCAGGAACTCGACACCCGTCATTCCCGGCATTCGCTGGTCGACCAGGAAGAGCGCTGACGGATCGCCACGCTTCTTGAGCTCGACGAGCAGCTGCAACGCCGCGTCGCCCGAGTCGGCGCGCGCCACCCGGAATTCCGACCCGTACTCGTTCTTGACGTCGCGTTCCACCGCGCGCAGCACGTTGACGTCGTCGTCGAGCGTCAGGATCAATGGTCTGGCCATCTCTCTACTCCTCACCGTTCTCGCGATTACCGCTTTCCGGAACACACGCATTCTGCATCGGCAGGCTTACCCGAAAGACCGTTTCGCCCGGCTGCGAGCTGAAATCGATCTCGCCACCGCAGCGCGCCGTTACGATGCGACGCGCCACGTCCAGTCCCAGGCCCGTCCCCTCGCCCACACCCTTGGTGGTGAAGAAGGGATCGAAGACGCGGGGTCGTATCTCTTCCGGTATGCCCGGACCGTCGTCGGCGATCTCGACCATCAGGTGATCATCGTCTTTATACGTCTTGATCGTGATCGTGCCCCGCTCGCCCATCGCGCCGATCGCGTTGTCGATCAAATTCGTCCATACCTGGTTCAGCTCGCTCCCCTGAACCTGAACCTGCGGAAGATCTCGATCGTATTGCCTCACGACTTCGAATCCTTGCCTCAATTTGTGCCCCAGGATCGTCAGCGTGTCCTCGAGCCCGGCGTGAACATCGACGTACTGCAACGACGCCTGGTCCATGTACGAGTAAGACTTCACCACGTTCACCAGGTCGGAGATGTTCTTCGTGCTGCGGGCGACGGTCCCGGCGAGCTCCTGCACCGTGATCGAGCGACAGAGCCACAGGATCACGGCCCCGAGTGGCTCGGCCGGTAGCTCGGCGGCGATGGCGTCCAGGTCATCCTTCCCGACCCCGGCGTTTACCAGCGTCGATGCCAGCGTCCAGGCGTCTTCGACATCATGCGCCTCGAGCCAGCCGATCAGCTCCTCCTCACGGTCACTCGCTTCCAGAGCCGAGAGGCTGGACGATCCGTCCGCACGCTCGCGGAACTCACGCGCCCACTCGGTGATGGCGTCCCAGGCGCTGGGCGCGAGGCTGGCCCGCGTCACTTCCACCGTCGCGACCTGCAGCTCGCCCAGTCCCTCGGCCAGCTGGCCGGACGCCCGTTGAGCCGCGGCTGCCGGATTGTTGAGCTCGTGCGCCAGACCCGCCGAGAGCTTGCCGAGCGCCGCCATCTTCTCGGTCTGACGCATCTCCTCCTCGACGCGGCGCCGTTCGGTGATGTCGACGAACGTGACCACGCAACCGACCAGCTCGCCGTCGTGCTCGACCGGGTAGGACCAGTACTCCGCCGGGAACGGCTTACCGTCCGAGCAGAACATCACCTCGTCGTCGACGTGCGTCCCCTCGTGCTCCCGGAACGCTCGGTATATCTGGCACTCCTCGACCGGATAGGGCTCGCCGTTCGGCCGCGTGTGGTGAACCAGTTCGTGCATCTGCTTGCCGAGCAGTTCCTCGGCGGTCTCGAAGCCCAGGAGCCTAGCGCAGGCCGGGTTCGCGAAAGTGCAGTTCCCCTGCATATCGACCCCGTAGATCCCTTCACCTGTGGAGTTCAGCAGAAGCCGCACCAGCTCGTCCGCCTGACGAAGCGCCTGTTCCGCTTGTTTCTGGTCGCTGACTTCGGTTCCGAACACGAAGACGAGGTCAGCCTCGAAATCGCGGCGATGTGTAAAGACGTAATCCCTGTCTGTGATGCGTCGCTCGAGAACGACGGCTTCGCTGGCCTCGAGGATTTCGGTCCAGTCCGCCTCATCGATCCCGGGACACACGTCGCGCCAGCATTGGCCCATCAGCTCGTCGCCAAACACGTCGCGCGCCGCCGGGTTATCCATCAACACGTTACCATCCAGGTCGAGGCGCAGGACCGGCCCGGGGTTCATCTCCGGGAAGCGCGCCACCTCGGCGAGCGTAGCGGCCTGTTCGGCGAGCAGCTGCTCCTGGCGCCGCCGTTCGCTCACGTCCATGAACGTCAGCACGCACCCCACCAGCTTGCCGTCGCGCTTCATCGGGTACGACCAGTATTCGGTCGGGAAACAAGAACCGTCAGCGCGCCACATCACCTCATCGTCGACGTGTGTACCTTTACCCTCCCGGAATGCCCGGTAAATGCGGCACTCCGTCTCGGGGTACGGCTCACCATCCGGGCGCGTGTGGTGCACCAGATCGTGCATGTTGCGGCCGAGCAGCTCGGTATCGCTCTCGAAGCCGAGCAACCTCAGGCACGCCGGGTTCGCGAACGTGCACTTACCCTCGAGGTCAATTCCGTAGATCCCTTCGGCGGTCGAGTTCAGCAGCAGCCGAACCAGGCCGTCGTTATCAAGGGAGTGACTTTGCTCGCGCGCCTGAGGTTGCATCGGTTCAGTTCCTCAAGATCGTCAGCCTACGCCTTACCGATAGCGCCGACGGTTTCATCGGTCGTCATCACGGCGCTCGCGATCATTCGGAAGTTGAGCAGCGCCGCCTGGTAGAAGTCGCCGCCCGGAAGCTGGGCACCCGCCGTGGCGTCCTTGACGACGGACACCTCGAACCCCTGTTCGGTCAGCTCGCGCAGATGCGCTTCCACGCAAAGGTTCGCCGACATGCCGGCCAGAATCACTTTGTCGATCCCACGCTTGCGAAGCTGGAGCACGAGATCGTTCGATTCGGGCCCGTACACTTTGTGCGGGCTCGCGATGACGACGTCCTCACGGTCGATCAGCTCCCTGAGCGGCTCGTGCCAGTCGGCTCCCGACCCGTCGAAGCCATCGGTCGTCAACGCGCCCTGTCGGTTGAACATGCCGACCGCGTGCATCATCTTCTCCAACGCGCCACCGAACTCCCACCGGTGGTCGTGAGGGTAGTAGTAGTGAGGCGAGATGAAGATGGGGATCTTCGCCTCGTGCGCGGCTGTCATAAGCGTCCGCAGATTCTCCACGGTATTGTTCGCCTCGACGCTCGGGCCGACTACTTGCCACACCACGCCGTCCTCCGAGAGGAAATCCTTCTGCGGGTCGGTAATAACTACCGCGGTTCTTCCCCGCTCCACATCGAAGCCCGGATTCGGCAGGATGTCGTCGTACGTCTGTTCTGTAGCCATTTCGTCCTCCTGTGATGGTTGGGGCGTTGAAAACATCAGGTTCGGTTGTCGGGTTCCGTGCTAAGGCTCAGGACCTCGTCGATCTTCTCGCACAAGGTGAGCGCGTTGAACGGCTTCAGCAGCAGACCGTCCGCACCGGCAGCGCGCGCCCGCTGCTCCGCATCCTTCCGGTCGAACTGGCCAGTGATCACGAGCACCCTCGGGTGATGGTCTGCCAGCTCGCGACGGACGGCCGTGCAGAGGGCGAATCCGTCGAGCCGCGGCATCGCACCGTCGGTGACCATAAGGTCGATCCGACGCCCGCGGGCGATCTCGAGCGCCTCCTGGCCGTCGCGCGCCTCGAGGATCTCCTCGATCTCGACATCGTGCTTCTCGACACAGCGGCGGACGTAACCGCGCATATCCCGATCGTTCTCTGAGATGAGCACCACGAGGCCTGTTCCCATGCGCGGAATTTGGTGATCCGCTCGAGCTAATGCTTGCAGCGACGTTGCGGTCTCTGTTCCCGATAGCCCCTGCACCTGGAGACCACGATCTGCAACCGCTGGGACGTGCGAGAGCGGGCTGGTTTGATCATATTAGAGTCATGCCCCAACCGAAGGCTTTTCGGCCCGCATTGTTGCTAGCGGCCTTGGTCAGCGCCCCCGGTATGGCCTGGCCGCAGACCCCCGACCCCTACGCCGCCCAGCTGGCGGAGGCGAGCGGTCTCGTCCACGAGGTATGGACGATCGAGGACGGGCTCCCCCTCAGCCACCTGAACGGAGTGATCCAGCCGCAGGACGGATATCTGTGGCTCGCCAGCTTCGACGGGCTCATCCGCTTCGATGGCGCCCGCTTCACCGTCTTCAACACGTCGACCCACCCAGAGCTGCCCACGAACCGTTTCGTATCGATCGTCGAGGGTCCGGAGGGCAGCGTCTGGGCCGCCGCCGAGTTCGACTATGTCGCGAGGTGGAACGACGGCGTGTTCGAAGTCTACGGACTCGGCGACGAGCGGCCGGGAACGGCGATCGGGGCTCTGCAGTTCGACTCCGCCGGGACGCTGTGGGTCAGAACCAACCGGGGCGTCTTCGTGATGCGGGACGATGGGCTGGAGCGCCTGGGCGACGAATCGCTGAACCGTCCCATCGGCGAGCTGTTCCTGGATAGCAGCGGCGCCGTGTGGGCCGGCACGGACGGTGGGGGCGCGCTGCGCTGGCAGAACGGCTCCGTTCGCCAGGTCATGCCGCAGGGCGAAGGTCCCTTGAGTTCGCTGGCGTCCACGTTCGCCGAGGCGCTGGACGGCACGGTCTACATCGGCACGGGCGTGTCCGTCCTCGCCTACCGCGATGGTTCCGTGAGCAGCCTGGTCCCACCAGGACTCGACCGCTTCTTTGTGCGCTCACTACTGCATCTAACCGCCGATTCGATCCTCGTGGTCAGTGACGAGGGTCTGTTCACGCTTCACGACGGCGCACTCCGGGTCCATCGATCGGACATCACCGTGCCGAGTTCCGGACCCGTCTCGCTCCTCATCGATCAGCTGGGCAATCGTTGGCTCGCCATCCACGAGCGGCTCTACCGTAATGAAGAGTTGGTCTTCGAGAGCAGCTTCCGGATCGCGTCCATCACCTTCGACCACGAGGGCAGCCTGTGGATCGCCGCCGATGGGCTGCACCGGCTCAAGCCAGCGCTGTTCAAAGTCTACGGGGCCCGGGAAGGCGCCGCCGCCAACATCTATCCGATCATCGAGGACTCGCGCGGCCGCATCTGGCTGGGCTCGCTGGTCGCCGGGCTCGTGGTTTACGAGCAGAACCGGTTCCGCCTTCATGAAGACGAATGGGTCGGCCTGCCGCAAGCGATCTTCGAGGATCGGGAAGGTCGGGTCTGGGCCGGTAGGCTCAGCTACGGAAGCTGCATCGTCGAAGAGCTTCGCTGCGCGCAACACATCACGTACCTCGGTGGTCACACGGTAAAGGCGATCTACCAGGATCGAACGGGGTCGATGTGGTTCGGAACCGATCGCGGATTGTACCGCGATTCGGCCGGCGTCGTGCAGCACTTCACCTCGGAGAACGGGCTCCCTCACGACTACGTCCGTGTGATTCATGAGGCGCGAGACGGGTCGCTGTGGTTCGGGACGAACGGCGGTGGCCTGGGCCGATACCAGGGCGGGCGCTTCGAGAGCCTCACCGCTGCCGACGGGTTATCCAGCGATCTGGTCCGCTCGATACACGAGGACGAAGCCGGCGTCTTTTGGATCGGGACAGAAGATCGCGGACTCAACCGCGTGCAGCTGCCCGGCACGGCATTGTCAGAGGCTTCGATCGCCGTGATCCGCCGACGCGATGGGCTCTATGCCGACGGCGTGCACGCCATCCTCGACGACGGTCAGGGCCG
Source organism: Gemmatimonadota bacterium (assembly GCA_039589155.1). Lineage (GTDB taxonomy): Bacteria > Gemmatimonadota > Gemmatimonadetes > Palauibacterales > KS3-K002 > Kutchimonas. The sequence goes on along the minus strand of JBDHHX010000188.1, from coordinate 2,311 downwards.
CTACTGGATGAGCAGCAACCGCGGGATCTTCTGGGTGCTTCGCTCGGATCTGGAGGACTTCGCGGCGGCCCGGGCGAGCCGCATTCACTCGATCTCCTACACGGAGCGTGATGGTCTGCGCAACCGGGAAGCCAACGGCGGCGTGCAGTCGCCCGCCATCGTGGCGAGCGATGGTCGACTCTGGTTCGCGATGCAGGCCGGCGCGGCGGTCGTCGACCCGACAACGATGCGCCGTTCCGACGTTCCGATACCCGTGCGGATCGAAGAGGTCAGCTCGGAGGGAACCCCTTTGATGCGCGTCGGCCAAGCGATCTCCGAGCAGCTGAAGCTCGAGCCGCGCCAGCGGGACGTCGAGATCGCCTACACGGCCCTGAGCTTCTTGGCGCCGGACAACTTGCGCTTCCAGTATCGACTCGATGGGTTCCAGCAGGATTGGGTCGAAGCCGGGAACCGTCGCACCGCCTTTTTCACGAACGTGCCACCGGGCTCCTACGTCTTCCGTGTCCGTGCCACGACAGGAGACGGGACCTGGTACGACGTGGAATCGCAGCTGGCGCTCTTCGTCGCACCCTACTTCTATGAGACAACGTGGTTCAAGGCTGTCTTCGTCATAGGTCTTCTCGCCATTGGACTGGTCGCTTTTCGCGCCCTCGATCTGCGCCATCAACGGCGCGCTCGCCAGCTGGAGCAGCGCGTCGCCGAGCGTACCGCGACGATCGAGGCTCAGTCAACGCAGATGAAAGAGCTGGACGCGGCCAAGTCACGCTTCTGGATGACGTGCGTGCCGGATTGCACGGCGCCGTCGCACCCGAGGTCGACCGCAATCTCTCGCTGGCACTGCGAAACGCCCGGCGCTTGTTGAACCTGGTCAATCAGCTTCTCGATGTCGCTCGGCTCGAGGCGCACCGCGTCCAGCTGCGGGCGGAGCGCGGCGAAATCGTCGAGTTCCTCCGCGGATTGCTGCTCGCGTTCTCGCCCTTGGCCGAACGCAAACGGATCACGATTCGCTTCGACGAGGCGCGCGGAACATGCGAGGCCTACTTCGACCCCGACCTGCTGGAAAAGGTGTTTACGAATCTCGTCGGGAACGCGCTCAAGTACACACCGGAAGGCGGCGCGATACGCATCTCGGTCCGGCCGACGATTCCGGTGCCGGGGCATCCCGACTTCGCCGACATGCCCGAGGGTTACGTGACCGTGCAGGTGAAGGATAGCGGCCCCGGTATCCCGGCCGAGGACCTGCTGCAGGTATTCGAGCGATTCTACCGGGCTACTGGGGCTGACGACTCGCAAGACGGCACCGGGCTAGGGCTATCGCTGGCCCGCGAGCTGATGGAACTGCACGGCGGTCGGCTCGAGGCCGAAAGCGAGGAGGGTTTCGGCGCGACCCTGACCGCGACGCTACCTCTCGGGAAAGCCCACTTCGACGCCTCGCAGCTCGTCGAGCCGACCGAAGCGGTCTTGGCCGAAGGGTCGTTCGAGTTCAGTCTGGCCGCCGATCTCGATCTAGGAATCGAGCGGCCGCCCGGCGCGAACACTGACGACGGTGCTAGGCCCGAAGAGACGGATCCCCGCGAGATCGATTCGCCGACCGTACTGTTGATCGATGACAACGCCGAGCTTCGCGCCTACGTCGCCAAGCATCTGGATGCCGGCTCGTACCATACCGTCCAGGCTGCTACCGGCGACGAGGGGTTGCGCCTGGCTCGTCATCTCATTCCCGACTGCATCGTCAGCGACATCATGATGCCGGGCATCGATGGCCACGCCCTCTGCCGAGCGGTGAAATCCGACCGCGAGCTGGAGTTCGTGCCGCTGATCCTCCTGACCGCCAAGGCGGACCAGGAACACAAGCTCGAGGGCCTGTCGGGTGGAGCCGACGACTACCTCACCAAGCCGTTCGACGTGGGCGAGCTGGTGGCCCGCGTCGGCAACCTGATCGCCTCGCGCCAGCGCCTGCGCGAGCGCTTTCAGCAGCGGCCCGAGCTCCATCCCGAGCCCGTAGAGGTGCCCTCGCGCGACGAGGCCTTCCTCGAACGCGTGCGGCAGGTCATCGAAGCTCACCTCGCCGACAGCGACTTCAGCGTCGATGCGCTGGCCGACGCCGTCTCCCAGAGCCGCTCGCAGCTCTACCGCCGGTTGCAGGAACTGCTCGGGCAGTCACCCAGCGAGGTGATCCAGAAGTTCCGGTTGGAACGTGGCGCCGATTTGCTCGTCGCCCGGGCGGGAACGGTGAGCGAGATCGCCTACGGCGTCGGGTTCAAGAGCGTCTCACACTTCTGCCGTCGCTTCCGGGCCCGTTACGGAATGT
>JBDHHX010000187.1:0-7091 GCA_039589155.1 Gemmatimonadota bacterium | reverse complement strand
GGCGCCGTCGACGCCGATCGCCCCAGCGCGCGGCAGGTCGGGCGGGCTGAGCGCCACGAGCGCGCGCACGCCGAGCGCCGCCACCACCATCCCCAGGACACCGCCCACCGCCGCTAGCAGGATGCCTTCCGTCAGTAGTTGGCGGACCAGCCGGCCGCGCCGGGCACCCAGCGCGGCGCGCAGCGCGAACTCGCCGCGCCTCCGCGCATCGCGGGCCAGCAGCAGGTTGGTGACGTTTACACAGGCGATGATCAGCAGCAGGGCCACGGCGCCGAAGATGGCGAACAACGCCGGCTTGACGCCGCCGGTGATCTCGCCCCTCAACGAGACGGCGCTGAAATCGACTTCGGTGCCATAGGTCGGCGGATGCGACTCGGCCAGCACGGCTCGCCCGAGCGCGTCGAGCTCTCGCGTCGCCTGCTCGCTGCTGACCCCCGGGCGCAACCGCCCCACCATGCGCAAGTGGTGGCCCCACGCCCGGCCCTGCGACATGTCGTACTGCAGCGGCGCCCACACCTCTGACGATGGAGCCAGCAGATTCTCGAAGCCGCGTGGCATGACGCCGATCACGACATGGGCGTCATCGTCGAGGATGATGGAACGGCCGACGACGTCGGGATCGGCGCCGAAACGCCGCCGCCACATCCGATCGCTGAGGATCACCACGTTGGACCCCCCGAGCCGGTCCTCGGATGCGTCAAACGCTCTCCCCAGGGCGGGCATCACCCCCAGCACATCGAAATAACCGGCGCTCACCCGCTGTCCATCGAATCGCTCCGGCCGGTCCGGGCCGGTCATCGTCGGCTGCCACGACCTGAACACGGCGATCGCCTCGAACGAGCGGGCCCGCGCCGCCAGCTCGCGGTACATCCCGTACGTCCCCTCGACTCGCGACCCGTCGCGTCCGATCTCCCAGAACGCCGTGATGCGGCCGGGGTCCGGGTAGGGCAGCGGCTCGAGCAGGATGGGAGACACCGCGCTGAAGATCGCCGAAGCGCCGCCCAGACCCACCGCCAGCGTCAACACGGTGGCCGCCGTGAACACAGGCTCGGCACGCAACCGGCGCGCGGCATAGCGCAGATCGGCCCACACCGTCTCCACCACGTTCTCCCACCCGTATTCGCGCACTTGCTCCCGGACGCTGGTGACGCCGCCCAACTCCAGCCGCGCGGCGCGAAGCGCCTCGTCTGGCGCCAGTCCCCGCGCCAGGTGCGCCGCCGTCGCCTCATCCAGGTAGTGCTGTACCTCGTCAGCGATCTCCCGATCGACCGCCGATCGATCGGTCAGCGCCCGCAGCCCGCGCCTCAGCTGGCGCCAGATCGACACCGCCTCACCCCTCGGCTTTCAGCAGGCGAGCGACCGCCGCGGCGCGGCGCGTCCAGTCTGCCGTCTCGGCTTCCAGCCGCTTGCGCCCGGCGCGCGTCAGCCTGTAGTACCTGGCGCGCCGCGAGTTCTCAGTCTGCCGCCACTCCGCGTCCAGCGCGCCCGCGCGATCCAATCGCTGCAGCGCCGTTAGCAGCGACCCCGGGTTCACCTTGAAGGTGCCGCGCGAGATCTGCTCGATGCGGCGGGCGATGCCGAAGCCGTGCATCGGTTCCAGGCTGAGCGTCTTCAAGATCAGCATGTCCAGCGTGCCCTGAATGACGTTGGTGTTGGTCTCGTTCACGGCGGTCACCTGAGTCTAGGGTTACCGCGCCAGCATACCGAATTACATCTTGATTGTCAAGATGTGAAGGTCAAGTGGAAGCGACTGCCGTGACGCCGCGCTCCCTCGCTCAGAACGAGTGACATGACGTCGGACCGCAGCTCAAGCCTCCTCCATGGTGAGCGGCCGCGATTGAGACCCATCGATATCGGTGAAGTCTCAACTTCTCAGCGGATCAGGAGAGGGTCGTCGGCCTTCTGCAAGGCGCTCTCAGCACATCAAGCTCGCAAGGAGGACAGCAGGGTTAGGCGCCCGGGCGGCTCGAGCCGCCCGGGCGCGGGGAGTCACTCGCTGGCCGGAATCGTGATATCGATGCTTACCACGTCTCCGAGCTCCGAGAGCGGTTTGTCGAACTTCGATGCGTCACCGACGCACAGGATGATGAGGTTGTCCGGATGCAGCATCCGCTGGGCTGCCCGCCGCACATCCTCCCTCGTCACCGCCTCGATCCGATCACGCGAGGCCTGGAGGAAATCCGCGGGGTAGCCGTAATACTCGTAGAGCATCTGCCGGCCGACGATCTCCTCCGGCGTGTCGAAGTTGAAGATGAAGGAGTTCAGGTAGCTCTCCTTGGCGTACGCGAGCTCGTCGTCGGTGACGGTGCCCTCCTTCATCCTGCGGATCTCCGCGATAGCCGCCACCAATGCCTCGCCCGTCGACTCGAACTTCGTCGAGCCACCGACCTGGAAGACACCCGGGTAAGCGTAGCTGGCGCCGACGGATCCCCAGATCGCGTAAGCCAGGCCTTTCTCCGAACGAATCACGTTGAACAACCGACTGGCGAAACCCTCGCCGAATATCGTGTTCATGACCTCAACCGCGAAATAGTCGGGGTCGTCCACTGTCGTGCCGAGGTGGCCCAGCCTGAAGTTGCTCTGCGTGACGTCGGTCTTCTCGATGTAGTAAATCTTGGTCGGGTCGGCTGATTCGATGAGGAACTCCTCCGACAGCGCGACCTGCACGGGCTCCCATTCACCGAATTCTCGCTCGATCAGAGCGAGCATCTCGTCGCGCTCAAAGTCGCCGGTCATGCCGATGATCATATGGTTCGGATGGAAGTACCTCCGATGGAAGGCGACTATGTCCGCGCGCGTGATCGCATCGATAGTGCCGTACTCCGTTTGTCGCGCGTAGGGGCTCACGACCCCATACACCAACTTGTTGAACTCACGAGCGGCGACCCCGCCCGGCGAGTCGTTTCGCCGGGAGATGGCGCTCCGCTCCTGGACCTTGGCCTCCTCGATCTTGTCCTCCTCGAACCCAGGCGACATCAGCAGGTCGGCGAGCACAGGGAACACGTCGTGTAGGTGTTCGGTGAGCACCGAGAGCTGGGCAAAGCCTACGCTGTTACCCATCGAAACGGACAGGTTGGCCGCCCGGTCTTCGAGGAACTGATCGAGCTCGGCGCCGGACCGATCACCAGCGCCGCCCGTTCGCATCACTGTTGCCGTCAGGTCGGCAAGTCCTGCCTTCTCGGGTGGGTCGTAGCGCGTCCCCGTGCGGATTCGCACCTGGACGCTGACCAGTGGCAGCTCGTGATCCTCGAGGAAATAGACGATCATCCCGTTGCTGAGCGCGATCCGCTCGGGGCTCGGAATAGCGATCGTCGACAAAGTTGGATACTCGATCTGATCCGGCCGCTCGACCTGAGCCGATAGCGGGCCGGCGAGGGCGGTTGCGGCCAGCACGATGAAGGCAAAAGGCCGGCCGATGCGCCGCGCAGGAAGTGATCGAATGCTCATCGTCGCCTCCATCAGTTAGTGCCGGCAGGGCTCGTTTCCGAGACCGTCTCGATCTTGCCCACCGTGCGGTAACGGTCGTCCAGGTAGGTATTCGCCACGGCACGGAGTTCCTCGGCCGTTAGCGACTGGATGCGCTCGATGTAAAGGAATAGGTTGCGCCAGTCACCCGTGACCGTCTCGTATTCGGCAAGCTGCAAGGCCATGCCGAAGCCGGAATCGAGTTGGCGAACCAGATTGGCGCGAAGGTTCGTCTTGGCGCGAGTCAGTTCCTCGTCACTGATCAGCTCGGTCTTGATCCGTGCGATCTCCGTCCCTATCGAGGCGGCGACCTCACCATTGGTGTGACCCGGTGCCGTGGTCGCGTAGAAGATCATCTGGCTAGGGTACTTCCAGCCCGGAAAACCGGGGAAGGCGCCGACGAAGAAGGCGATCTTCTCTTCGGTCACCAGTCGCTTGTATAGGCGCGACGTGCGACCTGAAGAGAGGACCGTCGAGAGCGCCATCAGCGCTGGATAATCCTCATCGCGGATCGATGGAATCGGGTAACCGACCAGGTACCAGGGCTGGCCCGGGTCGTAGAGCGTAACCGTCCGTTCGGCGGGGACCTTCGGCTCCACCGTGCGGATCGGCTCGGGATCGGGGCCGCGCGGGATCCGGCCGAAGTAGGTCTCGAGCAAATTCAGCGTCGCCTGCGGCTCGATATCGCCCACGATGGCGATCGTCATGTTCTGAGGAATGTAGTGGGTCTCGAAGAACGCTCTGGCGTCTTCCCGAGTCAGCGACTGCAGGTCGGACATGTAGCCGACGACCGGCTGACCGTAGGGGTGCGCCGTGAAAGACGTCGCGATGTACTGCTCGATCAGGCGGCCGATCGGCTGGCTCTCTGCCCCCATGCGACGCTCCTCCATAACGACGTTGCGCTCGCGATAGAACTCGCGCAAAACGCCATCCAGATAGCGCCCGGACTCCAGGTAGACCCAGAGCTCCGCTTTGTTGGACGGCAGCGAGAAGAAGTAGACGGTGGCGTCGCTGCTGGTGAACGCATTGAGGCCCTGGCCGCCTTCGCTCTCGATGATCCGGCCGAACTCATTTGGGACGACGTACGAACCGGCCTGCGCCTGGGCCTCGGCGAAGGCAGCCTCCAGTTCGGCTATTCGCTCTTCGTCTCCTTCTCGACGCGCCCGCTCGAGCTCCCGGTAGAGCTCATCGACCCTAGCCATAGCGGCTTTCTCGGCCTCGAAGTCCTTGGTTCCGATGACATGGGTGCCCTTGAAGGCCATGTGCTCGAAGAGGTGAGCGAGCCCGGTGATGCCCGGCACTTCATTGGCGCCGTCCACATCCACGTGGTTGACGAAGGACGCGACCGGCGCATCGTGGTCCTCCACCAGGATGACCTTGATACCGTTCGAGAGAGTCGCCTCCGTGAGGCGTCCCTCGAACTCCTCCAGGCTCTGAGCGTTCGCGGCGGGCAGCGATAGCCACAATGCTGCGAACGCCCATATGAAGGGGCTGGATCTGTGCATACCTACCTCCCTTCTGCTGTAAAACGCACGCCTCACCCTGATTGGGCGCTCAACGCAATGCGATGGAAAAGGGTGGACGCGCCGGCGGCACGTCCGCCGACTGCGCTCTGTTGTGAAGTCTGGACGGATTGATAGATCAGCGTGGAAAGCTTTGGATCGCGACAAGCGAATACAGCCAAACGCTCAGGAGCTACGGCCCTCTCCGAACGCCGCCCAAGCCCGACCCCGTCCCCATAATGGGGCGGAAGCGAGGAAAGTCAACGATCCGTTACGACCGGCGTCACAGACGTGTCTCGTCTCCGTCCGGCACACAAGTTGCCCGGCGTCGATCAGGCCTTCCTATGGGAAAAGGGCCCGATGAGCGGCGTCGCCGGTGACTGCCTCGCCATTCTATCCGGGAGCTGCTCTGAAGATGATGAGCCCGAGCACGACGCTGGCGACGGCCAGAATCCCCGCCAACTTCAGAGAGCGACGGGCGAAAACGGCGCCGAGCACACCCCACGAAGCCGAAGGGATTGAGATCGCGAGCCAAAGATTCCAGTCCTGCCCGCTGATGAGCACATTAACGATAGTGAACGCCCCGACCACTATCGCGGCTATGTAAACGACTGTCATCAGCTTGAAGACATCGATCCCAAGCTCAAGCGATGCCCTGGCTGGCACGCTTGGTTTCACCGCGTCCTGCTGGACGGGTCCTTCGGGTCGGCTCGGCGATTCCCGATCGACTCGCCTCCCTGCCCCCAGTTTGGACGTGAGGAGATCATTCAGCTTGCTGAACCCCTCATGGCGTTCATCTCCATTCCAACCGGAGAGGTCTTCCGCGTGAAGACCGCGATGGAATAGTCCCACCAAACATCCCAGCCCTGGCCGGCGAGGGCTTCGGCAAGCTGCTGCGCCCTGGGGCGATCCTCACGAGCATAGCTGATGAAGATGTCGCTCATTTGCGGTAAACGACTTCCCCGGCGACGATGGTGAACTCCACCGATCCGTTGAATAGATCCTCGGGCTGCATGCTTCCGACGACCAGTGGATCGATGTCGATGACCGTGACGTCGGCCCAACGACCCGGCTCCAGTATTCCGGTATGGTCCTCGAGGAAGGCGGAGTACGCCGACCAGACGCTGTAGCCGCGCACCGCCTCTTCTGCCGTCATCCGCTGCTCTGGGTACCAGCCGCCCGGTGGTTGGATCTCTTTGTCCCTCCGCGTGATGGCCGCGTGCAGCCCGTAGAAGATGTCGTGATCGGAACCGGCGAGGTCGGAGTTGAAGGTGAGTGGAACTCCTTGCCTGCGCATGGTGCGCCAGGCGTAGGCGCCCTTCACGCGCTCGGGGCCGAGCCGATCCTCCGCCCAAGTCTTGTCCTCGACGGCGTGCGGCGGCTCCATCGACGCGATGAGATCGAGGTCGGCGAAGCGCTCGAAGTCGTCGGGGTGAACGACCTGGGCGTGCTCGATGCGGTGGCGACCGTTTCGGGCGTCGGGATGCTCACGATACACCGTCTCGATGAAGTCGAGCGTCTCTCGATTGCCCGCATCGCCGATCGCATGCGTGCCGACCTGGAACCCGGCCGCCATCATCTCGGCGATGATCGCTTCGTCGAAACCGTAGTCATCGCCGCTCACGCCGGTGTGGCCGGGCATGTCGGAGTAGTCCTCGAGCAACTTGGCGCCGCGGGAGCCGAGGGCTCCATCGTAGAAGGCCTTAACCGAGCGAGTGATTAGCATCCCTTCCGCGTCGGCCTCTGGGCCGCGCTCGAGCCACTGGCGCAGCAGCCGCTCGTCGCTCCCCCGCAGCATCGCATAGACGCGGACGGGCAAGCGGTCTTCTCGCTCCAGCTTCTCGAACGCCGTCATCATGGCGGCGCCAGCGCCGGCCTCGTGTATCGCCACGTAGCCCGAGGCCGCCATCGCCTCGAGGCCGACGAGCAAGCGCGCTTCGAACTGCTCGGGCGTCGGGTGTGGTAGCACGCCGTCCAGCAAATCGGTGGCGTTGTTGACCAGGATACCGGTGGGCTGGCCGCCCGAGTCGCGACGGATCTCGCCGCCGACGGGCGCTTCGGTCTCGGCGGTGATGCCCGCCAGCTCGAGCGCTTTCTGGTTCAGCACAGCGGCGAACCCGTGAA
>JBDHHX010000186.1:0-7167 GCA_039589155.1 Gemmatimonadota bacterium | reverse complement strand
GGGCAGGCCGTGAGACAGCGGCTCCCAGTTCGCGCCCGCATCCCCGCTGCGATACACCGTGATGGCGCCGCCCACCGTGGTCCGTACGTGACTGCTCTCTTCCGGGATGACGTAGACGGTGTCGGCGTCGTTCGGGTCGCACGCCACGGCATAGCCAAAATCGCTGGGCAAGCCGCCGGTGATCTCCGTCCAGGATTCGCCGCGATCGTCGGTCCGATAGGTGCCGGTATGGCTCTGCTGGTACAGCCGGTCGGGCCGGCCCGGATGGAGAACCAGCCGGTGTACGCAATGACCGGCCGCTGGCGCCGTGTCGGGGAGGTAGTCCGCCCTCACTCCGCGATTGCTGGGAACCCAGCTCGCGCCACCATCGTCGCTGCGGTAGACGCCACCCGCCGACACCGCGGCGTAGATCCGATTCGCGTCCCTGGGGTCGACCGCGATGGAATGAAGCGCCAGTCCGCCCTTGGCCGGCTGCCAGCTGTCGCTCGTAGCGTGCTGGTTGAGCGACTCAACCGGCCCCCAGCTTTCGCCCCGGTCTCGACTGACGAATAGACCGGCCGGTTCGATCCCCGCGTACACGATGCCAGGCTCGCTGGTGTGACCGGCCGCCAGGTGCCAGATGGCTTGCAGACCGTCGCCGTCGTGCCCGCCGTGGTGGGGAGCGTCCTGCAGCAGCGCCCAGTTGTCGCCGGCATCGTCGCTACGGTGCACGTGCACGCCCCAGACCATATGTCGCACCGCCGCGTATGCCGTCTTGCCATCCCGGGGATCGATGAGTGCGTGGTAGATCTCGTAGCCCGCCAGGTGGGGGCCATCCACACGCCACTCGCGGCGTCCGGAATCGGCCGTGGCCCGAAACAGGCCCTTGCGTGTGCCGATCAGCAGAATCACCTGGGCGTCGGGGCGGCCGGGAATGCTTCACCTCCTGTTCGTGAGGTTGTGCGGGCGGCGCATGGGGCATTCGGCCGCTGAATCTTATCGATAGACCAACACCGTAAGATGATGTGGGATCGCGGTCAAATGGAGACCACCAAAGGGAGGCGACGTGGAGAAGACCACCCAAAGCCAAACGGACTACGGCAGCGAGACCGCATTTGTCCTTGCGTACTTCGCCTTGTACATGGGTTATCTCTTTCTCAACCCGGAAGGCGAGCTCGCCCATTGGATCACGCTGGTGCTCGTTCCGTTCACTCTCCTCTATATCTACCAGCGTCGGGGACAGGAGGCGCGGTCCGTTTCTGAGACCCTGGCTAGCTTGGGGATCAAAAAGGGCGCCCTGGGGTCGGGTCTCCGCTGGGCTATACCCGTCGGTATCCTTCTCGGCACACTACAACTGGTCGTATCCAGACAACGAATCGAGTTCTGGGATCTCGTGGTTTCCGGTCGCGTGCTTTACCTGTTCCCGCTGGCGTTCCTGCTCTTGCTCTTCACAGCGGGCTTCACCGAGGAGTTCTTCTTCCGCGGTGTGGTGCAGACGCGGCTGACGCAACGACTCGGATCCAACGTCGTCGCTATCTTGATCACGGCGCTTCTCTTCGGTCTCTACCACGTACCCTATGCCTATTTGAACCCCAACTGGCCGTCACACGGTGACCTGAGCGCCGCGCTGGCGTCGGCCCTTCTACAGGGTGGCATCGGGGGGATCGTTTTGGGTCTCGTATATTGGAGAAGCCGGAACAACCTGGTTGCGCCGGTCGTCGTGCACACGCTTCTCAACACGCTTCCGGCGATGACACTTATACGTTTCGGTTGAGCAATGGCAGGCTGGCGGCGTGGCGAGTAGGGAAGGGAGTTGGCGTGGGCGGAACTAGCTTGTACAGGTGACGGTGCCTTGGGTGATTCCCGGGATACCCGATAGGGGCGACGCGTCGCCGACGTAGATTCAACATTGTGCCGTCGTCCCCTCGTGCACCGCCGTCGCGCTCCACCCGTTCCCCGTTATCTCTTCGATGCTGATAGTAATGTTGGGCGTGATGTTGAAGTTGAGATTGGACACGTTGTCCGAATAGGCGTAATACCTGTTGAAGTAGGCTTCCTGGGCGTTGACCAGGGTGCGCAGGTCGCTCTGCATTTGCGACTTGAGGGCCCGCCTACGTGCCTGCCCGAATCGCGGCAGCACCAGGATGGTGAGGACCCCGATGACGACCAACACCGTCATCAGCTCCATCAGGGTGAAACCCCAACTGCGGCGCCTAGGCTGCAGCACTGATCGGTGCCTGTTCGGACTGCTTTTCATCGACTACTCCAGGGCGTCTTGCACAAGGACGCGGAAATCCAACAACTGTGAGTTGGCAAGCTCCATGCCCGACATGGCGCATCGCCTAAGTTTCTATATTAGATATGCTTATGGACTTGCCGCCCTGAGATGCACACGCGCTGCCTGGACCGCGAAAACCGCATGATGCAAATCCGGGTGCGCAGTGCGGCAGTCACACTGTCCGCTGGGATTAGGGGTTCCGTGCGTAGGTGTTGTTCAGGTTACACCTTGTTCTTGTGCAAGGATTACGCTCTTGATCGTCTTATCAAAGACGAAGGATGGACAAACCATGGAGGGTGTCATGACTAGATCGAGCACAATTGGCATGGCGGCGCTGATCGCCATTCTGCCCGTGAGCTTTGCGGTGGGAAGTGTGAGCGAGCGGTTGGCGGGGGCCAACGGTGATGCACCGAGCCTGACTATCTATACGAGCAATCTGGCATTGGTCCGCATGCAGGTGGAGCGGGTACTGCCCGCGGGCGTGCATACGGTTCGGATCGACGGACTGCCGTCGAACATCGACCCATCGAGCCTCATCGTTCTTGGCGCGGGCGTGACACTGCTGGGCGCCCACGGTTATCGGAGCTACCAGGACGCGGCGACCGGGTCCGGGGCGTCTCTGGATCTGGACCTTGAGCTAACCCAGCAGGCCGAGACACTGGAGCTAGCGTTCCTGACGAGCGGGCTGAGTTGGACAGCGGACTATGCGCTGATCGTGGCGCCGAACGATGCTTCGGCAAAGGTGGACGCGTACGCTTCGATCTCCAACGGGTCGGGAACCGGCTACGAGGGTGCGGAGGTGCAGCTATTGGCGGGAGTGATCCGGAGCGGTGGCGCCGGGCGCTTCGACGACGCCTATGGAGCCATGCGTGCGATGGAAGAGTCGGCGGCGCCGCCGGCGCTTCAGGGCGCCGCGTTCGCCGACTATCACGTCTACACGGTATCGATACCGCTGACTCTACGGAACGGCGAGCGCAGGCGAATCCGGCTGCTCGGCGCCGGCAGCGTGAAGACCGTCAAGGAGTATGTCTTCAGCCATGGCGGCGCCGCCTATCACAGATCGTCCGCCGAAACGCTGACCCGCCCGGCCTCCGTCTACTACCAGGTCGAGCGCCGGCGCGGCGACGAGTTCGGTGACACTCCGCTGCCGGCCGGTCAGGTCCGCGTCTACCAGCGCGACGACGCCGGCCGCGTGCAGTTGCTCGGGATGGCAGGTATCCCCAACACGCCGGCTGGCGAAGACCTCCGCCTGGGCACGGGCCAGGCGTTCGATGTCATCGGTACGCGGACGCAGACCGACTACGAGCGAGTCTCGGGCAACGTCTACCAGTCCGCCTGGAAGCTGGAGCTGAAGAACAGCAGCGACGAGGATGTGACGGTCCAGGTGATCGAACAGCTGAGCGGTGACTGGGAGATCCTCGAGTCGACGCACGACGCCGAAAAACTGTCGGCGGCGACGGTTCGCTTCCGCGTCGCGGTGCCGGCCGGCGGCTCGACAACGCTCGAGTACCGCTTATCCGTCAGTACATAATCGATTCGACCGGGGAGGCGTCCGTTATGGTTGACACCGCGGAACCTCCCCGGTATTCTGCTGGTCCTTGGGAAAAACATGCCCTGCGGACGAGAGCGCCCCGGACCATTCTGGAGGGAGAAGGAGAGCATGGTTCAGGTCACGATCAGCGAAGGCGACGACTTGGAGCGAGTCCTTCGTCGCTTCAAGCGGCAGGTTCAGAAGGCCGGTATCTTCTCCGATCTCAAGCGCAAGAAGCACTACGAGAAACCCAGCGAGACGCGCAAGCGAAAGCGGAACGCGGCCCGCCGCCGCGGCCGCCGCACCCGGCGAATCACTCCAGGGTAGCCCGTCCAGCCCTCCGCATCCCGCGCGCCCAACCTGAGGCTGAGGGCCGCGAATCAGCACGATCCATGACTGAGTTACGCCCGGCGCCGGCCCGAGATATCTTTCGCGGCATGAAGGCGGAAGCTCTGAACCGGCAAGAGAGACTGCCGCTGGTCTCTCGGTTTGAGGAGCACCTGAAGGTGAGCGGGCTGCTACCAGAAGGGGCGGACATCGCTGTGGCCCTCTCGGGCGGCCTCGATTCCGTCGTCCTCCTCGACCTCCTGTTGACGCTTCGGAAACGGTGGCGCTGGACCATCTCGGCGGCGCACTTCGACCACCGTATGCGTCAGGACAGCGGCGAAGACGCCGCGTGGGTGAGCCGCTTGTGCGGCGAGCGCGGTGTGCCCTGCCGCTTAGGCGCGGCGGAGCGCGCCCCCGCCGGCGAGTCGGAGGCTCGAGAGCTTCGCTATGAGTTTCTGCAATCAGCGCGCGACCGCCTCGGCGCCCGTCTGCTCGTCACCGCCCACCAGGCGGACGACCAGGCGGAGACCGTTCTCTTCCGCATGCTGCGCGGCAGCGGGCTGAGCGGCCTGGCCGGCATCCCCCAACGGCGCGAGCCTGGGATCGTCCGTCCCTTGCTGCCCTACTGGCGGCGTGAGATCGAGGATTACGCCGCCCAGCGCGGTCTCGATCATGTAAGAGATCCCAGCAACCTGGACCCCGGTTTCGCCCGCAACCGCATCCGAAACGATTTGATCCCGGCCATCGAGGGGCAGGCCTGTCCCGATCTCCGCGCTCAGCTGCAGCGACTCGCCGACCTGGCTCGACGAGCCGACCGCGCGGTGGGCCGGGCGGCCGAAAAGGGCGTGGACGAGCTGGTTCTGGAGGCCTCAGAAAGCCGCATGGTAGTTGCCCGTACGGGGTTACTCGCCTATGATACAAATGTCCGGGCACACCTCTTGCGCGCCGCCGTTGCGCGCCTTGGTCCGCGCCCGGGCCGGGTCGGAACGCGCGTCGCTCTCGAGTTTATCAACACAGGAAACAGCGGGCGTGGTATCGACCTCGCCGGCGGTGTCGAGATCCGCCGTGAGTTCGATTCGATTGTACTCGAGCGACGGTCTTCACAAGTTCCACCGGCGCCCGACGAAGTCTTGTCTCTGCCTGATACGCGCAGCGGTCAGGCGGAAGTGAGGATCGCTGGTGAGGGCTGGCGTGTTCTCTGGACGCTCGATGCGTCCGTTGATGGCCGGGCGGCCGACGATGAAGTCGCACGGTTCGACCCTTCGGAGTTGCGGTTCCCATTGGCCGTGCGGAGCTGGCGAGCCGGTGACCGCATTCAGTTGCCGGCGGGCACGCGAAAGCTCAAGAAGTTGTTCGTCGACAGAAGGGTCGGACTTCGAGAGCGAGGTAAATTCCCCGTGCTGGTCGATGGGTCCGGCGTTCTTTGGGTGATTGGACTGGCTAAAGGGGCACGGGCCGTTGCCGGCGAAGGCGACGAGGTTTTTTCCGTGCGATTCCAGCGAGTGTGATGAGCGAACTGGCCATTGGCTATCCGGGTCTCGAGCGTGTCGTGTTCAGCGAAGAGCGAATCGCGGCACGGGTCAGGGAACTGGCTTACGAGATCGACGCGTTTTATCCGGTCAACGATGACTTGCTTGTCATCGGCCTGCTAAAAGGCGCGTTCGTTTTCACCAGCGACCTGGTGCGCGCGCTCGCGCGTCCCGGCGTGAGGGTCGATTTTGTGACGGCCGCCCTCTATGGAGACGGGACCGATTCGAGCCGCGAGGTGCAGTTGCTGCATGACGTGAAGGAGCCGGTCGACGGCCGTCACGTGCTGCTGGTCGAAGACATCGTCGACAGTGGCAAGACCTTGAATCGAATGGGCGATTTGCTTGTAGCCCGAGACCCGCGATCGCTGGAGTTGTGCACGTTCTTGCACAAGCGTATCGCCACGGAACTACGATATGAACCCCGTTGGGTCGGGTTCGACGCACCTGCCGACTGGCTTGTCGGCTACGGTCTCGACCTGGGTGAGCGGTACCGTCATTTGCCGTTCGTCGGCGCCGTCGCCACCGGGGATGAAAGAGGTTTATAGAATATGTCCGATCTGAATCCGAACCGCGGCGAACCGCAATCCCGCTTCGGCCGGATGTCGAAGAACCTGGCGTTCTGGGTACTCATATTGATAGTGCCCTTCGTCGTCATCAACCTCGTCAGTTCGTCGCGTAACGAGACGCAGGAGCTCGGCTATACAGAGTTCCTTGCCGAGCTCGAGGGCGGCAACGTTCTCACAGTCACCGTCGTAGATAACAACCAGATCGAGGGCGAACTGCGCGCACCTGTTGGCGCCCAGTCCAGCAGCCGCGAGTTCTGGACGCGGGTCCCGTCGCTGGCCGGCGAGGAGTTGCTGGCGCGGCTCGAGTCCAGCGGAGTGACGATCGAGGCGAAGCAAGCGCGACCGAATTGGGTCGGCCTGCTGGCCGGCGCATTGCCGTGGATCTTCCTGTTCGGTCTCATGCTCTTCTGGCTGCGCCAGATGCAGGCCGGCGGCAACAGGGCGTTCTCGTTCGGCAAATCGAAGGCTAAGCTTCTCTCCGGTGACACGCCGAAGATCACCTTTGCCGACGTCGCCGGCTGTGAGGAGGCGAAGGAAGAGCTTCAGGAGACCATCGGGTTCCTCAAGGACCCGTCGAAGTTCACGCGGTTGGGCGGCCGTTTGCCGAAGGGCGCCCTGCTGGTCGGGCCGCCGGGGACCGGCAAGACGCTGCTGGCCAGAGCCGTGGCCGGCGAAGCGTCGCGTCCGTTCTTCAGCATGTCGGGCTCTGACTTCGTCGAGATGTTCGTCGGCGTGGGAGCATCGCGCGTGCGCGACCTGTTCGAGCAGGGTAAGGCCCACGCGCCGTGCATCATCTTCATCGACGAGCTCGACGCCGTTGGCCGTCACCGCGGCGCTGGCCTGGGCGGCGGACACGATGAACGCGAGCAGACGCTCAACCAGCTGCTCGTCGAGATGGATGGCTTCGAGTCGAACGAAGGCGTCATCCTCATCGCCGCCACCAACCGGCCGGACGTT
>JBDHHX010000185.1:0-7230 GCA_039589155.1 Gemmatimonadota bacterium | reverse complement strand
CGGGTCTTCTCGTTTCTGGTTTCTCGCTTCTCGTTTCTCGTTTCTCGTATTAAACCCGCGTATTCTATTCGCCCGTTGCCAGGAAGTTCCCCAGCACCCTATTCGTCGCATTCAAGACCGCTCGCGCCACGCCGTGCGGTATGCTGCCATCGCTGGCCGGGGCTGTCCCGATCAACCGGCGATCGCCCCCGGTCTCCGGGTCGGTCACCCCGAGGGCGACGATCGCCACGGAGTCGTCGAAGGCCTTGACCGACTTCACGCCGATCAGCCGGAAGCTCATCCGGCCACCCAGCAGCTTGTGCAGCGCATCCAGCGTCGCCTGGGCGCAGACCCGCAAGTCGATAGCCCCATGACCGTGCGCCGTGGCCTTCCCCCGGTACTCGACGGCTCGCCACTCCAGCGAGATTTCGGCCTGGCAGCGCGTATCGGCGCTGTGAGCCAGCTGGGCGTCGACTAGCTTGACGCGTTCGCGAGTGATGCCTTCGTGCCAGGGAGTCCTCATTGCCGCTCCGGTGGGGCTCAAGAGGATATGAGCGAATCTGCCATGCGGCGGGGGGAAGCGGCTGCCCGTAAGGTCAGCCAGCACCGCAAATTAGAGGGCCGGGGAGGTACTGTCAATATTTGTAATTGGAGCTTTCAGCCCTATGTCGAGAAACGACAGCGATAGACGAGAATCGAGAAGATGACGCGTCGCATTCGCCCGGCAACCCATCAGGTAGCTTCTCGTTTCTCGCTATCGCTTTCGTTTCTCGACATAAGAGCGAAGCTCTCCTTACAACCGATAATTCGGCGCTTCCCGGGTGATCGTCACGTCGTGCGGGTGCGATTCGCGTAGGCCGCCCGGCGTGATGCGGACGAAGCGGGCGTTCTTTTGCAGCTCCTCGATGCTAGCGGCGCCGCAGTAGCCCATCCCGCTGCGCAGGCCGCCCACCAATTGGTACAGCACATCGGCCACCGGGCCCTTGTAGGGCACGCGGCCCTCGATCCCCTCCGGCACCAGCTTCTGCTGGCCGTCGAGCTCGCCTTCCTGGAAGTAGCGGTCGGCGGAGCCTTCTTCCATGGCGGAAAGCGACCCCATACCCCGGATCACCTTGAAGCGGCGTCCTTCCAACAGGAACGACTCGCCGGGGCTCTCCTCGGTACCAGCCAGCATCGAACCCATCATGACGGCCGAGGCGCCGGCACTGATAGCCTTGACGATGTCGCCTGAATACTTGATTCCGCCGTCGGCGATGACCGGGATCTTGCCGTCTGTCCCCTCGACGGCCTCCATGATGGCCGTCAACTGTGGAACACCCACGCCGGTGACGACCCGGGTCGTACAAATCGAGCCAGGGCCGACTCCGACTTTGACCGCATCCACACCACGCTCGGCCAGCGCTCGGGCACCTTCCCTGGTTGCCACGTTGCCGGCGATGAGATCGACCTCGGGGAACGCCTCCTTCAACCGGGCGATGAACGCTAGCACACCGTCCGAGTGGCCGTGGGCGCTATCGATGATCAACACATCGACGCCCGCCTTGACCAGCTGTTCCGCCCGTTCACGATCACGCCCACTGGTTCCTACCGCACCACCGACTTTCAGCCGGCCATGCTCGTCCTTGGCCGAGTCGGGGAACAGGCGACGCTTGAAGATGTCCTTCACAGTGATCAGGCCCTTCAGGAAGCCCTCGTCATCGACGACCGGCAGCTTCTCGATCTTGTGCTCATGCAGCACTCGCTCCGCCGCGTCTAGCGACGTGCCTACCGGCGCCGTCACCAACTTTTCGCTCGTCATCACGTCACGGATCGGTCGGTCGAAATCGGTCTCGAATTGCATGTCCCGATTGGTGACGATGCCTACCAACTTCCCATCCTCGCGAACTATGGGTACGCCGCTGATGGAGAACTGCCGCATCAGCCGATGAGCATCGCGCAGCGAGGCCTCCGGGGTCAGCGTGATCGGGTCCATGATCATGCCGCTCTCCGACCGCTTCACCCGATCCACCTGGCTGGCCTGCAGCTCGATCGACATGTTCTTGTGTACAATCCCGATCCCACCCTGTCGCGCGATCGCGATGGCCATCTCGGCCTCCGTGACCGTGTCCATCGCCGCCGCCACCAGCGGGATGTTCAGAGGGATGTTGCGCGTGAGCCTCGTCTTGACCTCCACGTCCCGCGGATGGACCACCGAGTGCTGCGGGACGAGGAGCACATCGTCGAACGTGAGCCCCAGCTGGATTTCCTTCTGTTTCTTCATCTCAACCTGCGATCGGTACCTATAAGAAACGCCCGAGTCACCGCCGGCAGCGCGCCACCCGGGCCATAGCAAGTCATTCTCGGCTTTCCATGGGGGAAATTATGCGGCCCCCCGCACGAGTGTCAACGTCGGGTCAGTCCGCAGCCTTGCGCAGGCGCGCTCGTATGGGTTCAGGCAGTCGTTCGGCCAGGTCCTCCAGGCTACCACAGAGCAAGACCAGGGCCGCTTCCGGGCCGTCCCAGTGAGCGCGGACCAGGTCGAGACCGGCGTTGGTGATCAGCCGATCGATGGCGAGCGCCATGAAGAACAGGTCATCTACCTGACCGATGAAAGGGATGAAGTCTGGGATCAGGTCAATCGGCGTGAGCGTGTAGGCGAAGGCCGCGGCCAGGATCGCCTTGTCGGCGGTCGATACACGGGAGTCGGTGATGAGCCTGACCAGCAGCAGCAGGAAGTGCGGGATTCCCTTAATCAGGTCGCGGATTCGTCGGGAAACCGCCATGCGCTAGTCCACCACGATCTTGGTGGGCTGCTCGTCAGAATCGTCGTCCGGATCTGTTGAGTCCTCGCGCCCAACTTTCTCGATCTCGTCGGCCAGGCCGCGCGCAGTCTTCGCCGCGGTACCCACGGCGCGATCCACCACGCTCAGCGCCCCCATCACGCCCTTGAACGCCCAGGGCGCCACGCGCCGCGCACGTAGCTTGTCCTGGATGCCTTCCGCGAACTTTTGCATCGTGTCCGGTTTGTCCGGCTCCTCGCCGTAGCGGTCCTCCAAGAACTCTATGTAGTCCAGCACCTGGTACAACTTTTCGTCAGGCAGGGCATCGAGCTTTCGGTGTACCCGGCGACGCAGAAACGTGTCGGTCATATTTCAGATCTCCTCCATCGGCCCGACGGCCGGCGCCGTCGCCGCTTAGTCCACGGGATCCTGCCGGCGGGAACGACCAGCTTCGGGTTAATTCTATCTCAGCGCGGCCGGAATGTCGAACGGCCGGTGTTTTCCGGCGGCTAGAGGAGAACCGTCCGCAGCCTTGGCGTTGCTTTATCGGAGTTGTGGATCGGCGGCACGGGCTGTCTCGCTCGCCGCCCGTGGCTTCGACAAGTCACCGGTGGGTAGCAACCTGCACCTGGGGGTGCGATTCAGACGGATCCTGGCGCCGCACATCTTCAAGAATTGCGGTCGAAATTACCTATCACGCGACGATATTGGCCGGCGTGGTTGTCGGCCGTAGCGCGATGGTTGGGGCAAACGCCGTAGTGACCCGCGACGTTCGACCGTTCCACGTTAACGTCGGCATCCCGGCGAAGTCGGTTCGTGTGAAGCCCGATGCGCCACCCGACGTCTCCGAGACCACCAGCGTGGAGAGCCGTCCCCGCTGATTCGGCGGCAATCAGGTAGCGCCGCCGATCAAAGACTCACGAAAGACCCGCACGTCAGCCAACCCGGCGGACAGCGATTCCGGCCCGGCATCGAGATCCCTGGCAAGTTGGCGCAGGATCTCGATCGTCTCCTCGATCGAGTTTCTCAGGTTCGCTGCATTGCTCGCCAGCATGTGCGCAGTCATAGACGGGTCGCCGGCGGCCAGCCGGCTGGCGCCGACGAAGCCGGGGCCGACCAGAAGTCGGTCGCCACCAACGGCCGCTCGTTCTGCGGCGGCGAGGCGAACCAAGGCAACGGCCAGCAGCCCGGGCATGCCGCTGGTGACGGCCACAAGCCGATCGTGCTCCGCAGCGGTCAAGATCACCGGTCGGGCGCCGGCCGCACGAACGAGCCGCTCAACCTTCTCCATCGCGTCATCGTCGGTCGACTCGGTCTCGACCAGCGCCCAGCGCGCGTCGCTAAACAGGTCGGCGTGGGCAGCCGCCGGCCCCGAACGTGTGCCGCCGGCCATCGGATGCCCACCGACGGCGCGAACGCCGCCCGGCAGCGTGTTCATCGCTGCGACGATCTCTTCCTTCGTGCTCCCGACGTCGGTGACGACACAGCCGGGTTTGAAGCGGCTGGAGCCGTCGATGCTATTTAGCAGGCTGACGATCTCTCCTACGGGCAACGCCAGAACAACGAGATCCGCCTCCGCCATCTCGTCATCGAGGTCGCCGCCGGCTCCGTCTATGAGACCGAGGTCGGCTGCCATGGATTCGGTCCGGCGATCCCGGTCGTAGCCTCGGATCTCCGCGTACAGCCCCGCACGACGGGCCGCGGCGGCGACCGAACCGCCGATCAGGCCCAACCCCACGACCAACAGCCGGCCGGCTCCACCGCCCGGCTTCGAGGGCGACTCACGCTCAACGGCATCCCAAGCGGCGGCATCTCCCGGTTCCGTGAGGTCAGGCCTCATGGCCGCGGCGCGGCCCAGGTAAGTGTGCCGCGGCGAACCGGTCGCGTCGGCCAACAACAACACGCGGATGGCACGGTCCAGGCCGCCAGGCACAAGCGACTCCTGGGCGCCGAGCATGGAGACCTCGGTCCACCCCATGTCGCGAGCGGCATAAGCGGGGAAATCGGCGTTAAGGTCTGGCGTCATGGTGAAGAACGCCGCCACGATCTGGCTCGGCTTCAAGCCGTTCCGTTCCACGATCGCTTGCAGCAGGCGTTGCGTGGCCTGGTAGATCGCTTCCCTTGTGTTCTCTTTCGCGCAGATTGCGCCACGAATCGCTTTCATCGTCTCAGTTGGTCGAGGTAACAAAGAGAACGGCTCCCGATTGGGAGCCGTTCGACCTGCCGTCTTGTGCCGCGCTTGCTACTCGCACATACGATCAGGACCCGGCTCCCTTTCGGGATCGCCGTAGTGCCGATAGCCGTACCAATAGCAAGCTCGGACTCTGTTCATCATGGACCTGATCATGCGACGCATGGGGCCCTCGCGTCAAGACCGCTGGCCGGTCCCTTGGCCGCTGGCTAGTTTCACCGGGCCTTTTCACCTCACCGGCGAGTTGAAGACCGCATGGATCTGAGCGATCGAGTAGCCCTGGTCACCGGCTCCGCCCGCCGCCTCGGGCGCGAGATTGCCCGCGCCCTGGCCGACGCCGGCGCCGACATCGCCATCCATCACTACAGCTCCGGCGATGCGGCTGAGCAGACCGCTACCGAGTTCCGGGAGCTTGGCGTTCGCGCCGAGCCGTTTCAGGCGGATCTCCGCCGCCCGGCTGAGATCGAGCTCCTGTTCGAGGAGGTCGTGGGGGCGTTCGGCCGGCTGGACGTTCTGGTGAACAGCGCCGCCACGTTCCAGCGAAAACCGGTCCTCGAGGTTACGCCGGAAGATTGGGACCATGTGCTCGACCTGAATCTGCGGGCCGCCTTTCTGTGCAGCCGGTCAGCAGCTCTGGCCATGAGGAAGGGTGGCGGTGGCGCGATCGTCAACATAGCTGATGTCGCCGCCTTCCAGCCCTGGCCGAGCTATGCGACCCACTCGATCTCCAAGGCGGGACTGGTCATGATGACCCGCGTTCTTGCGCGCGCGCTGGCGCCCGAGGTTCGGGTGAACGCAGTGGCGCCGGGCCCCGTTCTGCCGCCCGACGACAGCGACACGCAGGAGCGCGAGCGACTGGCACAGCTGACCGCGCTCAAACGACTCGGCGCACCGGACGACGTCTCAAAGACGGTGTTGTTCCTTGTCGAATCGGACTACATCACTGGCGAGACAATCGTGGTCGACGGCGGGAAGAGCCTCCGTAGCTAGAGTTGCCAACTCCTGCTCCTGCTCGCGCTCGTGATTGTGATCGTGATCGCGCTCCTCCTCAATAGGGCCGGCCCACGATTAGGATCACAAGCAGGAGCAGGAGCAGGAGCTAAGGCTCGACAGCCTCGAGGACGACTACGGCGGTGGCGAAACCGGATTCGTGGGTGAGGCTCACCCAGGGCTGAGAGCCGGCGCCGAGCTGATCGGCCTGGGCCCTGACGCGGCCCGACAGAACGAGCTCCGGCCTGCCGTCATCATTGCGGACGACCTCGATGTCAGTCCAGCGCGCGTCCGGCGTTTTGCCGGTACCCAGCGCCTTGAGCATCGCTTCCTTGGCAGCGAAACGGGCGGCGAGGCACTCTGCGGAATCGACGCGCTCATCACACTCGCGAAGCTCGCGGGTCGTAAACAGCCGCAGCCGAGCCCGCTCGCCGTGCCGTTCGACCAGCAGGCGGATCCGCTCGATCGCGACGAGATCGACGCCGATACCTACGATCATGAGACTATCGCCTCCCTGACGGCGGCGCACAGCGGCGCCGGCCCAAAACGCACTGGGTCGGTTGCCGGCAGCCCGGTTTCATCGGCGGCCCGTTCGATGGCGGCTCGCGCCTCTTGCTCGTCCAGCCGGTGCGTGTCCAGAGCGACGGCCAGGACCCGGGCCGGACGGACCCAGGCGGCGGCTTTCTCGTAGATCTCGGCGATCTCCGGAAGCTCGGGCAGCCTCGTCCAACCGTACTCGGGCCCGCTGTGCTTCGTGCGACCGGGCTCGTGACAGAGGATCATGCCGTCTGGCATCGAACCGTGCAACAACCCAAGCATCACCCCGGAATAGCCGGGATGCGTGAGCGCCCCCTGCCCCTCGACGACCAAAACGTTGGCGCCGCCCCGCGCCGCGTCCAGGACAAGCGACTCGGCGGCGCCGGCCACGAAATCGCTCTTCACCGCGTCGATGGCGATGCCCCAACCGGCGAGCAGGATGCCGGTCTGGCCCGTCGGCACTAGCGCCGCGCCCACACCGTCTCTCTCCAGGCCCCGGACTAACTCGACAGCGGTCGTCAGCTTACCGGCGGCACAATCGCTACCCACCGTCAGCACGACGGTCGCCTCGACGTCAGCGGCGGCGCCGCTGGCGATGGGCAGGTCAGAGGGCGCTATCCTCAACTCGTGTATCGCGATCCCCGACTCGGTCGCCGCTTCCCCAATCCGCGGATCGCCTGCCAGCGGTTCGTGCAGCCCGCTCCACAGCTCCAGTCCCGCATGCATCGCGCTCACGCACAGCTGACTCCACTCATCCGGCAAGCGGCCGCCCGC
>JBDHHX010000184.1:0-15052 GCA_039589155.1 Gemmatimonadota bacterium | reverse complement strand
CAGGTCTGGCGCGTTAGCGGGCCAGGCGCCGGGCGGGCTCCGCCGGCCAAGCAAAACCAGCACGCCACCGCCATCGCTCACCAGATCGTCAAGCCTGCGGCCCAACGCGCCGGCCGGGATCGGAGCGTCGTTGAAGATGACGACCGATCGCCCGTCGAAGTCCGCCTCGTTCAGGCGGGTGATCCGGCGGACGGTGACATCGAAGCCGGGTCGGCCGCCGATGGCGAGGGCGCGCTCCAGGAAGAAGCTGTGGTTCGCCCCGGCGCCGCGCGGCTCGATGACCAGCACCCGTACAGGCTCTTCGGGGGCGGCCACGAAATGGAACTCGTTGTCGCTGGGTAAGGCGTCGTCACCGGCGCGGATCACGCCGTGCACGGCACGGCCAGGCAAGACAGCGGGCCGGAACTGGACAACGGCCGTCCCACCCGGCTCGAGATCGATTTCCTGGGTCTCGACTCGTTCGCCATCGATCTCCAGATGGGCGCTGACGCCGCTCAGCGGTCGCGGGCCCAGGTTGGCGACGCCGGCGGAAAGGGCGATCTCCTCGCGACCGTTTCTCCGGGCCCTCGACATCGAGGCTCCCGTCACGGCCACGTTCGAGGGCTCGCTGTCCGACAAGTCGATGATGTTGAGGCGCGTTCCCGCCGGGAGCCTCACGGCGCTGCGTGGGTCCCAGCCCGACTTCTGGAGATCGCTGATCAACAGGACCTCGGTGCTCGGCAGATCGGTCCGTTCCACGATCTCCCGCGCGAGTTGGAGCGCCGGCCCGTATCGGGTCACCTCGGCGCTCACCTCGACCTCGTCGAGGGCGGCCAGCAGGATCGCGGCCTCACCGGTCGGCTGCGTGACCGCTTCGGCACGCTCTGAAAACGTCACCAGCGTCGCGCGATCGTCGGGACCCAGGTTGCCGAGCGCGTTCCGCGCGCCATCGATGGCCCGGCTCCAGCGGTCGCCGTAGGCCATGCTGTGCGAGCGATCGAGAAGGACGACCAACTCGCGGGTACGGGCGAACGACGCGGCGGCCTCGGTCGAGTTCTCCAACCACGGTCGGGCAAACGCCGCCGCCACCAGCACGATGGCCGCTACCCGCATCAGGAACAACAGCCAGTGCCGGATTCGCTGCCGGCGTACGGTGCGGTAGGGCACCTTGCGCACGAACATCAGCGACGGAAACGGAATCGCTTCCTTCCGCTCCCGATGCGTCAGATGGATGATGATCGGGATGGCAATGGCGGCCAGTCCGGCCAAAAAGAGCGGCGCAAGGAACGAGAAGCCCATCAGCGGCCCCTGCTCAGCCGTTCGCGCCGTGACAGATACTTGAACAGCGCGTAATCCAGAGGTTGCGACGTGTCGAACAGGTAGTAGTCCATCTGGTTCTCGACCAGCAAGCGCGACAGTTCGCCCAGGTGCTCGTCCATTAATGCGCGGTACTGCTCTCGCTGTCGCTCGGGTACCACGGGTATTCTCTCACCGCTCTCCAGGTCCTCGAAGTGCGCCGCTTCCTCGAATGGGAAGTTCAACTCTGCCGGATCGAGGATCTGGAAGACGATAACGTCGTTCCCCCTGCTCTTGAGAGCGCTCACCGCGCGGACGATCGCCTCCGGCTCGTCGTAGAGGTCGGAGATGAGCGCCATAATGCTGCGGCGCTTGTTGGCCTCGGCAACTTTAAGCAACGGCCCGCTCAGATTCCCCTGCCCTGCCGGGCTGGCGCGATCGATCGTGTGCAGCACGATCTCGAGATGCTTTGCCGACGGCGGCACGAACTCGACAACTTCGTCTGCGATGGTCACCAGGCCCACGCGGTCACGCTGCTGGCGGGAGAAGTAGCTCATGCAGGCGGCAAGGTAGCGGCCGTAGTCGAGCTTGGTGATCCCCTGGCTGGCGTAGTCCATCGAGCGCGACACGTCCAGGATGACCATGAAATTGGCGTTGGTGTCGGCCTCGAATTCCTTGACGTAGAAGCGGTCCGTGCGCCCGAAGACCCGCCAATCAATCCGCCGGATGTCGTCACCTGGCATGTAGGGGCGATGTTCGGCGAAATCGATCGACAGACCCAGGTAAGGCGAGCGGTGCAGCCCATTGATGAAGCCGTCCACCACGGTCCGCGCCAGGAGCTCCAGGTTGTCGATCCTGGCCAGGACCTTGGGGTCGAGGAAGCTGTGGACCGTCACAGACCGGACCTCGGCGTCGGCACCGTCTCCAGCAGCTCATCGATCAGCCGATCGGTGGAGACCTGCTCCGACTCGGCGTGGAAGTTGGTCAGGATCCTGTGCCTGAGGACGGGCGCCGACAGCGCCTGGATGTCCTCGAAGCTCACGTGATAGCGACCGCGGACCAGTGCCCGTGCTTTGGCGCCCAGTATCAGGTACTGTGCGGCGCGCACGCTGGCCCCGTAAGAGACCCACTTCTCGACGAAGTCGGGTGCCCCGTTTTCGTTCGGCCGGGTCGTCCGTACCAGCTCGAGCGTGTAGCGAAGGACCGGGTCTGACACCGGTACCTTTCGTACCAACATCTGATAGTCGACGATGTCCTGGCCCGTCACCACGTTCTCGAAGCTGTAGTCCTGCACAGCCGTCGTACTGCGCACCACCTCCAGTTCCTCATCGGCGGGCAGGTGGTCCATGGCGATCTTGAACATGAAGCGATCGAGCTGCGCCTCCGGTAGCGGGTAGGTTCCCTCGAGCTCGATCGGATTCTGCGTCGCGAAGACGTGGAACGGCTCCTGCAACTCGTAGGTTCGGCCCTGGACCGTGACACGGTGCTCCTGCATCGCTTCCAACAGCGCCGCCTGCGTTTTCGGCGGCGTGCGGTTGATCTCGTCTGCCAGCACAATGTTCGCGAACACCGGACCGGGGGCGAACACCATGCGACGCTGGCCCGTATCTGGATCTTCCTGGATCAAGTCGGTCCCGGTGATGTCCGACGGCATCAGGTCCGGCGTGAACTGGATGCGGGAGAACTTCAGGTCCAGCACCTGCGCGATGCTGTGAATCAGCAGTGTCTTCGCCAGGCCTGGCACACCGACGATCAGGCTATTGCCACCGACGAACAACGACAACAACACCTGCTCGATCACCTCGTCCTGCCCAACGATCAGCTTCCGCAACTCCGAACGGATGCGCTCGGTGGCCTCGGTCATCTTCTCAGCGAGGGCGATGTCGTCGTTCGACTCGAGTGCGACTTTCGATTCCGTTGTCATAACTCCCAGTCTCTTCCCTTCCTCTTTCTACTCTATTTCTCGCTTCACGCTTCTCGTTTCTCGTTTCTCGCTTCTCGCTTCTCGTTTCTCGACACAGTGCGCGAAGCGCTCCGCTTTACTAGTGCGTCATAGCGTACACGATGTAATTGACACCCAGCTTGTAGGCTTCGTTCGAGAGTTCGATGGGCAGGAATCCAGTGTCCGACCACTCCCACGATTCGCCGATGTCGTTGTTGTAATTTGCGATCATCAGCAGTCGCTTGTTCGGGTCGTTGTCCTCATAGATGCCGTAGAACGCCGACTTGTAGCCCGGCCAGTACGGATGGACGTGGTCGAGGGCATCGATCTCGAAGAACGAGTGGAAGATGGGATGGGACGCGTCGAGCTGGATCAGCCTGCTATCCGGAAGCACCTGTCTCATGGCGCCCTCGAAGTTGTACCACTGGCTGTCGACGAAGTCATCGACAATCAGGAAACCACCTTTCAGCAGATAGTTGCGTAGCCCCTCGGCCTCTTCGTCCGTCAGCGTCCAGTATCCGGGCTCCGCCAGATAGGCCACCGGGTATTTGAACAGTTCCGGATCGTCCAGCGCCAGGATGTTGCTACCGCTGAGGAAAGGAGCGACTTCGGTCAACTCGTCCAGGATCGTTACGAGATGGCGCTCGGCCCGCGGGTAGTCGTGATCCCACTTCATATCGCGGCGCCGGCTCCACGGGTCGTCGAGCGGTGTGAAACGAACGCGAACGAATGTGAAGCGGCCATCGTACTGGACGTTGTATTCGTCGTAGTCATCCTCCTGAGAGCTGAAGCCCCCCCCGCGCCGCGATTGAGCCGCCAGCGGCGTGGCGGCTGACAGCCCGATGCCCAAGAGCAGAAGCGAGAGCAGAATCAGCCTCATCGGGTCCCACCGCCGCGTGCATGGATGTCCAAAAGCAGCTCCTGAGCATCCTCATACGAGGGCGCGTCCTCCAGCGCCTGCAGGACGGTACGGCGCGCGCTGCGCAGGTCGTCCGCCTCGAAGTAGGCACGGGCCAGCTGGTACAAGGCCTCCGCCCGGTCCACGGGACCCAGCGCCAGGACGGCCTGGCGCTCACGGATCGCGCCCGAGCGGTCGGCGGCCCGGGCCAGCAACTCGGCCAAGCGGACGTGAAGGTCCATATCATAGGGATAGATATAGACGGTGCGCTTCAGCGCCGCCGCGGCCCCGGCGAAATCGCCCATCGTCTCGCGGATTCCCGCTAGCTCCAGATTGGCTGCGTAGTCTCGCTCGTTGATCGCCGTAAGGGCGGCAAGCTCGCGCTCCGCCCGCTGCGGCGATCCCAGCTCCTTGTGAATCAGTGCCAGGTACCAGTAGGGGCTGCCGCGGCCGGCGAACTCCGGAAACAGATCCCTGGCCCGCTCCAGGTAGAGGGTCGCTTCTTCGTAGCGGGCCTCCTCGACAAGCAAATGTCCGTAGCCCAGCTGGGCAAAGAAATCTCCGGGGTCGGACTCGGCCCAACCGGCGATGTCCTCAGCCGACGGCCGGCTTTCCATCTCGCGATGCGGTCTCATGGCGGCCAGCGGTCCGGCGAAACGCTCGTCCATGTAATCGAAAAAGGCCTCGCCGAACTCATCCACACCGATCTGGAGCACGGTCTCGAAGACCTGGTCGGTGGTGAGCCCGTCGCGGTAGCCTTCCATCATGGCAACGATCGCCGCAGCGCCGTAGTCGCGCTCGATGAGCTCGAATACGAGCGAGGCCTCGTAGTACGAGTGAATGACCTGCTCGGGATACGAGGGGCGGGCGAACCCGTTGTTCAACTCACTCACGGGCAACAGCTGGTCCTGCAAGTACGCCATCAAGAAACTGGGGGTCACATCGTCACCCCAGCCCGACCTGGCGCCGCGTTCCTCATGAACAGCCAGGCCCTCCGAGAACCAGCGGGGCACCTGGTGGCGGGTGAGTCCCAGGTGAAACGTGTGTGCCAGCTCGTGCCACAGCGTGGACCCCCAGTTGAACTCGCCGGCCTCGCGGGCGGCAGGCGAGTCCATGGATATGACCGGGCCGAAGCTCACGCCAAGCGCCCCGAGTCCCACGAGCCCAATTGTTCTGACCGAGAAGTCGGCGTGGCTACGAAAGACCTCGATACGAATGGGCGTCGCCGGTCGGTACCCGTACCGCGTGGCCAGTCGATCGTACGCCTCCTCTGCCAGTTCTCCGAAGTAGAGCGATAGCAGCTCTGATTCCCCGCCATCGATGACGAAGGCGAACCGATCGGTGCGCGCCTCCTCGTAATCGACGAAAGTATCGAGCATGTCCAGGGTGTTCTTGGTCCAGACGTCGTAGGGATCGCCATCGAACGCCGTCTCGAGATGCCGCCTGCCCTCGTCCATGGCGCCGATCCGTAGCTCGTTTACGCCCAGAACGGCATAACCGTGCCACGCCTGCGCGTCCAACTCCACCGCCTGCCGCGCGAACTCGACCGCTTCTTGGTATAGCCGGTTCCTTGCGCTCACCTCCGCCAGCCGTCGGTAGAGGCTGGCGTACCGCGGGTTAAGCTGGAACACTTGGTCCCGCAAATCCGTGAACCTGCCGCTTTCGCCCTGCAAGTAGCGGGTTGCCGCCATCACCGATAGCGCCTCCAGCGACACGGGGTTCACTTCTAGCGCTCGTTGTGCCTCTGCCGCCGCCCGGTCGTACTCCTCGAGCTCCAAGAGCAACTCGGCAAGGAAGACCCTGGCCGGAACCAGGTTTGGGTTCACCTCCAGGCTGCTCCTCACCAGTTCCATCGAGCCCGGCGTACCGCTGAAACGCAGTTGCCGGGCCATACCGAGCATGGCTCGCGGGTGCGACGGGTTGACTTGAAGCACGTCCTCGAACGCCGCTGATGCGTCAGGACCGTTGTACTTATCGAGGAACAGCTCGCCAACCCTGACTCGCGGCTCGAGGTTGGCTGGATCCGCGGCAATGGCCTCATCATAAGCACGCAGCGCGTCTCGATTGAGTCGCCAATCGTCCGTCCCCAGGTAGCGAACGGCAGTGGCAACAGCGGTAAGCTGCTCCGAGGTCAACCGCCGGCCACGGTTGTATTCGTCGATGAAAACGCCGAACTCCCGCATTGCCTCATCGCGATCCCCGCGTTCGTATCGCAGGATCGCGAGATTGAGGCGAGCGTCAAATGCATCGTCGGCGCCGCCTGCGATCGAAGCCTGGAAGGCGTCCTCGGCCGCTTCTCTTTCGCCGCGTGCGTACAGAGACTCGCCCAGCGAATTCAAGAGCTCGGGAGAATCCGGGTTGGCCCTGGTGTAGCGACGGGCCGCATCCTCCATCTCCTCGTAACGCCCGATCTGAAACAGTGCACGGCACTCGCCGCGCGCCGCCAAGGCGGACGCCGGGTCGCGCTCGGCGATCCTCGAGAAGAGCCCGATCGCATCGTCGTAGCGTCCCGTGCGCAAGGCGCTCTCTGCATCGGAGATCTCCTGCGCCCCGGCGGAAGCAGTTGGAGCGAGCAAGAGCGCCGCGGCGACAACGACGGACAGGGTCCGCTCGAGGATAGCGCTCACTGGCCTCTCTCCTCGAGCTCGCGAATCTCGCGGGTTTTGAGCGCCAACTCGATCAGGAGACGCTCGAGCTCCCGCTCGTAGGTCTCCGAGTCCATCTCGTCCTTGCGCAGTCGAAGCTCGCTGACTGCTTCCTCGAGTGCGCGTCTCTGCGCGTACAACTCGGCCAGTTCAGGGTCGCTGATCTCGCCCGTCGCCACCAGCGGCTCGGCGGCGCCGGAGAGGAAGAGCGTGCGGGCAAAACGACCGTCAGTTCCTTGCGGGCCGGGCTCGCCGCTACCCTCACCGTCGCCGTTGTCATCTAATAGGGCGTGCTCGGTGAGTAACTGGTTCTCCGACTCGTACACGCGGGCAACCTCGAGGCGCGCATAGTTGAACGCCTCGAGGACCGACACGCGGCCGTCCTTGTCAACGTCTGCGACATCGGCCGCGTAGGCCTCTACGAAGAACCGAATCGACCAAAGATCGTCTCGTCTCGCTCACGACCGCTGCGTGTCGCAGTGACCACCGCCCGGTTCTCCGCCGACAAGGCGGCGATGAAGTCGCCGCTGGCGCTGGCCATGTTGGCGAAGACGACGGTCTGTGTCGGGAATGACCGTAATAGTTCGGCGAACGCAGCCGCCGTGGGATCGGGGCCGGGAAGGCTGAACTTCGCTTCGCCGTCCCGCATCGAACCGTGGCCAATCAGTACGATGTAAATCTGGTCCGCAGGGCCCGCACGACCGGCGACCTCGCGCACCGTCGCCTGCACGTTCTCCCAAGACGAGCGCGCGGCGATGCGATCCGGGTCGCGTTCCGTTTTCTCCGCCAGATAGATGATATTTGATTCCGAGACTCCCCAGCGTCCGTGAGCCGCGTCGCACAGCAACGTCGCCCACTCGTGAAACGCTTCCGCGTATCGCGGCTCGCCGCTCAAGCCGGAGACGACGACAAGGTGGACCCGTGCCTCAGCTTGAGGCGCGATCACCAACCAGGCAGAGAGGAGCGCGACGACCCAGGTCATACGAGCCCCCTGCGCTTCCTGTAGCCCCACTCGGTGCCCACCATGACGAAAAGCAGAAGGAAGATTACCGGCATGTCCCACAAGTCGCGCTCTTCGACAATCGTTGTTCCGCTCTCGGTGAAGCTCACATCTTCCGGTAGCGTCGCGATCGTCGCCGGCGTGTAGAAGCGGCCTCCCGTCTGTTCCGCCACCTGGCGGAGCAGAGGTTCCCGCATCTCGGCATCGAAGTACTCCGTCGGCAGTTCCGTCGACTCAACGTACGTCTCCTGCTCGCCCAGGAACTCCCCGAACTTGGCCGCCGAGACGCTGACGCGATGCAACCCTGGTTCCTGCGGAACAAACGTGGCGATGTACTCGCCGTCGGAGTCAACCTTCCAAGCGAGCGGGACATCCAGCTCGGCGCCGGACGGTGCCGTTACGTGTCCAACCACCTCTGCGTTGTTCACGTTCAGGTAGGTCTCATCCTGGACTTCGACGTTTACAGTCACCGGCTCGCCGGGACCGACCCGGTCCCTCGATATGGTAACGCTGACCGGATCCGGCACGTAGCTCACCAGCCAGCGCAGCAGCTGCTGCCAGAGCGTCTCGTGCGTCAGGTCCTCCAACGGCATGTCGGCGTGCATCTGCCAGATCCAGGAGTCCTGGATCGGCATCGCCAGGGCCTTGCCGCGTCCGTATCGCTGATAGGCAAGAACGACCAGTGGATCATCGACAGCCGCCGTTTCGCCGGCAAGCAGGATGCTAGCCCCCGGCTTGACGCCGGTGATCGCGTTCACGCTGGTGACGGCGGGCAGCGCGGCCCAGCGCTCGGCCGTCTCCTCGATGCTGCCGGCGATCTGTACAGACGGGTGCGTGCGACCGAACCGGGTGGGCTCCACGGTCAGCTCGGCCAGGAAAGCGTCCGACGTTTCTGTCGCATCGGGCAGGACAACTGGCAGCACGTCGGCGAGCGGAGTCCCCTGATAGCCGCCGCGCTCGAGAGCGAGCCTGCCGCCGAGGACAAGCAAGCCACCGCCGCGCTGGCCGACGAACTCCTCGATCATGCGCAACTGGTCGTGACTGAAGAAGCTCGCTTCGACGCTACCGAGGATCAGCCCGCGATAGCCGAACAATTCCTCACGCGTTCGTGGGAAGCCACTAGCGAGCTCTTCCGGGTCCTCTACACCGAGTCTCAGAAACTTGTTGTCCGCCGTTCTCTGCAGGGCGACGATGCGCAGGTTCTCATCATCCTCGACTGCGCGGCGGATGAATTTCAACTCGTACCGCGGTTCGCCCTCGAAGTAGAGGATCTTCTGCCTAGTGTCTTCAACGACGATGAGCGCCTCCCGCGCGTTGTTCTCAGTCACCATCTCGCCCGGCTGAGGCGCGATGCTGAAGCGGAAGAGGCGTGGTCCCGTCTCGGCGGCCGTGAACTGCACCCGCACTGTGGCCGACTCGCCATCGGCTGGCAGCCGGATATCCTGCGAGTCGATGATCCGGCCGTCGTCCTCGATGTTGACCTGGACGTCCCGGCGGCGGAACCCGGTCTGCTCGATCATGAGATCGACGACGAGCGAAGATCCCTGAAGCACCGAACGCGGCGTCTCGACACGGCTCAACTGGATGTCTCGTTCGAACCGGTCACGCCCGAGACCGACGGCATACACCGGTACCGATGAAGCTCGCAGCGCCAACAGCGTTTCGGTCAACGACGACTCGGAGTTGTCAGCGCCATCGGTGAGCAATACCAGACCGGCGAGCGGAACGGCGGCGAGCTCGCGGCGCGCTGCATCGAGCGCCTGCGCCAGGTCCGTGGTGCTGCCGGTGGCTGTCAGCGTGCCCACCTGGTCGAGCCGCTCCGTGTCGCCGGAAAAGCGGAAGAAACGGAGCATGAAGCGCTCCGCCAGCGCGGCCCTCAACGCGCTGTCGGGTCCGGCGAAGTTGTCCTGTACGAACTGGCCGCGCGGCGTCTCATCGCGGTCGGCGATCTGCATGCTGCGTGAATCATCGATGACGATACCGAGGAAATTGCGCTGCGGTATGACCGTGGGGATGAGCAGCATCGGCCGGGCAAGGCAGAAGAGCAGCAGCGCGAACGCAGCGAGTCTCAGTCCGGCGAGCACGAAGACATCGGTGCGGCTCTTGGCCTTCGAGCGAGAGTAGGCGAACAGAACGAGTCCTATTATTACGGCTCCGATAAGCGCCAAGACCGCAGTCGAAAACGGCGCCGCGAAAGCGAGCTGACCCTTCTCGAAAACGAGCGGGCGGTACTTGAACAGGAAGGCGAAGATGGACTCGAAGGTCGACATTAATGGCTCATTGCGTAGACGATCATGTTGATGCCGATCTGATAGGCGAAGTTCGAGTACTCGAGCGGGTAGTACGGATTTTCAGCCCACTCCCAAGCGTCACCCAGATCGGTGTTCCAGTTGATCACTACCATCAGGCGGTCGCGGTCGTCGAGTATCCCGCGAAGCCGGGGCTCGTAGCCA
Source organism: Gemmatimonadota bacterium (assembly GCA_039589155.1). Taxonomy (GTDB): domain Bacteria; phylum Gemmatimonadota; class Gemmatimonadetes; order Palauibacterales; family KS3-K002; genus Kutchimonas. Next base: position 4,839 of record JBDHHX010000184.1, on the reverse strand, counting down.
TCGCGCTCCCAGGTTGGACCGCCTTGTATCCCCTGCTGTACGTTGGGAACCTGTCGGAGCTCTTCTATGTCGTAGAACACGTCGAGCAGCGGATGGTCCAGCGGCAGATCGACGATCGGGTATTCCGGGAGGACGCGCCGCATCTCCGACTCGAAGTTTTGCCATTCCCAGGTCCCCCAGAAGTCGTCGATGACCAGGAAACCGCCCGCAAGCAGGAAATCCCGCAGGCCTTTCACCTCCGAATCCGTTAGGCTCATGTAGCCGACTTCCAACGCGTAAAGAAACGGGTATCGGCGAAGCTCCGGATCGTCGAGCCGAATCGGATTCTCCAACTCGTAGGCCTCGATCCTCGTCAGCCGCCGCACGCCGATCAAGAACTGGCGGTCCGCCTTCGGGTAGTCGATTGCCCAGCTTCCCGACATACCGCGGCGGTATCCGGTGTACATGGCTCGAGTGAAGTAGAATGCGTGGCCCGGAGGCGCGTCGCGGACAGCAAGGCGGCGCTCTTCGTCCTGGACGATTCGCGAGGCCGGAGCGCTCAACGCTATGCCGCCGAGACCTATCAATGCGATTGCGATTGTTCGCGAAGACGTCGCCACGGATCGCTCCCCTGGTACTTCCCTTTCCTGAGCCCTTCAGCGTTTCGTGGCCGGCGTGCTTGCGCCGCCCGGGATGCTGACTCGGTGGCTGGCCGCTTGCGACCGGACCCCGTCGCTCGCGGAGATTCCGTCCTTCTAACCCAATTAGACGCCGTCAGGTGCCCGCAGCGTTCCCGGGCCGGATCCTGCGGATCGAGAATCTGCTCCGCTCTAAATGGTTATCGATATGATCCCGCTTCAGCAACCTTGGGTTCCCCGGTAGATCGCTACCAGGGTTGAGGATCGCAACGAGAAAGAGTAAGCGAGTAGACAAGTAGACGAGTAGACCCATCGGCTTTCTCGTCTACTCGTCTACTCGCCTACTCGTCTACTTGTTTTACTGCTGTCCCCAGGGACGGATGAACTCTTCGGCCTCCACGCCCAGGCCGTCGGCGATGCGAGTGATGTAGTTGAAATAGGAGATGACCTGGACGGCATCGTGGATGGCCCGATCGTCGAATCCGTGGACGCGCAGGTCGTCCAGGTCGCCTGGGTCCATCTTGTCCGGCCGCTTGGTGAGCTTCGCCGCAAACAGGCAGAGCGCCCGGTCACAGGGCGCCAGCGGGGCAGTACGCCACTTGCGCACCACCGAATGCACGAAAGCGTTAGCGCTTTCCTCGTCCTCGATCTCGGCTGCGACCTCTTCCCGGAGGTCGTGGGCGTGCGCCAGAGTTCAATAGTGGCAGTTGAGCTCTGCCGAGACGACTACGGCGAGCAGTTCCCGCTGGATACGGGTAAGAGGAGAGTCGCCATAAACGATCGTGTTGTAGAAGCGGTAGCTGTCCCGCATCGCCTCCGGGTTGACGCTCATCACATGCTTGATGTTCCAGATCCGGCCAGCCCGTTTGATGGAATCGTCGAACAGCTTCTTCAGGAGCCCGGTGGCTTTTTCGATAGGGATCTGCTCAATCCACGCCATCGTCCTGCCCCTTTTCCGGTCATCTAAGCCTCTGGCTGGAATGTAGCTAAGATAAGCTATTACACCAATTACGGCAAGCATTTGTGAAACAACGTGAGATGCTAAAAGCCCTCCGCCGCCGTTCGGGCTCGCCAGGAGCCGTCGGCCCGGGCCTCGATCACCACGGTGCCGTCGCGGTCCGTGCGACGCACCGGCCGACCGAGATCACGGCGAGTTGAGGACGGACGGCGTCGAGAAAGAGTCGCGACGTCGAGGAGGCGCTGCCGTGGTGGGAGACCTTGAGGATCTGGGCACGTACGGCGACCGAATCGATGCGGCTCAGCCTGTCCTCAACGGCTCCCGGCACATCGCCGGTGAACAGCATCCGGAACTCACCGTAGCGCAAAGCGAAAACGAGGCTCAGCTCGTTGGGCTCGGGAACGCCGCTGGCGCCGATGTCGTCCGGTGGATGGAGGAATGTCAGCTCGAGGCCGTCGACGTGGAGGGCGGAGCCGGCGGCGGCCTTCAGCCAGAGCAGCGAATCGGTCAAGATCTGACGCAGCACGGCAACCTGGCCGATTTGACCGGTCACGAAGCCGACGCCGATGACGCGCTCGACCTGTACGGCTTGCGAGACGGAGGGAAAGCCGCCGACGTGGTCGAGGTCGGGATGGCTGGCGATCCAAGCCTCGAGGCTGCGGACGCCCTGCTCACGAAAGAAGGGGAGGACGCGTAGGGCGCCGGCATCGAAGCCGTGGATTCTGGGGCCGGCATCGATGAGCAGCCAATGCCGGTTGCGAGTGCGCACCGCGATGCCATCTCCCTGCCCCACATCGATGACGTATACGGCGATACCGGGCGTCGCAAAACGTGCCTTCAGCGGCGGCCCGGCGAGGATGACAGCACCGATCACTCCGAGTGCCAAGATGAAGCGACGACGCTGCCAGGCGCCGTGAACAGCGTGTGCGCCCAGCACCAACAAGGTCAGGTAGAAGAGTGCCAGAATCAGGCCCGGTGGAGCCAACTCGAATGAGGCGAGTGGTGCGCTGCCCAGGGTGCGGGCGACCCGATCGATGCCGCCGAGTACGAGAACGGCGGCGCCGGCCGGCCAGGCAGCCAATGCCGGCCACGGCGCGACCAGCGCCGAGGCGAACAAAGCGGGCAGGGCGAGGGCCAGCAGCGGAATCGCCGCCAGGTTGCCGACAATAGCCGCCGGCGCCACACGGCCGAAGAACGCTGCGGTTATGGGAGCTGTGAGCAGCACGGCGGCGGCGCTGCTCACAGCGCCGATGACCAGGCCGCGGACGACGCGAGGAAGCCTACCGCGCCAGAGGAACCGTCGCGCTTCAGCGTGCGCGTAGCCCACCGCGGCAGCTCCGGCGAACGAGAGCTGGAAGCCGGGCTCGGCGACGCTCCACGGTCGCGCCAGCAGCAGGATCAAGGCCGCGAGGCCCAGAACATCGAAGGCGGACGAAGCGCGACCCGCCGCCCGGGCTAGCGTCCACAGCCCGACCATCAACCCGGCTCGCACTGCCGAGGGCGGCGCGCCGATGAGTGCCACGTAGGCGCAGGTGATGCAGAGCGCGAAAGCCCGCGCGCCGCCCAACGACAGCCGCCCGATGCGTCCGAGGGCGAAGAGGGCCGCCGCGATCATGCCAACGTGCAGCCCCGAGATGGCGAGCAGGTGGGCGAGTCCGGCGTTCGCGATGCGGCGCGTCGTCTCCGGGCTCATCGTTTCGCGCTGGCCAAGAACGAGCGCCTGTGCCAGTGGCGCCCACCGCCGTGGATAGATCCTCCAGAGGCGATCCGCCAGGGAGCCTCGCAGCATCAGGAATGGGTGATCCGGTAGGTGCGCCTCTTCAACCGCGGCCAGCGAGTCGATCACGATCCAGCCCCATCTCGCTGGCGCCCGGACCGCTCGGGCCGGCGTTTGCGCCGGCTGCCACCTGCCACGCAATTCGTAGCGCGCACCAGGCCGCAGAGGACCTTCCGCCCAAGCTCTTAGCTCGCCGGCCCACTCACAACGGTCCCCAGAGTCGGTTCCGGGCCGAAAACGGACGCTCCCCCGCTCGCCCTCCGGCAGATAGCCCACCGCCAGGGCCTCGACCCGAACTCGCTGGCCCGACCGCCACCCTCTGCGGCAATCGGCGGCCGCCCGGGAGCGTTCTCCCAGACCGATCACCGCCCCGCCGACCGCGATCCCCAGCAGCGCCGCCGCGACCAGTGGGCCGCGCTCGTCTCGCATTACCGCGGCCAGGCCGACGATGGCGACGGCCAGAGCGCCACCCGCGGTCCAGGCTTCCGCTGATCCGCCCAGCCCGGCCAAGAGGCCCGCAACCAGCGACAGTGCCGCCAGTGCCAACGGCCGCACCTTTGGGGGACGCCGAGTCACCATGCGCGCGAAGCTTGCACCCTAGCATCACGCGATCCTCAATTCTCCCATTCCAAGGGCTTGAGGTGCTTGCGGTCGCGGCCAAAAGCGCCGAGACTGATAGAGATGGCAAACATCTCGAGATCGTTCCTTATTACCCTGCTCCTGTCAGCCGCCACAGCACTCATTGGCTGCGACGACGCGACCGAGCCGCAGGACCGCATCGTAGAGGGCGTCAACCTCACCGAGCTGTTCGCGCCACCCTCGCAGGCCGAGATCGATGCGATCCTGGCCGAGTGGTCGAGTCGCGACCCAGCGGCTAGGGGCATCGATACGGTTGTCGACACGGCGTTGACCGTGGGAACGGTGGACGTCAATCTCCGGGTCGTCTCCCACGAGGTGGGTGGGGTGACCCACTACGGCGCGATCATGGCGCCGGACGGCGCGCAGCCGGGCAGCGTTCCCATCCTCATGTACCTTCACGGCGGCGACAACGGCGAGAGCATCGACTGGCTCTTGACGGTACTGCCCTTCTTCTTCGGTGATGATCTGGCGGACTTCGTCTTCGTACTCCCGTCGTTCCGATCGGAACGGCTGCGGTTCGGCGGCGTCGACTACGTGTCGGACGGACCCCCGAGCCCCTGGGACTGGGATGTGGATGACGCCCTCGCCCTGATGAACGTGGCGTTGGCGACGACGCCGGAGGCGGATACGACGCGGATCGGCGCCATTGGCTTCAGCCGCGGCGGCGGCGTGGCCCTGCTGATGGCAGAGCGCGATCCTCGCATCGATGTGCTGGTGGAGTTCTTCGGACCCACTGATTTCTTCGGCCCCTTCGTCCAGCAGGTGACTGAAGAGGCGCTGGAGGGAACGCTCCGCGATCTGCCCGGCCGCTCCCACCTGGACAGCACGCTCATCCAACCGCTTAAGCG
>JBDHHX010000183.1:0-7269 GCA_039589155.1 Gemmatimonadota bacterium | reverse complement strand
TCGGGGCGTTGGAGGACGAAGATCCCCAAATCCGCCGGGCCGCCGCAGAAGCGCTGGGAGGCTGACGAATGATGAACCTCCGTCGAATACCATGGCTGGGCGCCGTCGCCGCCCTCGCGGTGGCCGCGGGCTCACTTGGGGGTCCGCCGCCGGCGCACGTTGCCTCGCAGCCTGCGGCTGCAGATTCGCACGCCGCTCGCTTCCTCGCCGGCGTCCGCGGCGCCAGCCCGCTTGTCTGCGAGATGACCGTTCGCAGTTTGGGGATCGGCTGGGGATGGGGGCGCACGCAATTCGAGCCCGACGCCGAGCGCGATCTCTACGACGAAGTGCGCTGGGCGACTGGCCGTCCCGACGACGCCAGCGACATTCCGACGCTGCGAGCGGGGCTCGAGGATGCAGACGCGTGCGTGCGCCGGGTCTCGGCGCGACTGCTGGGCCGAGTTCGCCATCCCGATGCAGTGGAGGCCTTGCTCGACGCGCTGGGTAGCTCGAGCGCCACGACGCGCCAACTCGCTGCCATCGGGCTAGGCTACGCCGAGGACCGCTCCGCCGTTGATCCGTTGCTGGATGGTTTGGGCGACGACGTGGCGGCGGTTCGCGCCGCGGTCGCCTGGGCGCTGGGCGAGATCGAGGACGTCCGCGCCGTGGCGCCGCTCACCCGACTGCTGCGCGACGACCCGGACCGCGACGTGCGCCGCGCCGCGGCCCTCGCGCTTGGCGAAGTCATGGGCTGAGCAACGAATCTTCTCTATATAGGAGCCCCGCGGGTGCACTACAGCGCCGGCGGGGTTCTTTACCTTTGCTGGCGGAGCGACCCCCGGTTGTCTATCCTTAGCTAGTCCTGTTCGATCCCCACCGATACGCCCCCTCTACCTGACTTCTATGTCCGGTGCTACGCTGAACCTCCTGGTTCTTGCTGCCCTCGCGCCTGCCGCGCAGGCGCAGGATCAGGCCCCGGACTCGTCCTTTTCGCTTCAGGCGGTCAGAACATCCCGGCCGCCGGTCGTCGACGGCGCCGTCACCGATGAAGAATGGGGCAGCGCGGCGATCGCCGAAGGCTTCATGCAGTTTCAGCCCCGCGTCGGCCAGCCCTCCGAGGTCGCGTCCCATGCGCTGGTGATGTACGACTCGGCCAACCTGTACATCGCGTTCCGCTTCTTCGATTCCCAGCCGCCCACCGCCCAGCTCACGCGCCGCGATGCCGATCTGCTCCAGGACGACGCCGCCGTCGTCCTCCTCGACAGCTTCAACGACAATCGCACCGGCTTCTTCTTCATGACCAACCTCCTCGGCACCCAGACGGACGGCCAGATAAGGGACGATGGGCGAACCGTCGATGCGACCTGGGATGCCACATGGGAGTCGGCAGCACAACGCACCGACTTCGGTTGGACGGCCGAGATCGCCGTTCCCATCACATCGATCGGATACGTCGCCGGCGTGGATGTCACGTGGGGGATCAACTTCGGCCGCAGCCTGCGCCGCTCGCTGGAGACCAGCTACTGGGCCGGACCGCTCGAGAACCAGTTCCGCATGTCACAGGCCGGCGCCCTGGTCGGGTTGAACGTGGCGTCGCCCGTGCAGCGCCAGCGGATCATCCCTTACGGACTCTCTCGCGTTCAGGAGCATCGCCAGACCCACTTCCAGGCCGGCGTCGATGCCCGCTACGCGGTGACGCCCGAGATGGCCGCCTACCTGACCGTGAACCCGGACTTCGCCACCATCGAAGCGGACCAGGAGCAAATCAACCTGACCCGCTTCGAGTTGGCGCTCAGCGAGAAGCGGCCCTTCTTCCTCGAGTCGGCCCAGCACTTCCGCCAGCGTATCCGCACCTTCTACACGCGGCGCATCGTCGACATCGAAGCCGGCGGACAGTTCCTCGGCCGGGTCGGCCCCTGGAACCTGACCGGGATCGCGACCTACTCGAAGATCGCGCCCGACCCCGAGCCCGGCGAACCGCAACCGCCCAAGGCGACGTACGTCATCGGCCGCGCCCAGCGCGACATCGGCGAATCGTCCAACGTCGCCGTGATGTTCGCTAACCGGACCTTGAACGGCCGCTACCAGGGCTCGGCCAGCGCCGACGCCACCTTCTTCTTTTCGCGAACCCTCGGGATGACAGCACAGTTCGCGCAGAGTTGGGGCCTGTTCGAAAAAGGGACGCAGGCCTGGTTCGTACGGCCAGCCTTCGATTCGCCGAACAGCCACTTCCACGTCCGCCTCACGCATCTCGGCCACCGCTTCGCCGACAATGTCAACGTCATCGGTTTCATTCGCGACGACAATCGGCGCGAGATCGACTCGGCACTCGAACATACCTTCTGGCTCGAGAGCGGCGCGCTTCAGCGCATCGGGTACGACTCCAACTACAACATCTACTGGGGTCAGAACGGGATCCTGCGCAGTTGGCAGATCGACCAGAGCCTCGAGATCGAGCTGCGCAATCGCGTCTCGGCGGAGATCGACTACCAGGAGGAGTTCAAGCAGTTCGAGAAGGACTTCCGCAACCGGCAGTTGGGCTTCGAGTTGGGTTACAACACACGTGAGTTCTCATCCGTCAGCGCCGGCTTCAGTGGCGGCACCAACTTTGACGCCGACTTCCAGCTCTGGACCGTTGAAGCCGCCTACAAATTAACGGAACAGTTGTCGGTCGAGTACGAGCTGGAACGCCTCGTGCTCACGCCCGACCTGGAGAACGAAAGCACCTGGATCCACGTGCTCCGCGTCGACCAGTTCTTCACTCCGGATCTTTTCGTGAAGGTCTTCCTGCAAACCAATTCGGCGATTGACCGCGAGAACGTCCAGGCCGTCTTCGTCTGGCGCTATCGACCGCCGTTCGGCACCGTGCAGCTCGCCTACCAGCGCGGCACGGCCGAGTTCGGCGAACGCTCCAGTCAGGGGCACACCGTCTTCTTCAAGGTCACCGCTGTCTTCTGACTAACCGATCCGGATGAACCAGCCTTCGAACGTGGGGTCGATGGCAAGGTAGAACGCCTTCAGCACCTCGTACTTGGCGCGGACGACCGGGTAGCCATCGATCAGCGCTTTCATCCGCGCGGGGTCGGTGAGCGCCAGTTCGGCGTACATGTTGAAGTCGTTCTCGAGCTCCGTGCGGCCGTACTCCGCCAGCAGCCCTTCCCTATATAGCGCTTCGTTGCCTTCCGTCTCCGCCCGCTCGATCGCCTCCAACACGTCGTCCCACTCCGTCAGGTACTCGAAGCCCGGCGGGTTCGCCGCGGCCCAATCCCACACGGGGAACATGTAGTTGCGGAACAGGATGGAGCTGAACTCGTGGTGGAACGTCAGCTCCAGGACCCGGTCGCTGTAGCCGTGGGTCGGCCCGCGGTTCGCAATGTAGAGATCGTTCTCGTATGTCGTGCCGCCGGCGCCCGTGCCGTAGAACAGCAAGCGGCCGCAGATGAGAACGCGTTCCAGGTTCGCCTGGATCACAGCGGTCGGATACTTGTCCATCCAGCCCGGCAACAGCCGCAGTACACGAGCCAGTTCGGCCTCACCGATCGGCTGCGCCTCTCCGTCGGTTGGCGACTCGAGCCATGCGGCGGGTAAGAAGTCCGGGCCCACCTCGTAGACGATCGTGACCCCGTACTGTGTCTGGATGTCCTGGGCGCGGGCATCGACATCGACGGATCCGCCGCAGCCGATGGCCAACCCCGCCAGGACGGCGAGGGTCGACGGCACCGGGAACGCCGCTCGTGTCATCGGGCGACGGCCATCCGTGCCGCGGGGCCGGCGCTCTGAACGTAAACGGGCACCATCGCCGCGCCGGAGCGCAGCAGGACCCAACCGCGATGAGCCATGGTCGCGGCCAGGGCGAAACTGGCGGGGTCGTCGGCAATGCCGGCGCCTGCGGTCACGACATCCTCGGCTATCGTCGCGGTGACCAGGATGACTACGCCCACAAGCAGCCCGACACCGACGACCACGTCGAGCGAGGGCCACTTGTTGGGCTGCGGCGCCGGCGCCGGCTCCGGCCGCAGCTGCGGGCGCTGCGGCTGACGCTGCCGCGGCTGCGGCGTGACCTCTATCGTGAAGCTGAAGTCGGGGCTCAAGTAGACGTAGTGGTTGATGCGGCCGCGGATGGTCGGCGCCTTCACCGACGCCTTGGCCACGGGCAGGCCGGTGGTGGCCGACACACCCATGCTGACCGAAGCGCTTGGCACGTAGGGATGGTTCGAGTGGATCGTCAACCCGTTCTCGAAGCTCACCGTTCCCGTCTTCGGGTCGAACTTGAACCTGGCGCTGCCCACCAGCCGCTGCATCACCGTCGATACCTCGTGCCTGGCCGACACCTCGAACGATTCGTTGCTGAACGTCAGCGCGTCGATAGGACGGTTCGATTGAATCTTGACCGAGCCCTTCATCTCCACCTTCGCCACGTAGCCGCCGCCCACCATCCAGATCGGCGCGCTGGGAAGGTCAAGTTTGTATGACGGAGCGAGAACCTCGCGACGCGCCCGCACGCGCCCGCGGTCGCGATGCTCGGGCCGCAGGTTGGGACGTTCGGGGCCCGGACCGGTTGTGCCCGGGCCGCTGACACCCGCGTCGGGGATGTAGATCACCTGTCCCACCAGGATCAGGTCGGGATCGATGATCCGACTCCCCGACAGGTTCACGACTTCCTCGGCGTTGTTGTGCTCGAAGATCTCCGGCCATCTCATGGGATCGCTCAAATGCAGCTCGGCGATGTCCCACAGCGTGTCACCGTCGCGTACTACGTAGCGCTTGCCCGACATTGTCTCGGTCTCCCGGTAGGGGCGGTGGAAAAAAGGGGCCGCCCCTTTAGGAGCGGCCCCTGACCGGCTGTATGTGAAAGACCTCAGCCGTCCAGCCTGACGACATTCTCAGCTGCCGGACCTTTTGTGCCCTCGACTACGTCGAATTCCACACGCTCACCCTCGCGCAGGGTCTTGAAACCCTCGGCCTGGATGGCGGTGTGGTGGACGAAACAATCCTTCTGTCCGTCCTCGGGCGTGATGAAGCCAAAGCCCTTGCTGTCGTTGAACCACTTGACTGTCCCGGTCGTACGCATCGTGCCGTACTCCTTTGTTTGTTCCTGTAATCGGAGTCCGGCTACGCCGCACCTACCGACTACATGTCCTACGCGGCCCTCGCCCCCGCGCTGGGTTCACCGCGACATCGGCCCGCAAGCCTCCGCGGTGGTACTGTGCCGAGCTAACGCGAAAAAGGACCTGCTAGTGAGCCAGGTCCTTCGTTTAAGTCCGCTGGTACCCTCAGCGCGATTATAATCGGCCGCCGCTCGGCGCCCGTCAAGTGGCGCTGGAATCCCGCCCGAACCCACCGTATCTTACCGCCCAACATGAGCGGAGACACCTTCAAACAGGCGACTATCGGCAGGGGCGCACTGGCCCTGATCGCCCTCGTATTCGTGGGTGTTGCCCTGGTGACGTACTCCCGCACCCTGTCTGTCCCGCTCTCCAGCGACGCCCGCTACCTGTTCTACGACAACGAGTTCAACCGCGACGCCAGCGGGCTGGCCAAGGTCTGGGTCTCCGACTATTTCGCCGGCGCCATCACCCACGGCATTCCCGCCGTCTCCGGCTACTACCGGCCCATCGCCAACACGCTCTACTGGATCGAGTATCGGCTGGCCGGGCAAAACGACTTCGTCTACAACCTGATCGAGGTGATCCTCCACAGCCTGAACGGGTTCCTCGTCTTCCTGGTCTGTCTGCGCTTGAGCCGCAACCGGGTCGCCGCGCTCGTCGCCGGGCTCTTCTTCGTGATGCACCCCGTGCACGCCTTCGCCGCCGTGGAGCCCGCCGCCCAGGCCGACGTCCTCTTCCCGCTCTTCTACCTCGGCGCCATGCTGGCCTTCGACTCGGCTTTGCGTGCTCGGGATCTAAGGGAAGCGGGTTGGAAGATTGCGCTCACCGCCGGGCTTTACATGGCGACGCTCCTGACCAAGGAGATGGGCGTTACGCTTCCCGCCGTGCTGGTGCTGCTCGCAGTCTACCGTCACTACACCGACGGCATCTCGTGGCGGCGCGTCGGCTGGACGATACCGGCCTGGCTCACCTTCGGCGCCTACTTCGTTCTGCGATTCGGCATCGTCGGCGTAGAGACCCAGACGGTCGGCTACCTCGAGGCGCACCCGACGTATGTGATCGTCATCGGCGCCATCAAGGGGATCCTCATCCACTTCTCCCGGCTGCTGGTGCCGCTGGGGGCCGACTACCCCGAGATCAACCCGTGGCTCGTCAACTTCGTCGAGTCGCCGTTCACCAACCCGCTGTCGTACGTGGCGCTGACCGTCGTGCTCGCTCTTGCGGTCATCGCGCTCATGTACAAGTGGAATCCTTACATAGCGTTTTGGAGCGGCTTCTTCCTGGCCACCTACTCGCCGCTCATGCGCGTCGACAGCATCGCCGGCTCGTTCGGCCACAACATCGTCTTGACCGAGGAGCGCTGGATCTACCTGCCGTCGGTGGCCGTCGCTGCCGTCATCGGTTACGGCGTCGCCAAGCTGGCCGCGGCCGTCTCGCGTCGCTGGCCGGGGAAGGGAACGGTTTACGCGTTCGCGGGCGGTGTGGCGATCGTGCTGCTCTTCTTCGGGCGTGCCGCTTACGTACACGCCGGTCGACACGAGGACCCCCACGCCCGCCTGCGCCAGCTCTACCTGCTGCCGGAAGAAGAGCTCCACCGCATGCATCGCGCCAACAAGCTGATGCTCTACGCGCAGTGGGTGGCGATCCCGATGGGCGATTTCGAGGAGGCGGAGGCCCGCATGCGCGCCGCCTACGCTGAAGTCCCCGACTCGCCCATCACCGCCGGTGCGCTCGCCACCGTCCTCAACCGCCGCGGCAAGTGGCAGGAGACCATCGAGCTCCTGGGCCCCTGGCTCTATGTCTCGCGCGAGTTCCTGGAACGGGAAAGCGAAACCAACTTCCGCGTCGGCGACGACTACAACCGCGTCAGCACCATGATCCCTATCGTGCTCGCCCGCGCCTACGCCCACCTCGGCGCCGGCCGCGCCGCCGCCGGCCTCGCCTGCGAGGCCGTCATCCGGGAGTTCGATGAGGCGGAGATCGCCGAGCTTCTGCAGGAGAACTGGGCACTGAACGGGCCGGCCCAGTGCGCCGCGGCAGAAGATCCGGATGCCTGCATCCCCGGCGTCGCGCTGCCGGCCCAGGCGGGGTGGGAGCGGCCCTACACCCGGGAGGCGTGCGCAGCCTGGCCCGAGACCTGGGAGCGGTTAGCAACGGGGCGTTAGCTGCACAGCTCGTCAGG
>JBDHHX010000182.1:0-7275 GCA_039589155.1 Gemmatimonadota bacterium | reverse complement strand
TCGAGGAACAGCTCGGCGTCGAGCGACTCCCCGGCCTCGAGCCGCGAAGCGGCGGTCTCCAGCACGGCCAGCACGCGCTCGATGACGCGGTGCTCATCCATCAAGATCTGAGTAGCCTTCATGGTCATTTCCCTGTGAAATGTGCGTTCCTAAGCTAACAGCACGGCACAGTTGCGGCCATGATTTCAACTGCGAATAATGACGGTAGCCAGCGTGTAGCCTGGAGATAGAAGCTCGAACGCTCTTCCCTCGTGCGATCTCGGCCCGGCCAGCTGAGGTTATCCACTATGAGACTCACAAGCCTACTTGTGCTGGCGGCTACGATCGGGTGCTCGATCGTGGCACCTGCAAACGCTCCGGGCCAAGAAACGACGGACTGCCTGGAATCAGAGGTCTGGTTCGATACGGGCACGCTGGAGAAGATCGTTCGTCACCCAGAAGCAGTGATGGAAGAAGGCGGCAGTTTCTGGCAGAACGAGAAGCCGCTGCACTATACGCAGGTGTGGGCCGAGGCGGTGAACGTCGGGATCCCTTACATCCGGTGGTGGCAGCGAGTGGGCGAGTTGACCGAGCTCTCCGAGGAGGAGCGCAACCAGCACCCGCTCCTGCTGATGACCGACTCGATAGTCAACACGCAGGACGAGTTTCTGGCGCGCGCCATTTCGCTGGTTTGTTCCTTCCTGCCGGAGGGCATGGATATCAGCATCCCGGTGTATTTCGTCGCTTTCGTTCCACCGCGCTCGTTCGTGTCGGGCGGTGTCGTCATCAACGTCTCAGCGCGGTACTGGAAGGGCGACGTACAGAACATCTTCAATAACCTGACCCACGAGATCTTCCATGTGGGCTACTCGCACACGCGACCCGGTAGGACGGAGGCGCCGCTCGACGACGAAGCGCTCTATGGAATGCTCGACCAGCTCCAGAACGAAGGCACCGCCACCTACGTCGGGTACCGGGCCGCTTCGGACTTCCCCGCCCCCGATGAACTAGACTACCAACTGCTCGAGAACACGGATGATGTGACGCGTCTGTTCGGCGAGATTAACTCCCTCTTCCAGGCGGTGGGCACGATTTCGGAGGAGGAGTTACAACGACGTTCCTGGAGAAGCGGTGTAACGGAGCGAGGCTACTACATCGTGGGCGCCTACATGGCTCGAACCATCGACGGCGAGCTGGGGCGAGACGCCCTCATAGGGACACTCGAGGCCGGGCCCGTCTCGTTCGTGAGCCTCTACAACTCGCTGGCAGTGGATGACCGGAGAATCCTGGTGCGCTGGGCTACCCCTTGAATCCGTGGCTTGAATCGTACATGATCAGGCCGTGAGTTTCATGGAGATGTAGGACGGAAGCGCATTTTGGAGGTAGATGATGGCCTATACGTGGGACGAGCTGCACAAGATGCCGGTCAGCAAACTCCGGAAGATCGCCGAGGAACAAGGGGATGTGGAATCGCTGCACGGGTTCCTGACGATGCACAAGCACGAGCTTCTGCCTGTGCTCTGCAAGCATCTGGGTATCGAGGACCACGCGCACCACGACGTTGTTGGGATCGACAAGAGCAAGACCAAGGCTCAGATCCGCGCGCTGAAAGCGAAGCGTGACTCGGCCCGCGAGTCGGGCGATCTGGCGACGGCGAAGGATGCTGGACACCAGATCAAGCGGCTGAAGCGGAAGATTCGCCGGGCGACTGTTTAGTAGGACTACGACTACGACTAAGACTGGACTACGACTAGGACCAGGACTAGAACCGAGACCCTGATACCGGCTCCCAGTTCTAGTCCTGGTCCTAGTCCTATCCTAGTCTTAGTCGTAGTTCCTTCTTCAGTCCTGGTTTCAGTTTCTGAGGCCCGTTGTGTCCGCCGGCTGTGGCTCGGCCGGAATCGTATCGACAACGACCGTGGTATCGATCGTGGTGATCGCGACGGTCTCGAGCAGCGGATCAACTTCGTCCGTTTCGACCCAATCGGGGAACTCCCGGTAGGCCACCGCCTCGCGCCACCCTTCCACCTCATCAATGAAACTCCGCGCGAGCTCCGCGATGTCTACCGGGAGCGTGTAAGGATCTTCTTCCACACCTTCGATCCGCGCCAGGCTGACCTCGGCCTTCAGGTACGTCTCGTCCAGGGTCAGCACACTGCGGAACGCGTCCTCGGCCGCCCGGTAGTGGCCGGTGCGCTCGAGCGCGACGCCAAGGTTGTTGTGGAAGATGGGAATCTCCGGCTCGAGCTCGACCGCACGAGCCAGTGGCATCAACGCCTCCTCGAACCGCTCCTGCTCGATCAGGATCAGTCCCATGTTGTTCATCGACCACCCGTCAGAATTGTCGATGAGGATCGACTGGCGGTAGGAATCGATCGCCTCGTCCAGCCGACCCAGCTGGTGATAGGCGCGACCCTGCAGCCGCAGACCGACGCTCGACTCGGGCTCGATGGCGAGCGCCTCGTCGATCATCTCGAGCGCTTCCTCGGAGCGCTCCTGGTCCAGCAGCACCCGCGCCAGATTGATCCAACTCTTCACGTGATATGGATCCAACTCCAGCGCGCTCTGGAACGCATCCTCGGCCAGCCCATGCTGGTCCGACTTCCAGGCCGACAGACCCAGCATGTAGAAGCCCCACGGGTTCTCCGATCGAAGCTCCGTGTACCTCACGAACAGGTCGGTAGCCTCGTCGTAACGCCGCTCCAGGAAGACCGATTCGGCCTCACCGTACGTTACCTGGCGCGGCGGCTCGGGCTCCACCACCACCGGCTCCAGCGTCTGCTCTTCCCGGGTCGCGACCGCCGGCTGCTCCGGCGGCAACGTCACCTGCGGCGGGAGCTGCGTCGTCCGCTCCCTGGTGCTCTGCACCTTCGCGCTCGCGCCCGTGCCCTCGTCCCCGCCGCACCCGACGAACAGCGGCAACAGGAACAGCAGCGCCAGAGCCGCTAAGCTCCACACCACTTCTCCCCGATATTCCAGTCCTTTCATAGCCTGCCTCCTTCCGGTTGCGCGCCCCGCAGGGCGCCCGTCGCGGTTTACTGTGGTCGACAGTCAGAAAGGCAGGCGCCGGGCCACAGCCGCCCTCGAAAAGGGGCGACGCCATATATGGTTTTGTTATAACAGGTTACGTGACAGGGCGGCGGCCGGCAGCGGCGTCAGGACGGTGAATTGTGTCCGACCGGACACGCTCTGCGACGGGCGTTCGTGTCCCCGCGCACACGCTAGTCCCGGCGCTTGAGTCCGTGGCGACGCATGATCTTGAGCAGGCTGGCGTGGTCGGCGAGGCCAAGAGCTTTGGCGGTGTTGGTGATGTGCCAGTCGTTGCGCTCGAGGGCGGCGACGACGATCTGCCGCTCGGCCTCGGCTTTCAGCTGCTGAAAGTTGGCCGACCCGGCCTCGGTCACGCTTGGCGCACCGCCGCCGATCTCATCGGGCACGTGCGCCGTCGTAATCGTGTCCCCATCGCAGGCGATGATCAGGCGCTCGATGATGTTGCGGAGCTCGCGAACGTTGTTCTGCCGCCACCTGTGAGCCATGAGCCTTTCGACGGCATCGGCGGCGAGTTTCTTGGGTCGGACGCCGAAGCGTGCGCAGGTGGTTGTGATGAAATACTCGGCGAGTTGAGGCACATCGGAGAGGTGATCGCGAAGCGGCGGCACGCGCAGCTCGTGGACGTTCAGGCGGTAGTAGAGATCTTGACGGAATTGTCCCGCATCGACCTCCACTTCCAGGTCTCGGTTGGTCGCAGCGACGACGCGAGCTTTGACGTCGATGGCCCGCTCGCCTCCGACACGGGTTACCTGGCGCTCCTCGATAACGCGCAAAAGTTTCGCCTGGGCAGGTGGTGGCAACTCGCCGACCTCGTCGAGAAACAGGGTTCCTGCCGCGGCCATTTCGAAAGCGCCCTTGCGCGTGCGGCTGGCGCCGGTGAACGCGCCGCGCTCGTGCCCGAACAGCTCGCTCTCCACCAGATTCTCAGGCAGCGCCGCACTGTTGATCGCGATGAACGGTTTCTGCGGATTGGCGCCCAGTCGATGAAGCTCGCGGGCGACCAGCTCTTTGCCCGAACCGCTCTCGCCGCAGATGAGGACCGGGCTGGGTATCGGGGCTACCCGGCCGATGGCCGTCTGCAGCTGCTGCATCACCCGACTCGATCCGATGAGCGGCGACTCCGTTCCAAGCTCGCGCCGTAGCGCTTGCACTTCGGCAACCAACCGCACGTGAGCGAGTGCGTTCTCGACCTCGCGGACCACCCGCTCCATCGATTCCGACTTATCGATGAAACTGTAGGCGCCCAGCTTGATGGCCTGGACGCAGCGATCGAAGTCGCCGGTGCCGGTGTAAACGATCACAGGCGTCGCGTCGCGTCGCTCCTTCATGGCGCGCAACACCTCGAACCCATCCACGCCAGGCATCTCGAGGTCGAGGATCACGCAGTCGATCGCTTCGTTCGCCAGCGAGTCCAGCGCTTCGGCACCGCCTGGCGCGACGAGTGTGTCGTAGCCGCCGACGCGCTTCAGGTCGTAGGCATACTGTTCTGCCATGGGTGCAACGTCGTCTACCACGAGCACCAGAGTCACTGGCCTTGTCCTTCCTCTTTGGCGCCAGGTTCGCTCGTGCCGGAGCCCGAGCTATGGGCCGGGAGCTCGACCACAAAACTGCTGCCCTCACCTTGCGCGCTCTCGACCCGGATACTGCCGTTCAGATCGAGGACCAGGCGCCTGACGATCGACAGGCCCAGCCCGGTCCCGTCTTCCTTGGTAGTATAGAAGTGATCGAAGATCCGCGAGACCTGTTCCTCGCTAATACCGGATCCCGTATCGGAGACCCTGATGCGCACGGTAGCTTCGCCCGGCCCGTCTTTCGCCAGCTCGGTGGCCACGGCCACCGAGCCGCGTCCCGCGGCCAGGCTGTCGATGGCGTTGTCGACCAGGTTCTCGATGATGCGACGCAGCGCCACCGGGTCGCCGACGATAAGTGCCCCTTCCGCGTTTAGATCCGTCTGGATCACGAGGTGTTCGAGGCCACCAGCATTTGCGACGACCTGGCGAACGATGGCCTCGACGTCGCACGGTTGACGCTCCAACCGCGGGTACAACCGTGCGTAGTTGGATGCGAGTTCCTCCAGGTACGTAATACCCGAGTCGATCGTACCTTGCCGCTCGCCGAGTACCGCCGGCAGTTGATCAGGATCATCGCGAGCGACTTCACCCAAATGCCTAAAGACGTTGCGGATGGGCATGAGCCCGTTCTTAATGTCGTGGTTTACCTGTCTGGCCAACTCACCGATGGTCGCCCGGCGCTCGGCTTCCTTTAGCTGCGCCGTGCCGGCCCGCAGCCTCTCGGTCATCGCACCCAGCAACCGCGACAGACTTCCCACCTCGTCCTTCCGCGCGCTGCGGAAGTCGATGTCCAATCGATCCAGGTTAATGCGCGAGGTCTTGCGTGCGAGGTCCGCCAGCGGCCGGCTGATGCGCGAGGCGAGCCAGGTGGCGAGCAAGAAAGCGGCGATCGCCGTGATGGTTACCGCTACCAGGAACCAACTATCGACTTCGCTACGCAGGGCCTGCAGCTCGCCCAGTCCGTGCCTCACGATGACGCGCGCCTCGATCAACTCTCTGCGCTGGCCGTCGATGAACGGGACCTGGAGCTCGGCGATGACTTCGTCGCCCGCGGATACGGCTGTCGCCGGAAGCTCATCGCCGCCAGAGTTCAGCGTTCCGCCGGGGTAAACGAGCGATACGGTTAGATCGCCCTCCCGTGCGAGCCTGGTGAGAAAGCTCCGTTCGACGGATTGGCCGCCAATGATGTGGAACCGACGGCCGCCCAGTGTGAAGGAGTCGACAGCGGCGAGTGCCAGAAAAGGCCCTTCCGGCGTGCGGGCCTCGAGCAGCGCCGCGCCGCCGGTCGCCCCGGCGATCAACGCCGACGTGCCTCGTTCGACGCGATCGTATTCGTTGCGGAAGTGGCCCGAGCTGATGATCCGGCCCCTGGCGTTCTGGATCTGCAACATGGAAAGGCCGGCGAGTCGCATGGCGTCACCGGCGTAGTCGAGCAGGTAGGCGCGCTCCGACGCCAGACCGCTAACCGCAGCCAGGCGAAGCCGGTTGTCTTCGGTGGCCGAAATCGCCAGCGTCGCCAGCTTTCGGCGGATCGCATCGCTTTCGAACGCCAGGTCGTCTTCGATGACAGCGACCAGCGCGTCGACCCGCTGCTGGTACTGAGCCGTCAATCGATCGCTCATCGCTCTCCTCACGCCCAGCGCGAAACCGATAACCGGCAGGACGACGATGGCGAGGAAGGCGAGCCGAAGGCGGGTGCGCAGCGTCATGGTATGAGCACTGTACCGTCTACAGCCAATGTCAGCGACACCGCTCCGCTTCTGGCGATGACGTGTTGCCGGGTATCGACGAGCGGGATGATCGTAGAGACCGGCGATAGCCACCCGATGTTGAGCCACGGTGCCCGCTCCGCCAGCAACATCGTGTGGTGGCACGGGTCGAGCGATTGCGTCGCCAGAGCGACCACGAAGAGGAATTCGCTGCCACGCTGCAGTGCGCTGTCGAACCGGTCACGGTCCAAAGCCGAGACCAGCAACGGAACATCGGCTTCGCCCAGCCCGGGCACAGCGTCATTCAACTCCGGCGACCGCTCCACCGATACCGGCCGCGTGGCGAGCGCAACTACCCGCTCGGCCAGCCCGCGAGCTACCTCGTCACCTTCGATGTAGACGACACGCCGCGGCCCTTCTACCCTGTAGGCAGCGGTGGCAACGGCCGGCGGTAGCGCACGCAGGCGCTCGAGCTCGACTTCACAGGCAGAATCGCCGTCCCACCAGCCCGACCCCTGATGGCCACGTGCATCACCTCGCACCGCGTCGCTGGCCAGGGCATCTCTCAAATCGCCGGAGACGGACGGCAGCTCCAGACCGTCATCCTGGCGGGCACGCAGTTCGCGTACGCGCGTCGGCGACAGAAGGACGTAGGTGCGGTCCCATGGCAACGGAAGGGACTCGAGCTCGGAGCGTTTGGAAGCGTAGTCGAGAACGTCAGGCGCAGCAGTGACCATGACATCGATGCCGCCATCGATCAGGTCGCGCGCATCGGTTAGCGTCGCCAGCCGGAAAACGACTCGCGGCTGCGACCCACGTTCCGGCGGGTAGGCGTTAACGACCAGGTGCGAGAAGTCCGTGCTGGGTGCAGGGCCTTCGATGCGGTACGGCCCCGTTCCGAGCGGCCAGGTCGACTGGGCCTGTGACAGCGCAACGGCGTGCGACGGATCAGCGAAGAGGATGGG
>JBDHHX010000181.1:0-7372 GCA_039589155.1 Gemmatimonadota bacterium | reverse complement strand
CCACTCGGTCTCCGTCTTCACCCGCGGCCGCCAGCCGATCGAGCTACCCGACGGCATCCAGCGCATCACAGGCGATCGAAAGAACGACGCCGACCTGGAAGCCGCCGCCGCGTCAAAGAGCTGGGACGTCGTCTGGGACAACATGAGCTACACCGGCGCGGACGCCGAGTCGGCGGTCCGCATCTTCCGCGACGCCTGCGGCTTGTTTCTCCACACCAGCACGCTCGCCGTCTACAGCGTCTGCGACGGTATCCTCAGTCCTTATAGAGAGGACGACTTCGAGCGCGGCCGCGAGCTGCACGAGCGGCTCGGCTCCTATCCCTACGACTACGGCATTCACCGCCGCGAGGGCGAGCGTGTTTTGATGGAAGCGGGCGCCGAGTTTGGCTTCCCGTTCGTCACCGTGCGACTGCCCGCCGTGCTCGGCCCGCGCGACTACAGCCTGCGCGCCTGGTCCTACTGGCGCCGCGTTCTGGACGACCGCCGTATCATCCTGCCCGACGGCGGCATCGAGATGCACCGTTCGATCTACTCCGGCGACGTGGTCGACGCGCTGCTCGCGATCATGGATAAAGGCAACGAAGTCGCCGGCAACGCCTACAACATCGCCGGCGGCGAGATCGTGAGCCTCAGGTGTTTCGTCGAGCAGTCGGCCAGGGTCATGGGCGTCGAGGTCGAGATTCTCGGCATCTCGCGCGCCGCCATCGAAGCGGCCGGCATCGACATCGACAAGCTGTCCCCCTACACCACATGGGGCGACCACCTGGAAGCGATCGCCAAAGCGCAGCACGAGTTCGAGTTCAAGCCGACGCCGATGGCCGAGTGGCTGGCCCCCACGATCGAGTGGCACCTCGAGCACCGCCGCGACGCCGAGCCGCCGGGCTGGGATCTGCGACCGCAGGAAAACGCGCTCGCCGACCGCTGGACGACCTTCCTGGACCAACTCGGCTAACGAGAATCGTTTTCGTTAGCGCCTGCGACTCACCCTCCCTAGCTTCATAGCCGGCCTTAGCCAGACAGGGAGGATTATCGAGCTGCCGCCGGTACGGGCAGCTCGAGATACCGGTGCTTCCCGATTCCTTTGTCAGTGGCCTTCGGATCATCGCGATCCGTGCGCTGGGCGACGAGGATGATGCGGCGGATGCGGTGCAGGAGACGCTCGCTCGCGCCGTTGACGCCGTGCGCAAAGGCTGCGTTCCACCCGATGTCCCGCTACCCGCCTTCGTCCACGGGATCGCACGTCACGTCATTGCCGATACCCTGCGCCGTCGCAGCCGCGAACACTCTTCCTCCGAATTGCACCGCGTCGTCGCGTCCGACCCCTCGCCGTTAGAGCTGTTGGTGCGGGCGGAGAACGTCGAGCGGGTGCGTCGCGCACTCAAGCGACTATCGCGAGACGACCGCGAGCTGCTAAGGCGCTGCTTCGAGGGCGGCGAGCGGATCGTCGACATCGCCCGTGAACTGGACGAACCGCAAGAGCGGCTACGTAAGCGGAAGTCGCGGGCGCTGGCGCGCCTGAAGGAACAACTCGAAGAAACGGAGCCCGGTCACGTTTCGGCCGAAGAATCGACACTAAGGGATGATGGACGGTAAGACGACTTGCGGGATGGCAGAGGCGCGCGATCTCGTGCACCGCTACGTGGCGGGCACGCTGGAGCCGGACGAGCTCGATCGCTTCGAGGCCCATTTGCTGGAATGCCTGGCGTGTCAGGAAGCGGTTAGGCAGGGCGCCGCCGTACGCGCGGCGCTGCGTGAGCCGGCGGCCGGAAGCCGCCGGTTGCCGACCGCAGCCTGGACCCTGCCGCTGGCGGCGGCCGCTGCCCTCGCCCTGTGGATCCTCCTCCCGTCGGAGGGCGCCCTGGAGCGACTCGGCGGCGTCGACCCGATTCCTGGTTTCAGCGGACTCCCGATCCGCACGCCGGCCGACAGCGGCGTGCTGCTCGCCGACCAGGGGATGGCCGCTTACCAGGCGGGCGACTACGCGAGCGCCGCCGAGCTGTTGCACGGCGCATTCGAGAGGGACAGCAGCCCCGCGGTCGCCTTCTTCCTCGGCGTCACGCGGCTCAAGACCGGCGAGCCGTCGCTGGCGCTCGAGAGCCTGGCGGCGGCGCGAGAGTCGGACAACGCGTATGCCGCGGAAGCGAGTCTCTATATCGCGAAGGCGTGGCTGCAACTGGAGCAAGCCGACTCGGCCCTGTCCAGCCTCGCCGCGATACCGCCATCAACCGGGGCGATTAACCAACACGCCCGCGCCCTGGCAGACAGCATCAGACAGGCTCTGCGCTGATGTCTCCCCGCATCGCCGCGGCCGCCGCCCTGGGGGCGGTGGCCCTGACGTCGTTGCTGCTCGTGACGCGCCGACCCGGCGATGGCGTCTCTGGGGGCGCGCCAACCTCGCCTGCGGTAACCCTGCACACGGAAGGTCTCGACGCCTTCAGCCGTTGGGACGAGCGTGAGATGTTCGGGCGCATGCAGGCGGCTTGGAGCAGCGACCCGACGTTTGTTCCAGCGATCGTCGACCTGCACCGGTACTACGGCACCCAGGTCCGCCTTCCAAGCGATGTGCGCTCCGCCCTCGTTTCCATGGTCGAGAACGACCCGCGCGGTAGCGGTCTGTGCGCCGCCTTCGTGCTTGATCAGATGATGTCGCTCTCCGGGTTCGACCTTCGCGACACAGAGCTCGACCGCAACCGCGAGCACCCCTGCGTCTTGTTCGCGCGGATACAGTTGCCAGGTGAGAGCGAGCCAGAGGAACGGATCGATCTGGCGGAACGATTGTGGCGTCAGTACCCGAACAGCATTCGGCTCGCCAGCGACTACATGTCGCTACTGGGACAGGCGGACGAACGGGAGCGCATCCTCGACGTCGCCGATGCCCTGTCGAGCGTCGATCGCCACCCGCTGCTACGTGCGCTCGGTTTCGCGTGGCGGGTCGGCACGCTTCATTCGATGGGCCGCCTGGCGGAATCGGCTGATGCCGAGCTGGAGGCCGAGGCGCAGACCCGCCTGGCGGAACCCGGGATCCGGCGCATCTATCTCGACGCGCTCGGGTTCTCGATCCAGCACTGGTGGCCGGCCCGGGAGGATCCACGCTGGCCCGGCGCCTACGCCAGAGTGCGCTTCACGCAACGCGAGCGGTTGAAGCTGCTCGATCGGGCCGATCTGATCAACGGGATCAAGATCCGGATGGAGCGAGGGAAGCTCGCCCTCGACGACGGCGAGTTGACCGAGAGCCTCGCACACTGGGACGAGCTGGTCACCACCATCGATACTTTCCCCGCCCACCTCCAGGCTCTCATCTACATGCGCCGCGGCCGCACGCTGTCGAAGCTGGGAAGACTGAGGGAGGCCGAAGCGCCTCTGCTCGAGGCGCGCGAGATATCTCTCATCTCCGGCCAGCTTTATCGATCCGTGGAAACCGAGCACAACCTGCTGCACGTCTACGAGGCGCTGGGGTGGGACGACGAGGCGGATAGCGCGGGTCGGGCGTTCGTGAGCTTCACCCGCCAGCTACCGGAGCTGCGGCCGGTGCGGATGATGAGCTACCACGATTACGGCATGTACCTGCAGCTGCGCGGCGAGCACGAGGCGGCGCGGCGCATGTTCGAGGCGATGATCGCCGCCGTCGACTCGCTGGGTGACGCCACCTACTGGACCGGCGAGTACTACGAGCTAGTAGGTGACCTGGGTCGCGCGCTGACCTACTACCGGCGGGTCTTGGACGACAACGAACCGGACGTCGTTCGCTCGTTGGTCGCCTTGACCCGCATTTCAGAAGCGACGGGAGACAACGCTTCTGCCCTGGGCTATGCCCGAGCCCACGACGAGCTATTGAGCCAGGGGCTCAAGTACCCGGAGAGCTCGCCGCTCGTGCCGGGCGTGCTGGCGCGCAGCGGGCAGGTCGATGCGGCCATCGGCGAGCTGCAGCAGAATCGAGAGTTGGCTTACGGCCGGGGGCAGGCGGCGGCCTGGGCCCGACTCACACTGGAGCAGGCCGAGCTCGAGGCCGGGCGCAGCAATGTGCAACTGGCTATCGCGCTGGCCGACAGCGCCGCCGCCGAGTCGGTGGGCACCGCCGCGGTGACCCTGCGGGCACGCGCGTTCAGCGCGCTGAACCGGGCCTCGCTGGACGTCGAAAGTTGCGCAGAGGCCATCGCCGTCCTGCGCCAAACGGCACGGGACGCCGAACGAGCGCGCGTCCCGCAGATCGGCACTGATGTGCAGCGGATGCTGGGCGACGCCCTCGCGCTTACGGACGAAATCGATGAGGCCCTGGCCGCCTACTCACGAGCGGCGACGCTGTCGGACTCGCTGGCCGCGTCGCTCTCACACGACGTGGTCCGGGCGAGCTTTCGCGCCGAGCAGCTTCGTATCTCTGACCACGCGCTGGCCGCCGTGCTGTCGGAGGCGAAGCACCCGGACGCAGCGGCCCGGTACGCCGGCTGGTCGATCCGCCGCAAGAGCCCGGGGATAGACCGAGACGCATCAGCAGCGACAATCGCAGGCAGCAGAGATGCGATTCGGCGCAGTCGGTTGGAGCTCGAAGAGGACCGAGCGGTGATCGACTACATAGTACTTGAGGGCAGCGCAGCGGCACTTGTCGTGACGAGCGACACCGCGCGCATCGTAGTACTGCCGGTGGAACGGGAGGCGCTGACGGTGCGCGTGCAGGCATTGGTCGCCGGCATCGCACCGCGCTTCGGCAGCTTCGTCGATCTCTCACGCAGCCGCTTCGATACCGCGGCAGCGCGCCGCCTCTACCTCGATCTACTGGCGCCGCTGGAGCCGTACCTGGCCGGTCGCGCCCAGCTGACTATCGTGCCCGACGCGCCGCTGCAACTGGTTCCCTTCGACGCGCTGGTTACGTCTCGGCGCGATGAGCCACCGGCGCAGCTTCTCGACCGTTTTACAATCAGTACCGCCGCCTCGCTGGCGGATGGCGTGAGAACGAACGGCGAGTTGCCTTCCGGCGCCGTGGTCGCGGTGGCCGCGCCCGGCAGCAACGGTACGCTCGCTCCGGAACGGGAGATCGATGCGATCGCTCGAGCTCTGTCGGCTCGGGCCGTCGTCCGCCTCCAGGGGAGCGAGGCAACGGAGAGTGCGGTCCGCCTGGCTTCCCCGAATGCCGCCGTCCTCCACTTCGCGGCGCACGCGAGTCCCAACGACATCGACCCCGACTTCGCCAGAATCGATCTCGCCGCCGAAGGCGATGACGACGGCCTGCTCCACGCTTACGAGATCCGTCAACTCCAACTCCCGGGCAGCCTGGTCATATTGAGCGCCTGCGAGAGCGCCGCCGGCCGCATGGTCGCCGGCGCCGGACCGCTCAGCTTGAGCCGGGCCTTCCTGCAAGCCGGCGCTGGCGGCGTGGTCGGGACGCTGTGGCCGGTGGGCGACGAGGCCGCCGCCGAGCTGATGGCCGCCTTCCACGACGCCATGGCTCGAGGTCTGGCGCCGGCCCAGGCCCTGAACCAGGCCAAGCGAACGCTGAGAGCGACCCGCCCCGAACCCTTCTACTGGGCGCCCTTCGTACTCGTCACCCCAGGGCTGTAGTCCCCGGGCACCTCCTCCTCGACAGGTCACGTTTCGGTCCCTGCTCCGACTATTGGGAGCACACCCGAACAAGCTCGCGATGCCGGGTCACAACCTATCAACGGAGCGCAGCAGAGATGAGTACGCACTCGACAACATGCTGCACGCGGTTCGCTGTCGTACTGAGCGTGGCGCTGCTCGCAATGATGTCCGTCAGCTGCGGTGGCGAGAGCAGTACCGGCCCCAACACGCCCGCCCAGTTCGTCACCAACCTGACGACGATGACGGTGACCGCCGGTGAGTCGGAGACGGTCTCCCTCAAAGCGGTCGACATCGACGGCGATGCCATGACGTTCCGAGTCTCGGACAACCCCGGTTTCTTGTCTCTGGGCAACCCGAGCCAGGACGGCGACACGGCGACAGTGGTCTTGACCATCGCGCCCTCTGCGACGACCGCGGGTGCGTTCGATGCCGAGATCACGGTCAGCGACGGCAAGTCGCTCTCCGTCACCCGTGACGGCTGTACGATCACCGTGCAGGGCCAGCCCGAGCCCACGACGACGGCGCTCTTCCTTCGCCTCGACCTCGACAGCGGGCTGGACTTCCTCTCCACACAGCAGCAGCCGACCGGGACCGTCCAGCGCTACGTCTACTGGAATCCGCCTGTCGAGTGGAAGGCGACGTTGGGCGGTGCCATCGAAGCCGGCGAGTACGAGTTCGCGCTCTGGTTGGCGGCCGATCCGCCCAGCGGGACCTTCGACGTGTCGCTGCTCGTGAGCGACGGCTCAACGGAAACGACGCTGGCCAGCAAGACTTTCACCGTCGCGGCCGACGACGTCTACCACCGCTTCTCCGATGCGGTCCCGGGCCAGGGCGGCGGTTCCGCCGGCGACCAGCTGATCCTCCGCATCGAGTTCAGCGGCAGCACCAGGGGCGGAATACTCTTCGGCCCCGGCCCCAACGCCGATTCGCACGTGCTCGTCCCTGGTGAGATCACCGTGGGGCCGCCCGGTAACTCGGCCCCAACTGCCACGATCTACACGCCGGATGACGGTGACAGCTACGCTGAAGGCGCGTCGATCACGTTCCACGGCGATGGGGAAGACGACGAGGACGGTTCACTGAACGGTTCCGACCTGGTTTGGGAATCGAGCCTCGACGGCGGCCTCGGGACCGGCGAAATGTTCTCCCGCGACGACCTGTCCGTGGGAGAACACGTGATCACGCTGACGGCGACCGACAGCCAGGGCGCGACCGATACCGACGAGGTCACGATCACGGTCGAGGGTTCCGGCAGCGCCCCGCTCGGCGGCGAGTGGCAGGGGGCGGTGGATTTCGGTGGCGTCGTCTTCACCGTGAACGACGAGGAGACCCACATCACCGAGATTACCGTCAACGTGATGGACTTCACCTGCGGGATCGCGACCTGGGGCGGCTACTCGATCATATCGGACGATCCCGGTTGGGCCATCAACGCCAACGGAGAATTCACCATCGAGAGCGCGTTCGATCCCAACCTCCAGGTGACGCTCGCCGGCACCTTCGCTTCTGGGATCGTCACCGGCAGCTGGCTCGCCAATTCCTACGGCACCGAATGCTCCGGCGACTGGGAGGGCGGTCCGGCGACACGGCTTTACCTCCACTACGACGGGAACAACGCCTACCTGTCCAACGATCCGCCGCCGCCCGGCGACGAGTACTGGTACGCCCCGTTCAGCGACGGCTCGGCATTCGAATGGTCCGGCGCGCTCGCCGGCGATCTGTCCGGCGATATCTACACCTTCTGGCTCTGGCTGCTGGCCGACTCCGCCGGCTCGAGCGGCGGCCTGTTCGATGCTTC
>JBDHHX010000180.1:0-7401 GCA_039589155.1 Gemmatimonadota bacterium | reverse complement strand
CGCGCCGGCGCCGGCCGCCGCTGCTGCGACCGCTGGGCTGGATCCTACGAAGATCACCGGGAGCGGCCCCGATGGTACTGTGACCCTGCAAGACTTGCAATCGTTCTTCGAGCGGGCCTCCCAGGATGCCGTCGAGCGCTCTGGCCCGGCGGTGCGAAAGCTTATCGCCGATCACGGGCTCGATGGTAACGAGATCCCCGGTTCCGGCCGCGATGGGCGTATCACCAAGGAAGACGTCCTCGGCCACCTGCCCGATGCCGCCCAGCCGCGGTCTCCAGCGGGTTCCGCTTCGAGCGTTCGCAGCGCGCCGACGGCGCAGCCGGCTGCCGGAGAGCGTCGTGAGGAGCGGGTGCGGATGAGCCGTCTACGCCGGACCGTGGCTAAGCGGCTCAAGGAAGCGCAGAACACGGCGGCCATCCTCACCACCTTCAACGAAGTCGACATGAGTGCCGTGATTGAGCTGCGACGGCGCTACCGCGATGCGTTCGAGGAGAAGCACGGTGTCCGCCTGGGCTTCATGTCGTTTTTCGTAAAGGCGGCGGTCGGTGCGCTAAAGCAGATGCCAGCTGTGAATGGCTCCATCGAAGATGACGAGGTCATCTATAAGTACTACTACGATATCGGCATTGCCGTCAGCACGGATGCCGGCCTCAAGGTGCCCATTGTTCGCGACTGCGAGCACAAGTCGTTCGCTCAGATCGAAGGCGAGATTGCAGAATTCGCTGCCGCGGCACGTGATGGGAGCCTCGCCCTCGAGGACATGCAGGGCGGCACCTTCACGATCAGCAACGGTGGCGTCTTCGGATCGCTTCTCTCCACCCCGATCCTCAATCCGCCACAGTCGGCTATCCTCGGCCTCCATAAGATCGATGATCGCCCCATCGTGGTCGACGGCGAAATAACTGTCCGTCCGATGATGTATCTCGCCATGTCGTATGACCACCGCCTGATCGACGGCCGCGAGTCGGTGAACTTCCTGGTCAAGATCAAAGAGTTGATCGAGGATCCCGAGCGCCTGATGCTCGATGTGTGAGGGTGAGAACGGTTATGCCTGATAGCCAGTACGACGTTGCGATCATCGGTGGCGGGCCCGGCGGCTACGTCGCCGCCATCCGCGCAGCACAGCTGGGCATGAAGGTCGCCTGTGTCGAGAAAGGCGATGCCCTCGGCGGTACCTGTCTGAACGTCGGCTGCATCCCGTCAAAGGCCTTGCTCCATTCCTCCGAACGCTATTCTGAGGCCAGGCACGAGTTCGGCGATCAGGGCATCGAGGTCGGCGAAGTGAAGCTAGACCTCGGCCGCATGATGGCGAGGAAAGACAAGATTGTTGGTGACCTGACCAAGGGCGTCGAGTTCCTCTTCAAGAAGAACAAGATCGATTGGGTGCGAGGCACGGGCCGGATTACCGAGCCGGGCGCCGTGGCCGTTGATTCCGGCGACGGCGGAAGCCAGACCCTGGCGGCCAAGCACATCATCGTAGCCACCGGCTCGGAGTCGACACCGTTGCCCGGTGTGGAGATCGACGAGGAGCACATCGTCAGTTCGACGGGGGCGCTGTCGCTGCCTCAGGTGCCGCAGCGTCTGGTTGTCATCGGCGCTGGCGTGATCGGCCTCGAACTGGGCTCCGTCTGGTCACGCCTGGGCGCCAGTGTCACCTTCATCGAGTTCCTCGACCACATCCTGCCCGGGATGGACCGCGAGATAGGGAAGCGGGCCCAGCTGGTGTTCCAGAAGCAGGGCCTGACGTTCAAGCTGTCGTCAAAAGTGACCCGTGCGAAGGTCGGGAAGTCCGCGGTCGTCGTCGACTTCGAGCCCGCGGCGGGTGGTGATTCCGAGCGGATCGAGGCGGACGTGCTGTTGGTTTGCATCGGGCGGCGCCCATACACCGAGGGCCTCGGGCTCGAGGCGCTGGGGGTCAAAACCGACGAGCTAGGCAGGGTCGAGGTCGATGGGCGCTTCCAGTCGGCGGTACCGGGCATCCATGCCATTGGCGACTGCATCCAGGGGCCCATGCTCGCCCACAAGGCGGAGGAAGACGGTATCGCCTGCGTCGAGATGCTGGCCGGTCAGAGCGGACATGTCGACTACAATCTCGTGCCCGCCGTCGTGTACACATGGCCCGAGATCGCCGCGGTGGGGCGGACAGAGGAGCAGCTGAAGGAGGCCGGTACCGAGTACCGCGTCGGCAAGTTCCCGTTCCAAGCCAACAGCCGCGCCCGGACTACAGGCGATAGCGATGGCCTGGTGAAGATCCTGGCGGATGCTGGCAACGACCGGATCCTTGGTGTCCACATACTGGGGCCGATCGCCGGCGACCTGATCATGGAGGCGGTCGTCGGCATGGAGTTTGGCGCCAGCGCCGAAGATATCGCCCGAACCGTCCATCACCATCCCGGAACCGGAGAAGCGGTCAAGGAGGCGGCACTGGCGGTTGATGGGCGACCCATCCACATCTAAGCACGCCATACGCCACTGACGGGGAGAGAAGGGAATGGTCCAGTACGGGAGCAGCAAAAAACCTCGGAGCATCTTCCATCGGTTCGTACACTCCGCGGTCACGGGGAGCGTCTTGCTCCTCGCCTGTACAATCGTCGCCCTCGCCTGGGCCAATTCGCCCTGGGCTGAAAGCTACTTCGCGCTCTCTCACAAATACATCGCCATCTCGTGGGGCAACTCGAGCTTCGAGCTCTCGCTCCAGCACTGGATCAACGACTTGCTGATGGCGGTCTTCTTCTTCGTCGTCGGGCTCGAGATCAAGCGTGAGATCGTCGTTGGGCAGCTCTCCTCGTTCGAGAAGTCGATCCTACCGGTCAGCGCCGCGCTGGGCGGCATGGTCGTACCGGCCATCATGTACGCGGTGCTGAACATGGGTGGCGAGGGGACCCGCGGCTGGGGGATCCCGATGGCGACGGATATCGCCTTCGCTCTGGGCATCTTGGCCCTATTTGGCAGGCGCGTCCCCATCGGCCTCAAGGTCTTCCTCACAGCTTTGGCCATCGCCGACGACATGGGCGCCGTGCTCGTCATCGCCCTCTTCTATACCGAGGGTATTAAGCTTGCCGCCCTGATCGTAGCTGTGGTATGCCTTGGTTTGATCGCGATCGCAAATCGCGCCGGCGTACGGCGGTCAGGTCCGTACGTCATTCTCGCGGTCGCCGTGTGGCTGGCCGTATTCACCTCGGGTGTCCACGCTACGGTCGCCGGGATCATGGTCGCCATGCTGGTCCCGGTGCGGGCGCTCATCGATCCGTCTGACTTCCTCGCCCGCTCGCGCAGGCGGCTGAAAGAACTGGAAGAGTCCGAACTTACTCCGGACAGCATGGTGCATGACCGGACTCAGCTTGAGGCACTCGACGACATGTATCTGGCGTCGAACGACATGATACCCGCGGGTCTCGCGTTGGAGGAGCGGCTCCACCCGATCGTCTCGTTCATCATCCTACCGCTGTTCGCCCTGTTCAATGCGGGTGTCGCGCTCGATGCGAGGGCTGTAGACGTGTTACCGGAACCGGTGACGTTGGGCGTCATACTGGGGCTGTTCCTGGGCAAGCAGGTCGGCATCACGGCGTTCAGTTGGCTGGCGATCAAGAGCGGGAGGGCGAAGATGCCGGATGGCTCGACGTGGGGGATGATCTACGGCGCATCGTTGTTGGCTGGCGTTGGCTTCACCATGTCGCTGTTCGTGAGCGATCTTGCGTTCAATTCGGCCGCGCTGCTGATGGAGGCAAAGATAGGGATCCTGATCGGCTCGCTGCTGTCCGGCGTGTTTGGATACCTGGTACTGCGGAAGCTGCTGCCGCCCTTGGCCAGTCCTGTGGACTAGTGCCGCAGCCAGTCGGGCGGCAACTCGCTTCTTTCGAAGTCGGGCCCGTCGACCTCGAGGGCGAGGGCGACGCCGCCCGCCCTCTGGAAGAACCGCAGCTCGAAGCGATGCAGGCCCGCTTGCAGAGCGACATGACCCGACCGCTCCACAGCACCGTGGATCCCGTCGTTGTCGACGACCTGCTCGCCGCCGATGAACAGCTTGCTGCCGTCATCGGATGTGAGGTGGAAGCCGTAGACACCGGTCTCCGGCACGTCGATATAACCGTTGAAGCGTAACGCGAAGTACTCGTCGCGGTCGCCCATCCTCCAATCGACTGCCGCTGAGATCGCCGTCTCGGCAACCTCGAGTGCTCCAAAGTCGGGTGTTCGCTCCCACTCCTCGGCCGTCTCGTAGTACTCCAATGCCAGACCGGGCTCCGTACCGTCGACCGACTCCGCTGGCGATGGAGTCGTGAGCTCGTAGGTGTACGAACTGACACGGCTGACCGTACCGTCGGGCCAGTAGGCACGGGTCCTGACGGTCGTCGTCTCGTCGATCGCGAACGGTCCGTCGTATTCGATAGCCGAATCGGTGGGGTCGGTGCCGTCGATCGTGTAGCGAATGAGAGCGCCAGGCTTCGGCGAGTAGATCTCGACATCGGTGCCGTCCACGAACAGCGGAGCGCGCCGGCGGACGCGCGGTGCGAAGTATCCCCGTTGGGCGAGGGCGACGGCCTCCGGCTCGATCTTGATTATTTCCCTATCGTAGGTCATGAGACCATTGTTCTCGGTCTCGATATCCGTAGTCTGCGTGTAGACTGAGGCGCTAAGGCCGCCTTCGGCAGCAGCTTCTCTGATCGTTAGGTAGAGGTCCTCGAAGCGCTGGGCCAGGCTACCCCGATCAGGGAAGAGAGCATAGCCCCACCCCTCCTCGGTCCATTTGTGGTCGGGAACATTGAAGCCGAGGCCGCCGAACTCGCCCTGAACGGCGGCACGCCGGCGTGTGGGCTGGGGCGGCCGCGGCTCCGGGTAATGGTGGCGGTCGATGACATCGCCCGCGTCGCGCTCATGCCAACCACTGGCGTGGTTCACGAGCCGGCTGGGGTCGAGGGCGCGCAGTAGCTCGACCACGCCGCGCGAGTTGTGTTGTCCCCAACCCTCGTTGAACGGCACCCACATCACGATGCTTGGGTGGTTGATGTGGGTCTTCACAAGTTGAGTCAGCTCCGCTTCGAACTGGATCGCCGCTTCCGGATCCGTTGCACGGTCCGAGTCCGCTGACTCGAGCGGAATGTTGGCATTCGGCATGTCCTGCCAGACGAGGATCCCCAGGCGATCACACCACGCGTAGAAGCTGCGTGGCTCGACCTTTACGTGTTTGCGCACCATGTTGAAGCCCATGGCCCTCGTCATCTCGAGGTCGTAGACCATGGCCGCCTCGGTTGGTGCGGTATAGAGTCCGTCTGGCCAGTATCCCTGGTCCAGCGTCCCGCTTTGAAAGACGAATTCGTTGTTGAGCATTATCCGCGTGATTCCACTTTCGTCGACTCCGACTGAAATCTCGCGCATTCCGAAATAGCCGGTGACCTCATCCAGCATTACGTCGCCACGCGTCAGTTGGATCTCCAAGTCGTACAGATAGGGTTCGTCCGGCGACCAAAGATGCGGTGACGGGATCGGGATGTTGAGCGGCCGGGTGGCAGGGCCGCTGCCCTCGGCTACCACGACGCCACCGGCCCGCACTGACACCTCCAACAACTCTTGGCCGGTGCTCGCTTGCGTCTCGATTCGCACCGTAGCCGCCGCGCCGTCTATGTCGGGCGCTACTACATAATCGATAATCGCGACCTCTGGAACCGGCTCCAGCCAGACGGTGCCCCATAGCCCCGTAACCGACGTGTAGAATATCCCGCCCGGTTTCCGTACCTGTTTCCCACGTGCCTGCGTTCCGGCGTCTGTGGGGTCCCAGACGGCCACTATCAGTTCGTGCCTGTCCTCCTCCGACAGATAGTCCGTGATGTCGAAGCTGAACGGGTCGTAGCCGCCCCGGTGAGTACCCAACTCGCTGCCGTCGACCCAGACCTGTGTCTCCCAATCCGATGCCTCGAAGTGCAGCAGCACACGTTTGTCGTGCCAGGCTTCGGGCAGTGTGAACGGCCTGTGGTACCAGAGGAGCCGCTCGACCCCTACGGTGTCAGCCACTCCAGAAAGCGCTGACTCGATCGGGAAGGGCACCAGGATTTTGCCCTCGTAGGTAACCGGCTCCGCGTCACGCGAGGTTATGGCGTAGTCCCAGAGTCCGTTGAGATTCTGCCACTCGTCCCTGCGCATCATCGGTCGCGGATACTCCGGCCGGGCGTTGGCCGGTGTTACGTCATCGGTCCAGCGCGTCGACAGGCGTAACCGCGCCGGTTCCCACTCGGGCTCCGCGCAGCCGATCAGAAGAATCGCCAGAAAGCAGAGTGTCCGCGTCATTGCACCGTGAACTGGTAGACCGTGGTTGATTGATAGCGCTCACCGGGACGCAATACCGTCGATGGAAACTCCGGCCTGTTTGGCGAATCGGGAAAGTGCTGGGTCTCGAGACAGAAGCCAGACCGTTGCTCGTATCGGGCGCCCCCTTTCCCCACGTCGCTACCGTCCAGAAAGTTGCCCGAGTAGAACTGGATGCCGGGTTCGCTGGTGAACACTATCATCATCCGGCCGCTTGTCGGCTCGTACACCCGACCCGCCAATCTCAGACGGCCATCGTAGGTGTCGAACACGAAGTTGTGGTCGTAGCCGCCACCGCGCTCCAGTTGCTCATCTCTGTTGTCGATCCTCGAGCCGATCACCGTGGGCATCCTGAAATCGAACGGCGTTTCATCTACCGACCGCAACTCGCCCGTTGGAATGAGACCGGCGTCTACCGGCGTGAAGCGACCGGCAAACAACAAGAGCTCGTGATCGAGGACGTCGCCTGCTCCATGACCTGCCAGGTTGAAGTAGCTGTGGTGGGTCAGATTTACGACCGTTGGTGCGTTCGTCTCGGCCGTATAGTCGATCCGCAGCTCATCGGCATCGGTCAGCGCGTATGTCACGGTCACAGCCAGCAGTCCGGGGTATCCTTCCTCTCCGTCGGCGCTCACGTAGGCCAGCTTCACGCCCGCCTCTCCTGATTCGCGATACGGCTCCGCCTCCCAGACCACCTTGTCGAAGCCTCTGACGCCGCCGTGCAGGTGGTTGTCACCATTATTCGTTGCCAGCTCGTACTCGACGCCGTCTAGCGTGAAACGGCCACCTGCGATCCGATTACCGTAGCGGCCCACAATTGCTCCGAAGTACGGATGGCCGCCCAGGTAGCCGCCCAGCGAGTCGTGACCGAGAACGATGTCACCCGGGTTCCCATCACGGTCCGGAACGGACAGGCGAGTGACGATCCCACCGTAATCGGTGATGGAAACGCTGATGCCGTTTTCGTTCGTGAGTGTGAAGAGACTTACCTCAGTGCCGTCGTCCAACGCTCCGAAAGGCTGGACATCGTAAGAGACCATCTCTGCGGTACCCTCCTCTCCTCGCTCCGAGCCCACGCCAGGCCCGCACCCGGCAACCACGACG
>JBDHHX010000179.1:0-7994 GCA_039589155.1 Gemmatimonadota bacterium | reverse complement strand
GAGCCGCCCTCATCGCACGCGCCGGGCTGCAATAGCTGCTTGACTAGACGCTGTAGCCGGGCCGGTAGTCCAGCTCGTGGTCGTCGTACTCCTGATCGTTCAGTAGATGCGTGCGTGTCTGCGAGTGCTGCCGAGACGGGTTCGTCTCGTCCAGCGCCCAGATCGCCATCGCCCTGACCGCCGGGTCCGGATCGCGCAGCGCATCGAGCAGCGCTTCCACCGAGCGCTCGTCGTCGGCCTTGCCCAGCCACTCGGCGGCTGAAGCCCGCATCTCGGCATCGCTGTCACCCAACGCATCGGTCAGTCCCGACATGTCATCGGACATCGACCGCGCCTCGCGCGTGCCTAAGCGTCCTGACCAGACCTGCTCGTTGTCCCAGCCGCGCTGTCCGATTTGCGCGAACAGTTCGTCGCGCGCCTCGTTCGCCTGCCGTCCGCCGATCTCGCCCAACGCCCAGATGGCCGGCTCGGCCAGCTCGGGGTGCCGCGCCGCGGCGTCGACGATCGGGTCGATCGCCGTCGAGCGCTCGATCACGGCCATCTCGCGCACCAGCGGATCGCCGTCGTCGAGCAGCTCGATCAACGGATCGATCGCGTCGTAGTCCTTGATCTCGCCCAGCGCCCAGGCGGAAACGAGACGCACGTCCGCGTCGCCGTCGCCCAGCGCTTCGATCAGCGCGTTCACAGCGTCGTCGCTTTCCAACTCGCCCAGCGCCCAGGCCGCGTAACGCCGCTCCGACGGATTGCCGTTTTGCAGATCCGAGACGCGCTGGCTCACCTCGTCTTGCCGCTGACGCACGGCGTAGCCGGTGTCCTTCGCCTTGTGACTGATCCCGTCAATCGCCCGGTCGCCGATGTCGACCGCCCTGGCCCAGAGGCTACCGACGTCGTCCGCCTTGAGAACGGCCAGCCCGGCCAAGGCGAGCGCGATGAAGAGCGCGATCCCTACTGGTGAAAAATTTCTTTCATACATGGCCAAAAAAATCTCCTTTCCGGCTCTATGGATACGAATGTGATGGGTTGATCTCGTCCAGCGCCCAGACCGCCATGGCGCGGACTTCCGGATCGGGGTCGCGCAGCGTCTCGAGCAGCGTCTTAACGGCGCGCGGGTCACCTAGTTCGCCGAG
This sequence comes from Gemmatimonadota bacterium, assembly GCA_039589155.1. Lineage (GTDB taxonomy): Bacteria > Gemmatimonadota > Gemmatimonadetes > Palauibacterales > KS3-K002 > Kutchimonas. The sequence goes on along the minus strand of JBDHHX010000179.1, from coordinate 6,867 downwards.
GTACTCGGCGGCGGACGTCCTCATGTCGGCGTCGCGATCGGCGAGCGCCTCGATCAATGCTGGAACATCACCGGCGATGGACCGCGCTGCGCTATTGCCCAACTCACCGGTCCAGAGCTGCTCGTTCTCCCATCCGCGCGTGCGGCGATTCTGGAACAGCTGCTCGCGAGCGTCGTGGGCCCTTTGGCCGCCGATTTGGCTCAGCGCCCAATAGGCGGACTCGCGGAGGGCATCGTCGTCCTGCGCGGCATTCATGATTGGGCCGATCGATCGGGTGCTCCCGATCTCGCCCAGGGCCAGCACGGCCATCTCACGGACGAGCGGGTCTTCATCGTCGAGGCGCGCGCTCAACGGTTTGATGGCGTCGTACTCTTTGATCTCACCCAACGCCCAGGCGGAAATCAGGCGGACGTCTGCGTCGTGGTCGTCGAGCGCCACGATGAGCGGGTCGACAGCTTCGGGACTCTCCAGCTCTCCCAGCGCCCAGGCCGCGTAACGCCGGACCCCTGGAAGTTCATCCTGAAGCTGCTCCACCCGCATCTCGACGCTTCCGGTCGCGATCTCATCGTGCATCACGCCCCAGAGGTCCACCGACGCCAATGGCAAGGCGAAGCTCATGGCGCCCACGGTCACGTGCAGCAACTGCCGTTGCGAGATCGGCGCGCGATTGAGCCCGCGGGCGAGAATGCTCTTCACGCGGGTGCCGAGACTGAAAGGATGCGCCATCGCGAAGGCGCCACGCGGACTCGGCTCCACCACCGAGCCTGCGATCTCTACCAGGTGCGTCGCGTACACGTCGGAACGGACGCCGCCGACCAGCGCCTGGTCGTCGCAGGCGCGCTCTTGTTCCATGTTGCTGAACCGTGCGGCCAACCAGACGGCGGGATTGAACCAGTAGAGCGAGCAGGCGATCACGATCATCACGTGGATCGCGTAGTCCCAGCGCCGCACGTGCGCCAGCTCGTGCAAGAGGACGACGCGCTTCCGCTCCGCCGTCCACCCGCTCGCGGACGACGGCAGTATCACGACAGGGAACAAGACGCCATGAGTGACCGGCACCGACAGTTCGTCGCTGACCACGAGGCGAAGGCTGCGCCGGATACCGAGGTCGGCGGCCAGGCGACGCGCCAGCGCCCGATCGTCATCGGAAGCACGCGTCGCCCGCTCGGTCAGAGCGCTGACTCGGAACGCATCGATCGCGAAGCGACCCAGCAGCATGCTGGCGCCCAGCAACCAGAGAAAGAGCAGGTAGGCCGCGGTCTCGTCTCCACCAGCGGTCGTCGCGGTCGGAGAACCGGCATCGTCGGTCGGGCCAGAAGGAACGGCCCCCGTGTCGCCGCCACCGGCGTACGTAGTCGCACTGGAACCCGTATCATTGCAGTCGCACGTGCAATCACATTCCTCATCGTAACTCTCAGCTGCGAAGTCCGTTCCTTGGGAAAATGACTCCACCTGCGATTTCACCGTCACGAATAGAGGCTCCACCTTCCACGACGGAAGTACCGCCTGCAGCGCCGGCAATGCCAGCAGCGCCAGCAACGCCAGGCTCCATACCGCGTGACGCACTGCGGCGGATGTGTCTCGGAAGGCGTACAGCGCCAGACCGGCGGCGCCCAGGATGAGCGTGCCCTTCAATAGCACGTTGATCGCGAGTTCGACGGCGATCGCTGTATAGCTGCTAGTCAGCATCCGACTCCTGCGACTTTCTCTCTTCTACGACCCACTGGGCGATCACGTCCAGCTCTTCCTTCGTCAGCCGCTGCATCCCCAACAGCGCCAGGATCGCCCGCGACGGCGAGCCCCGGAAGAACGTGTTCATCACGTTGCCCATAGCTGATCGGGACGCGGCTTCGTGCGGCACCGTCGGGTAGTAGACGTAGCGCCGCCCGTCCTGCTTGTGCTCCACGTGGCCCTTCTTCTCCAGGATCCCCAGCGTCACCCGCACCGAGTCGTATCCGGGATCCGGCTCCATCCGGCCCACCACATCCGCCACCGTACCCTCACCCAGCCGATAGAGCACGTCCATGATCTCGCGTTCCCGGCGGCTCAGCTTTGTCTGTAAAGCTTTCTTCATGGGGTCCCTTCTAGCTGAGAGCGATTCTCCTCTATTGTAAATTCTTTTTCAGATAACCCCATTCTAAAGGCCGCAACCGCTGGCGTCAAGCTCTTCTTGGCCTGTGCATGGGTCCCGGCTCTGTAAGTCAATATCGGGCTTTCTGTTGCGCTGGTTGCAGCTCCCCAGGTCGCCCACCCGCTACCTATCCGGACGGTGTAGGCCGACTCCAGGTTTCGGATCGTCAGTCTTGCAGCATGCCTGGCCTGTATCTCTTGCCAGGGGTCATTCGTCCAGATGAGTGGAGGGACAAGCGATACCCGAAGCGAAAGGAGGACGACCATGGCTGGCAAAGGACGAACCGACGCGCGCGCAGCGAAGGAGACGGGGAGCGAGAGCCGCGCGACTCCGTTTGAGGGCTGTGTGGAATGGCTCGAGAAGATGCGGGGATGTTTCGAGAATCGCGCCGCGGGGCCAGACTGCTGTGAAGGCATGCGACGTGCCTGCTGCGACGAGCCCGAGACTAAAGAGAACGAGTAGTCGCAGGAGCCGCAGGTGGCGGTGGGATTCAGCCGCCACCTGTCGCTGCTAACGATAATTGTTTGTGATTCAGCTTGATCTCCCGACCGTTTGTCTCTACCGTGGCGAATCCAGGGAGACACGCAGGCGAAAGAGCGATGGCGAGTGATCCGAAGGCATCGGCGAGCCTGAATTCTGCTGCGGTGTTCGAGCAGTACAGGGAGCGGATCTACCTGTATATCCTCCGCATGGTGAAAGACGTGACCGAAGCGGAGGATCTCACCCAGGAAACCTTCCTCCGTGCCCACCGCAATTTGCATAATCTGAAAGACGAGAGTTCGCTGACGGCCTGGCTGTACCGGATCGCGACGCACGTGTGCTACGACCGCTTTCGCCAGTCGTCGTATCGCAATGCGCCGCAGTCCATCGACGCGACATCAAGTGGCGAGCCCGCAGCGGAGATCGAGGACCCGGGCGCGCCGCGCCTGGAGAAAGCGGTCGAGCAGAAAGAGATGAGCTCCTGCGTGCAGGAGTACCTCGTGGAGCTACCCGACGACTACCGAATCGCGATCATCCTCCATGATCTGCACGGTCTCACAAATCCGGAGATTGCAGAGATGCTGGGCTGCTCATTGGACACGGTGAAGATCCGGATCCACCGTGCGCGGCGGAAACTGGAAGCAGCCCTCGCTTCGGGGTGCGACTTCTCTCACGACGAGCGAGGCGTGTTCGTATGTGAGCGGAAGGATCCCACGGATAAGTGACTGACCTCGCGTCACTGCCTGTATCCCTTTCGACTGCGATCCCGTCCTCATCAATAGTGACCGATGAATGTGCTGCAGCATAGACGAGGAGACGGTGAGATGAACGTTGCCGCTGTCCCGACTGACCTGAGGCCGTTGGAAGTGAGGACGGCCTTCATTGGGTTCATTCTGGTTGGACTGGGCGTCGCCGTGACCACGGTAAGCTACGTGTCGAACATGACCTTCACGATTCAGTGGCTCGTGTGGGCGGTGGGTGGCGCGTTCGCGGCTACGGCGCTTCTGGCGTTCGAATGGCCGCGAGCCTTTCGGCGCCCAGGCGCAGTGCCCGAAGGGCGGCTGCGAGGGTTCCTGCTCCTATCCATGCCGCTGGCGTTTGTGTTAGGTAGCCAGGTCTGCGGCGTTGGCCTGAAGGGTTGTACCGTGCTTTGCCACGTTACGAACATCGCGTCGATCGGGCTGGCGGGTACAACGGCCTATCGACTGCATCGAGGCAAGTCGATCGGCGTGACGCTGATCCCGTTGGTGGTCGTCGCGCTGGTTCCCCACTGTGTCTGCCACGCGCCGGTTAACGTCCTCTGGCACGGCATGTTGGGCGGCGTTGCGCCGACGTGTGGACTGGTTCCGCTGGCGGCGACGCTCTTCGCGGTGGCGGCCTTGAGGGGCGTGCGCCCCACGAGCAGCGCTGTTCTCACCGCAGCTATGCTGGGCGTAATCGTCTTCATGGCGGTGGGCAACCCGTTGATTGGATTTCCCTGGCAAGGATGCGTATGAGATGTCTCTACCGAACAAGGAGAAAGAGCTTGTCGCGGTAGGCGCGTCGGTGGCCGCCGGCTGCAGGCCGTGCACCAACTACCATTTCAAGAAAGCACGCGCGGAGCGCGCATCGGATGAAGAGATCAAGCAGGCGATGTTGGACGCTATCGCGGTGCGGGATGCAGCGAAGCGAATCATGGAGAGCCTCGGCTTCAGGCTCCTGGGCCTCAAGCTCGGGCCATCAGAGATGGAAGATGAGGCCAACGGCGTGACGACCCGGATGACCGAGCTGGTCTCTGTCGCTTCGGCCTTTGCGGTCAACTGTAAGATCAGCCTGAAGAAGCACCTTGCCAGGGCGCGAGCGCTTGGTATCGGGGACGATGAGATCGAGGAGGTACTCGAACTTGCAAGATTCATCAAGGGAAGGGCGGATTCGTACTGCTGCAAGGTGATCTAGTGACCGTACCCGGCAGCCGAGATTGATACGGCCGGGCGCGTGTAGCATCTTGGTATTCAGCCATAGTCCTCGCGAAGCCCCTTCGTAGCCTGGCCGTTACCCATGATGGACCCGAATATCCTGCACGAGGCGAGCGGGCCCTCGACGCCCGGGTCGGGTACGTCCGGGGGATTCGCTCCTGCCGACGTTCTTCCCGAATCAAGGCGGCGACTGGGTTGGGCCGGCCTCATCTTTGCCGGTGGCTTCCTAGTGGCGTTCATCGGATGGCTCTTGATGGACTTCAGCATGGGTCGGCAGCGGCCTCATTTCCAGTTGAACGTCGTCGTCAACCTGACCGCAATCGCTCTGGGGCTGGCCGTCTTCGCGCTCGCTCGCTACTCGAAGATCCGGCCGCAAACGTTGCTCGACTTCGGGCTCGTCTTCCTGGTGCTGGGTTCGTTCTTGCTGTCGATGAGCCAGTTCTGGGGGATCTGGCCGGAGTGGACCGATAGCACCCTGAGGGGCTACCTCGGGATCCCCTGGGAATGCTGCTGGATCATCATGTTCCCGCTGCTGGCACCGAACACGCCAGGCAAGACCCTGCTCGCTGCGCTTGCTGCTGCGTCCACCGCGCCGCTCGTCTTTCTGCTTTCGAAGTCCGTCGGTGCGACGAGCGCGGAAGCACCTGTGCCGTTGATCTTCGGATACTTCATGCTGTCGACGTACCTGTGTGCCGGCGTCTCGTTTGTCATTTCGGTGAACCTCTGTTATCTCGCTCGGCAGCTGAAGAAGGCGCGGGCGGTGGGCAGCTACATGCTGATGGAGCAACTGGGCGAAGGCGGCATGGGTGAAGTCTGGGTGGCGCAACATCGGATGCTGGCCCGGCCCGCAGCGGTGAAGCTGATTCGACCCGAGATGCTCGGCGCTGACGAGCGCAGCCGCAAGACGGCGATCAAGCGCTTCGAGCGCGAGGCCCAGGCGACGGCCGCCCTGAGATCGTTCCACACTATCGATCTCTACGACTTCGGTGTGACCGAGGACGGAGCGTTCTACTATGTGATGGAGCTGCTCCAAGGGCTGAATCTCGACTCGCTAGTCAAGCGGTTCGGACCCGTCCCGACGGGAAGGGCCGTCCATATCATGCGGCAGGCCTGTCACTCACTGGGTGAGGCGCACTCGTTCGGAATGGTCCATCGCGACATCAAGCCGGCGAACCTGCACATCAGCCGCACGGGTCCAAGCTTCGATCACGACTTCGTGAAGGTCCTCGACTTCGGCCTTGTGAAGTCCCAGGACGGGACGGGCGCTGCCACCGAGCTCACCGCCGAGGGAGTGGCGACGGGCACACCCGCATTCATGGCGCCCGAGATGGCGTTGGGAAAGAGTGAGCTGGACGGGCGCGTCGACATCTATTGCCTCGGGTGTGTGGGATACTGGCTGGTGACCGGGGAGCGGGTCTTCGTGCGTGACAACACGCTGGCCACGGTCGTCGCGCATGTGCAGGAACAACCCACGCCGCCATCTCAGAGAACCGAGCTCGAGATTCCACCCTCATTCGAGAAGACCATCCTCGCCTGTCTTGAGAAGGATCCGGCCAACCGGCCACAAAACGCCGCGGAGCTCGAAGCGATGTTCGATGAATCCGCGGGTGATTGGGCGTGGAGCTCGAGCGATGCCGTCGAGTGGTGGGACCTCCATATGCCGGGTGCCGATCCGCACGCCGATCTGGAGAGGCTCCAGGACCTGAGCCCGGAGGAGATCCTGCAGATCGGCTAGTCACGTGAGGAGCCGGTCCTCAGAGCAGGGCTGCCGCCAGCGTTGCCAGTCCAAGGAAGCTCAGGAAGCCGACGACATCCGTCACCGTCGTCAGAATAATCGACGAGGCTTGAGCGGGATCCTGCTTCAGGATGGTCAGGACCATCGGGACCGAAGCGCCCGCTGTCCCCGCGATCGCCATCGATATCACCATCGCCAGGCCGATGACGAGAGCGAGTCCCGACGAGTCGCTCCAGAAATAGACCGCTGCAGCCGTCACGACTGCCACGGCACAGCCGTTGATGAATCCGACCGCGAGCTCCTTGAACGTGAGCCTGAGCCAGTGTCGTACTCGGATCTCCCGCAACGCCAGCCCACGCATCGTGACGGCCAGGGCCTGGGCGCCGGTGTTGCCGGATTGTCCGGCGGCAACTGGAAGCAGAACCGCGAGGGCAGTGAACTGGGCGATGGTTCCCTCGAACAGGCCGACGACGAACGCGGCGAGGAAGGCCGTCGCCAGGTTGATTTGAAGCCAGGGCAGCCTCTTTCTCACCGAAAAGGTCACTGACGATAGCGCGCGCTCGTCT
>JBDHHX010000178.1:0-10288 GCA_039589155.1 Gemmatimonadota bacterium | reverse complement strand
GTCGACAGCCCCGATACCGGCGGCGCCAGCTCGAAGGTGGCGTACAGCGGCATCTCGCTGAAGGTCAGCAGCGCGAACGCCGGCGTGTTGAGTATCGTGGCCAGGATGAGGTAGCCGATCTTGTACATGTAGCCGAAGTTGGGCCGCGCCGGCACCGGCGCCACGATCGGCCACCAGAGCACCAACCCGGCGACCAACCATGCCATGTCGAGGACGAACGACCCCCACTGGGACGACATCATGCTGTCGACCACGGACGGCCAGTGCGTTGCCACCAGCACGACGTTGAAGAAGGCGAGCGCGATGAGTGGATGGGTCAGAAGCCGCAGCAGCTTGAGCGCGGCGCCACGGCCGGCGAGCGCGTCGAACGCCGCGCGGGGAAGACCGATGATCAACAGCGGCGGCGCGACCAAGGCGATCAACAGAAACTGCACCATGTGGGCGCTGGCCAGATAGCCGGCCCCCAGTGCGCCCACCGGCCAGTCGAGAGCGATCCAAAGGCTCAGGCCGCCCGCGGCGAAGCTCAGCGAACGCAGCCTCCGCCCGCTGCCATCGCCGCCCGGCATACGCAGGAGCAACCAGTAGGACGCGACCAGCAGCGCCACGAATAGCCAGACGCCGGGGTAGGCCTGCCACGTCCAACTCCAGGCCGCCGTCTGGGCGGAGCACCACCACTGCATTCTAGGGCAATTCCACGTCCTCAGCTGAAAGCGTCGTCTGGGTGATGGCCGCCCGCAGCTTCGGGTGCTCCCGCCACAGCACGTACGCCATGACGGCCGTCGCCAGCAAGTTGCCCACACCGATAGAGACCCAGCCGATCGCTCCCAGCAACCACTCTGCCAGCACCGCCAGCCCCCCGAGGAAGAACGCCTCGAACGACGCGAAGATCAGCAGGCCGGCCAACAACAGCGGCGGAAACTTCTCCGCCTGTATCGCGATGGTCGCCGCCACCAGGCCAAAAACGAAGAACGCGGCGAAATGTACCAGGGTGTATCCACCCACCGTCAAAAAGTTGATCTGAACTTCCGCGATGTCGGTCACGTCGAGGAAGAGCCCCGAACCCAGCGCGCCCGGCGTGAACAACAGCTGACCTCGCACCAGATCGACGATCAGGAACCAGAGCGCCACCGTAACCGCGCAGACCACGCCCACCAGGAACCCTTCGCGGACGATGCGATGTTGGGTGAGCGCCCACAGCCAGTCCGGCGATGACAGACCGAGGCTGCGGCCCAGGTAGACCACCATGCCGACACCTGCCAGCAGGTTACCCGAAAGGACTTGGGGCCAGCCCAGCTCCTGCACCACGTCGACACCCGTCAGCATGATCCCCAGGTAGAAAACCATATCGAACAGCACGAACCCGAGGACCAGGCCAAGCACGATGGGCGGACAGGCCTCCAGCGCGCTCAACAGCCAGGCCACGCCGACGCCGATGGCGGCGAACGCCGAGAAATGAACCAGCGTGTACATGAAGATGGCGATCGCGGATCGATCCGCTCCATTCACACCCAAGAGCACCCTCGCCAGGAAGGCCGGTGTATGGAACGGCTGACCCTGAATCGCGTCGATGATCAGGAACCAGGCCGCCAGGATCGTCGCGCCTATCAGGCCCGCGATCAGTCCTTGTTTGAGAATGGTCCGCTTAGGTGCCATCAAGCCTCCAGCTTCAGCTTAGGTCGCCGACTCCTGCTCGCGCCTCAGGGCGCCAATCAAGGTCCGGTGCTGATACCATAGATAAGAACCCAACGACAGAAGCCAGATAACGTTCGCCGCCAGCACCGACCACCAGGGCACGATGTGCGAGATCTCGGCGCCCAAGACTCCGATCAGTACGAGGCTGTACACGAAACCGGCGAGGAAAATGAAGAAGACGATATACCAGATGAAGTGGTGACGCTCGGTCTCGAACAGCAGCCAGGCGGCCACGGTCGCAGCAAGGATCGACAGAATCAAGTGCAGTCCGTTGTAAGCGATCACCGGGCCCGGCTCGATCACCAGGTTCGCCGCATCCTGCAATCCGTAGAAGAGCGTCGAACCGAGAGCCGCGGCGGTGTGAAACGGGGACCGGCCACCGATCAGGTTGACCAGCACGAAGAAGACAGCCACGGCGGCGTAACCGATTAACCCGCCGATGAGCCCCTGGGTCAGCCACTGTGCTCTCTCGGGCTTCATGATTCGTAACCCTGGTTGTTTGTTGTGTGGTGATCAGGTTAGCAACCTAATAGCGGCACACGGATAACCCAAGCGTCCGCTTATTGCGGCATCCCGCGCCGGCTTTCGAAGGCCGCCGCGCCCCGGTAGCTTTCCCGCCGATGGCTAAAACGACAACTGCGACGGTCGCCGTCGACACGGGCGGCACGTTCACCGACTTCGTAGTGCTGCGCGGCGGAGCGACCAGCGTCCACAAGCGCGCCTCGACGCCGGGCAATCCAGCGCAGGCGGTGCTGGAGGGGCTGGGCGAGCTGCTCGACCCCGGCGAACCATTCGTGCTGGCCCACGGCTCGACCGTGGCCACCAACGCGCTGCTCGAGCGGCGCGGCGCCCGCACCGCCTGGATCACAAACCGCGGGTTCGAGGACGTGATCGAGATCGGACGGCAGGCGCGGCCGGCCTCACAGCTCTATGCGTTGGTGGCGGAACGACCGCCGCCGCTGGTCGACGGCGCCGACCGCTTCGGGGTCGGCGGCCGCATGCTGAAAGACGGAACGGAGGAGAGCCCGCTCGACCCGGAGGAAGTCGCGGCGCTGCTCGAGCGACTGCAGGGGTTCGATTCTGTGGCGGTGGGATTCCTGCACAGCTACGCGAACCCGGACCACGAGGAAGCCGCCGCCTCGCTGCTCGAGGCGTTGGGCGTCCCGGTGACGCGTTCGGCGCGTTTGCTTCCCGAGTACCGTGAATACGAGCGCTTCTCCACGGCGTTGGTGAACGCCTACGTGGCACCGCTGGTGACACGTTACATGACGGCGCTGGGCGAAGAGAGCGGAGCGGAGCGCGTGCGGATCATGGCGTCGGGCGGCGGCGCCTTCTCGGTCGAGCGCGCGGCCCGCGAGCCGGTCCACACGATCCTGTCGGGCCCGGCCGGCGGCGTGGTCGCGGCGCTGGAGGCGGTGAGCCGTGCCGGTTTCGAGGCCGCCCTGTCGTTCGACATGGGCGGTACCTCCACCGACGTCTCGCTCTGCCCCGGTCGTCCGCTGGCTACCAAGGAGTACGAGATCTCCGGCTGCGCGGTGGCGATCCCGGTCATCGATATTCACACGGTGGGCGCCGGCGGCGGTTCCATCGCCGCCTGCGACGCCGGCGGCGCACTGAAGGTGGGGCCGGAGAGCGCCGGCGCTGTGCCCGGACCCGTGTGCTACGGCGGCGGTGGTACACAGGTGAGCGTGACCGACGCCCATGTGTGGCTGGGTCGAATACCCGCCGACATGTTCCTCGGCGGCCGTCAGACTCTGGACAGAAAGGCAATCGCCAGTCCGCTCGAACGGCTCGCCGCGGACCTCGGCGCCACGCCGGAGGGCGCCGCCGAAGGCGTGCTGCAGGTGGCGAACACGCGGATGGAAGGAGCCCTGCGTCTCATCTCAGTGGAACGCGGCTACGATCCGGCCGACCTCGTCCTCGTCGCCTTCGGCGGCGCGGCACCGCTCCACGCCGCGGAGCTCGCCGCCCGACTCGGGCTTCCCCGCGTTCTTGTGCCGCCGCACCCCGGTACACTCTCGGCGCGCGGCATCCTGGTGGCGGACGTTCGCAAAGACGCCTCGCGCAGCGTTCTGCGCAGCGGGCCCGACGCCGAGCTGAGTGCGTTGGAGCCGGCGTTCGCCGAGCTCGAGCGGCTGGCCCGGTCGGAGTTGGAGGGCGAGGGCTTCGCCGGCGACGCCGTCATCATCGAGCGTGCCATCGACGCGCGTTACCGGGGGCAAAGCTACGAGCTGGGCGTGCCCGCTACCGCCGACTGGCTGGCAACATTCCACGCGGCACACGGCCAGCGTTTCGGCTTCCGGCGCGACGACGCGCCGGTGGAGGCCGTCACGCTTCGCCTCGCCGCCCGGGCGCAGGTCGCCCGGCCAGGTGCGCTGGAGCTGGCGGCCGCCACGGGACCGGCGAACCCTGCGGGTTCGACCCGCGTCTACTTCGATGGAGGGTGGAACGAAGCGCCGCTCTACCAGCGCGAGCCGCTGGGCGCCGGCCATCAGATCGAGGGGCCGGCCATCGTTGCCGAGTACAGCAGCACGACCTGGCTCCCGGCCGGCTGGCACCTGAACGTGCTCGGGTCGGGTGACCTGTTGCTGGAGCCTCTGAGCTCCCGGTGAGCAGTGCGGCGGCGCACTAGCGCCGGGAGCGCACACTCATATATATAGACCGCCACAGCGGCCCAAAAACCCTGGGAAAGAACCGGAACTAAGCGGACATGGCACAGGAAACAGCCGAACACATAGATGCGCATGGGTACCAGCCGCCCTACAAGTGGGCCGGCATCGTAGGACTGGCGGTCTTTGCTCTTTACGTCCTCACCCTCGCGCCCACCACGGCTTTTTGGGACACCAGCGAGTACATAGCCACCGCCCACATCGTCGGCATCCCGCATCCGCCCGGCAACCCGTTGTTCATCATCCTGGCACGGGCGTGGGAGATCCTGATGGCGCCCATCCCGCTTCCCACGGCGGCCAAGATCAATCTCTTCTCCGCCGCGATGAGCGCGACGTCCGCCGCCTTCTGGTTCCTGGTGGTCCACCGCATCCTGGCCTTCTTCTCCGACGATGAGATGTTTCGTCGCGTCGGGGCCGCCGCGGCCGTGGCTATCTCCGCCACCGCCTTCACCGTTTGGAACCAGTCGGTGGTGAACGAGAAGGTCTACACGGTCAGCCTGGCGACGATCGCGCTCTTGACCTGGCTCATCTTCCGCTGGCGCGACAACCTGGGCAAAGGCAAAGACGACAACCTGCTGGTCCTCATCGTCTTCCTGCTGGCGCTCTCGCTGGGCAACCACATGATGGCGTTCCTGGTCGCGCCGGCCATGCTGCTGTTCATCATCTGGGTCCATCCGCGGGCACTGGCACGCTGGCGGCTGTACGCCTTCGCCACCATGGTCTGGTACCTCGGCCTCTCGGTCCAGCTCTTCCTGCCGATCCGCGCCAACCAGCGGCCGATCATCAACGAGGCGGAGCCGGCCTGCGAGTCGTTGGTGGGAGCGTCCATCGAGATCGTGCGGCTGAACCCGCCGATCTCGTTGATGGGACCCGATCAGGCCAACGACCGCTGCGTCGCGCTCGCCGCGTCGCTGCGCCGCGAGCAGTACCGCAAGCCACCCATCAATCTGAACCCGGTCTACTACGTGCCGGGCTCGACGCGAAACCCGCCGCGCGACATGAAGCTGGTGCGCTGGCAGTTCGTCAACTTCGCCCAGTACTTCGACTGGCAGTGGTCGCGGAGCCTGGATGGCAGGAACACGTTCTTCGCCGGTCTGCGGGCACCGTTCACACTGGTCTTTCTGCTGCTCGGCCTATTGGGCGCCTGGCGCCACTACTACGCCGACCGATTGTCGTGGATCTACTTCGCGACGTTGTTCGCCACCGTCTCGTTCGGCCTCGTCATATATCTGAACTTCAAGTACGGCTACTCGGTGGGTGCCACCACCGTCGGACCCGACGGCTCGATGGTACCCGTCCCACGCGATTGGCGCGAGGTCCGCGAACGCGACTACTTCTTCATGGTTTCGTTTTCTTTTTGGGGCCTGTGGGCTGGCATCGGGCTGGCCTCGCTCTGGCGCACCTTCGCCGAAGCGATCGGCAAGTCGCCAGCGCGTATCACGGCCGATCACCTGAAGCGGGCAAGCCCAGTCCTGCTGCTCGCCCTGCTTCCGCTGATGCTCAACTGGCAGTACGCCGGCCGGGCGGGCGACTTCGCGGCCCGCGACTGGGCGTACAACATATTGAATTCGGTGGAACCCTACGGGGTCGTCTTCACTAACGGCGACAACGACACTTTCCCGCTCTGGTACCTGCAGGAGGTGGAAGGGCTGCGACGCGATGTCACGGTGATCGTCTACTCGTACCTGGCGACGCCCTGGTACTCGAAACAGCTGCGCGACCTGACGGCGCCATGCGGAGAGAACGACCCGTACAGAGACGAGTCGCTGATCATCTGCCAGCGGCCGTTCGAGCCCGATCAGGCGTTGCCGTTCTACTCGGAACGACAGTGGACGCCGCCGACGCGATCCATACTGGCAGCCACCGACGAGCAGATCGAGAGCATGCCCGACTGCTATCCCTACGACCCGGCGCGCGGCGGCTGTGGCGTCTTCGCCGATACTCAGGCCGTGCGCATCGGCAACATCATGGGAACGCTACCGGCAGGCACGAGACTCTTGCGCAACGACATCATGCTGCTGCAGATCCTGCAGACCTCCGCCGGCGACCGGCCCATCTACTTCGCCGGCACGACGGGAACCTACGAACGTTTCTACATCCAGCCCTGGATGGTTCGGCAGGGCGTCGCCTACAAGTTGGAGCCCAACGACATCCAACCGACTGAGTCGATCGTGCCGATCCCGCTACAGGCGCGGATGCAGGGCGGCCGTATGGTGCCCTTCTGGATCGATTGGGAGCGCACGCGGGCGCTGCTGGACGACAGCTACATTTACCGGGATATCACCGACTGGACGTTTTGGCCCGATCCGACGACCAGCGGCATTCCGCTGCAGTACTACCAGGCCTACATGGCGCTGGCCAACGCCTACCTGGTGCTGGGCAATCGGGCCGCCTCGGACTCGGCGGTGGATGCGGCGATCGACTTCCTGGAGACCGCGATCGGTCCACTGCCGGAGGAGATGCGGCGCGAAACGCCGGAGACGACGGCGGCGCCGGAACCGTCTACAGACATTAGTGCCGAGCCGATCGAGCTTCCGGGGGATACGGGGAATTCGGGGGATGGGAACTAGGGAAGCGGATAGTCAACAGCCAACAGCCGACAGCCGTCGCTCAACTCTGAAGTTGTTTTCAGCGATCGACGCCCGACTTACGGCTCCCGACGTTCGAGTCACTTGAGCGTCGAGACTCGGCGAGTCGAGCGTTGATCGACGAGAAGAACTCCAGCGTCGAGCGACGGCTGATGGCTGTTGGCTGTCGAAGTTCAACTCGTCAATACGAGATCCTCGATCTCCAACTCCTCAATCGACGCTCCCGGACTCTCGTCCCGCACCAGACTCGCTCCCGTACTATCGTCATAGGAAACACGCACCACCTGATCCATCCCATCGCGGATCGACTCGATGTGCGTGATCAGCACGACCTGCTCGAAGCGGTCCTGTAGGCGCTGCAGCAGCTGGACGACGCTCTCGCGCCGCTGGTCGTCGAGGCCGCCGAACACCTCGTCGAAGATGAGCAACGACAAAGTCTGGCGAGCAACGACAAAGTCTGGCCGGCGCGGTCGGCGATCATCTGGCTGATCGCCAGTCGCAAGACGAGGTTGGCCAGGTCCTCTTCGCCGCCGGAGATCACCGGCTTTTCTTCACCGTCGTCGAGGACGACGACCTCGTAGTCCTTCCCGATGTCGATCCGGTTGTAGCGACCGTCGGTCAGCTCGGTGAGAAAGACGCTGGCGATCTCCGAGAGCTCCGGCCGCACTCGGTCGTTGAGATCGTGACGCAGCTCGCCCAACGCTTGATTGAGATGGTTGTGCAGGCGGAGCTCCTTCTCGCGCGCCGCGATCGTGGTCTTCACCTGTTTGTATTCTTTCTCCGCCTGGCGCGCCGCTTCCGCCGCCGCACGCGCGCCCTCGAGCTCCGCCTTCGCCTCCGCCACCTTGAGGCGCGCCGCCTCGAGCGCCACGCGCACGTCCTCGTACTTCGCGCCGACCGATTGGTAGTCGTCCTCTGAGAACGCCAGCTCTTCACTACTCTTCTGAGATTCGGCGACCTGTGTGCGGATTTGCCGCTCTTCCTCTTGCGACTCCGCCAGCGACGCCCTGAGCGATGGCTGTCGCTCCAGCCGCGTCTCCAGCTGCGTCACCTGCTTCTCCAGGTCGCCCAGCCGCTCCAGCGCCGCCTGCACCTCTTTGTGCCGCTCACCGTCGTAGCCTTCCGGCAGCGCCGCGATGTCACCGGCCAGCTTACGGGCCCGCGCCTCCTCGGTCTCGAGCTCCGCCTTGAGGCTTTCCGCTTGCGAGAGCGCTGACCCGGCGTCGGCCAGCTGCGAAACCAGCCCTTCCTGCAGCTCACGGGCAGCCGCGAGTTGCTCGCGCGCCGCTATCACGTCCTGCGGCTCGGTCTCCAGTTGCTTCTCTCTCTTGCGGTACCACTTCCCATCCTGGACGATGTTCTCCAGCTGCTCGCGCACCAGGCCAAGAACGCTGTCGTACTCGGCGCCCAGCGGCCGCCGGCAGGTGGGGCAGGCGCCGTCGGGACCCTCCTTCTCGAGCTGCTCGATCTTCTCTTCCAGCTCCTTGGCCTGGTCGAGAAGGATGCGCAGTTGCGCGGCGACCTCCTGGCGGTCGCCCTGCCAGTGCGACGCCGCCGCTTCACGCTGCTTCTCCAGTCGTTCGCACTCGGCCTCCTGCAGCGCCAGCTTCTCCTTCAGCTCGTCCCGTCCGCGACCCTTCTCTTCCTGCTCGCCGACTTTCTTGGTTAACGCCTCGACTCGCTCGCGCTGCTCGTCCAGCTGTTTCGTCAATGTCCCACGCTTCGACGCCGCATCACCCAACTCGCGGAGTCGTGCGTCTTCCTCGCGCAGCGCAGCCGACGGTGCGACATCCGCCTGCAACTTCTCGAGCTGCACAGCCGCCTCGTCCAGCGTAGCCAGCTCGGCCTCCGCCTTCTTCTGTTCCTCGAGGACGCTGGCCAATCTTGTCTCGGCCACCAGGATATGCTGCTGCAACTCGTTGTAACGCTCACGCCTGGCCTGCAGATCGGTCCACAGCGGTTCGACCTCGGCGAAGCGCTCGGCGGCTCCGCCTTGCACCTTTTCCGCCGCTGCCAGCGTCGCGTTCGCCTCCTTCAGATGTTCCTCGGCCGCTTCCCGGTCCGCTTTTATCCGTTCCGGGTCGCCCAGCGTGCGGGTCAACTCCTCGACCTGTCCGCGGAGCACCTTACGTTGATCGCCGACCAGGTCCTGGGCGATACGCAAGCGTTCGTAGCCCAACACCTGCGACAGGAAGCGGGCGCGCTCGGTCGGCTTCATCGCCGCCAGGAACTGCAGCTCCTTCTGTCCCGTGAAGTAAGTGTTGTAGAATTCGCGGCGCGTCATGCCGAGGCGGCGCGTGAGCTGGCGGGTGACCTCGGTAGTGCCGGCGGCGATGGGATCCTCGGCTTCCGCCTTGTACAGCTCCGCCGTGCGCGGCGTACGACTGACGCGGAACCGCTCGCCGCGCAGCTCGAACTCGAGCTCGGCTCTCACCGTCGAACGGCCGGGCGCGCGGTTGAAGCGCAGCGTGTCCTTGGTGCCGCGGAGCGCTGTCGACCCGTAGACCGCCCAGGCGATCGCCTCGAGAATCGTAGTCTTGCCGGCGCCGTTGGGTCCGATGATGCCGGTGAGACCGGAGCGGAACTCCAACTGGGTCTCGGCGTGCTGCCGGAAGTTCTTCAGGCCGAGGCGCAGCAACCGCATGCTATTCCCTGCCCTCCAGCGATTCCTGCTCCCCGGCGTCCCGCAGGTAACGCAGGCCGAGCTCGATCAGCGCCTCACGGTCGACGGCGCCCGACTCGAGCTTGAAACGGTCCTTGAGATAGACCTCGAGTTCTTCCTGTAACGTCATGCGGCGGCCGGGTGCGCCGGACCCGGCGCGCCGGTCGACCTGCGGCGGCCGGGCGTCGAGATGGAAGTGGAGCGCCTCGGTCCGATAGCCGCGGATCTTCTTGTGGTCGAGCTCCCGATAGAGGTCCCGGGGGATGTTGAATATGCGAAGTCTGACGATCTTTTCGGCGATGCCGCCGGGCACGGCGGCGAGCGTCGATTCGATCGCAGAATCGAGCTCGGCGGCCGACTGGTCGTAGTAGAGCACAGGCTCGAGGTCGAGAACGGGGCGCGGAGCGTCCAGCTTGTGAAACTTCGCCTTCTTCGACCCGACGTCGAACTCGATGAACCCCTTCCCCCAGGCCGCCTTCTTCCACGTGTCTTCCTTCGCGACCCGCGCGTCGTCCGCCTCCGCCCAGATGTTCAGACTGGTTCGCTCGATCGCGCCCGCGTAGTACATGTTGGGGGCCAACTGCGTGCGCAGGTGGTAGTGACCGAGGCCCACGTAGTTCCAACTCTTGGGATCGATAGCGTTGCGCTCCAGCTTCGCCGCGCCGAAGTCCATCAGC
>JBDHHX010000177.1:0-7548 GCA_039589155.1 Gemmatimonadota bacterium | reverse complement strand
ATGACGTCGGTTTCCGAGTCGGGTCGGCAACTGCTGGGCCGTTTCGTGACCGCGGAGTCGCCATCGGAACTGTAGAGCAGCCGCCAGACAGAGGAGATCAAGTCTAATGTGGCACGAGAACATCCTCGGGACGATCGGGAACACCCCTCTGGTTCGGGTCAATCGATTGGCCGCAGACGTGCCGTGCACGGTCCTGGCCAAGCTGGAGTTCTTCAGCCCCGGTGGCTCGGTGAAGGACCGCATCGGAACCACCATGGTCGAGGCTGCTGAGAAGAGCGGTGAGCTCAAGCCGGGCGGCACGATCATCGAAGGCACGAGCGGTAACACCGGTGCAGGTCTGGCGCTCGCAGCCATCGTCCGCGGATACAAATGCGTGTTCACGACTACCGACAAGCAGAGCCAGGAGAAGATCGCGGTGCTCCGCGCCATGGGCGCCGAGGTCATCGTCTGTCCCACCGCTGTGGCCCCGGACGACCCGCGGTCGTACTACTCGGTGGCCCGCCGCCTGGCCCGCGAGATCCCGAACTCGGTATACGTCAACCAGTACGACAACCTGGCCAACACCGCGGCGCATGTTGCAACCACGGGCCCGGAGATTTGGGAGGATACCGACGGCAAGGTGACCCACTTCATCGCCGGTGCCGGCACAGGCGGTACCATTTCCGGGACGGCGCGCTACCTCAAGCAGCAAAACCCTGACATCAAGGTCGTCGGAGTGGACCCGAACGGCTCGGTCTATTGGAAGTACTTCCACACCCGGGAATTCGATGCGTCGGAGATCCATCCCTACATCATCGAAGGGGTCGGCGAGGACATCCTGGCAGGGAACATGGACTTCGATCTGGTGGACGACTTCGTTCGCGTGTCGGACAAGGAGGCGATGATCTGGACCCGCCGCTTGTGCCGCGAGGAGGGCATGTTCGTCGGTGGCTCGTGCGGGATGGTCATGGCCGGCGCGCTTCAGTGGCTGCGCGACAACCGCGACACACTCAGCGGTGATGATGTGGCGGTTGTGCTGTTGCCCGACGGCGGCTTCCGCTACCTGGGAAAGATCTACAACGACGCCTGGATGCAGGACCACGGCTTCCTCGAGGAGAGCGAGCCACTCACGGCCGCGGCGGTGCTGGACTCTGTCGGGCCCAGGGGAGTCCCGGGCGAGCGACTTGTCTCGGTGCCCGCCGATATGACCCTGGCCGACGCCATCGACCTCATGACCCGTCACGGTATCTCACAGGTACCGGTGACCGAAAACGGCGATGTCGTCGGCAGCCTCGTGGAGCAGGCGATACTCACTCGCCTGATCAGCGAACCGGATGCCCGCGCTCGCCTGGTGGGCGACGTCATGGGTGACCCCTTCCCGGTCGTCGAGGCGTCCACGCCTGTGCGCGACCTGGCGGCGCACATGCAGGGCCAGTGTACCGCAGTACTCGTGCGGGCCAGCGACGGGGAACTGTCGATCCTGACTCGAACGGACCTGATCAGTACGCTGGGAGCTTGATCGCGAGGCTTCCTCGTTCGGGAGCTCGCTCCCTCTGCCCTACCCGGTGTCCGGCCTCGGCTTGAAAACGGCGGTGCGGACGGGCATCTTCCGGTGCGATCAACAGCCCCGGCCCCGGAGGTACCCGCCCGAGGCTTCACCCGCAATGGGAATGAGCCGTATTGCCTGACATGTTAGGGCTCCTCACGACGGCGCTCTCCGACCGCTACCGGATTGAGCGCGAGCTCGGCGCGGGTGGCATGGCGACGGTCTACCTGGCCGAGGACCTCAGACACCAGCGCAAGGTGGCCGTCAAGGTGCTGCGGCCGGAGCTGGCTGCGGCCCTGGGCCATGAACGGTTCCTGCGCGAGATCACCACCACCGCGAACCTCCGACACCCGCACATCCTGCCACTGTTCGATTCAGGCCAGGCAGTCGCTCCGCCTCAGGGAGAGTCCTTTCTATTCTACGTAATGCCCTACGTTGAAGGTGAATCCCTGCGCGATCGACTCGACCGCGAGAAGCAGCTCCCTCTCGACGACGCGCTCCAGATCGCGCGCGAGGTAGCCGACGCGTTGAGCTACGCCCACCAGCGCGGCGTGATCCACCGCGACATCAAGCCCGCGAACATCCTCCTGGAGAGCGGTCACGCTGTCGTGGCCGACTTCGGTATCGCGCGGGCGATCACGGAGGCTGGCGGAACGAAGCTCACCGAGACCGGGCTCGCAATCGGGACGCCGGCCTACATGAGTCCGGAGCAGGCGGCAGGGGACGGCGAGCTCGATGGGCGGAGCGATCTCTACGCCTTGGGCTGCGTGCTGTACGAGATGTTGGCAGGCCAGCCGCCGTTCACGGGGCCAACGGTCGAGAGTCTGGTGTACCAGCATCTCACGGTCGACGCGCCGAGCGTCACGAATCTCCGGCCGGCGGTGCCGCCTCAGATTGCGGGGGTACTCGAGCGCGCCCTGGCCAAGGTGCCGGCTGATCGTTTCAATCCGGTGGCAGAGTTCGCTGACGCGCTCCATACGGGCGGGGCTCCATCGGCGGCGGCTCCCGCGAAGCTCCGGCGCTGGATCCCGGTGCTGGCCACCGCGACGATGCTCGCGGCGATCGCGGTGATTTTCGACATTGGCGGTATCCGACCGCGCGGCGGCGGCGGCCTAATCGAGTCCCTCGCGGTGCTCCCGCTCGAGAGCCTCGCTGCCGATCCGGGTCACGAGTACTTCGCAGACGGGATGACCGAAGCGCTGATCACCGAGCTCTCGAAGATCGAAGCGCTGCGCGTGATCTCGCGCACCTCGGTGATGCAATACAAGGGAGCGAGAAAGTCGTTGCCGGACATTGCGCGCGAGCTCAACGTGGACGGCATCGTCGAGGGCTCGGTGTTGCGTGACGGCAATCGCGTGCGGGTGACGGCCCAGTTGATCGACGCGGCGGCCGATCGCCATCTGTGGGCCGAATCATACGACCGAGAGCTCGGCGATGTGCTCGCGCTACACAGCGAGGTGGCGCGGGCGATCGCCGCGGAAGTACGGGTCGCGCTCACGACCGGGGACGAAGCGCGCCTCGCCGTGTCCCACCCGATCGATCCGCAGGCCTACGATCTGTTGCTCAGAGGCCGGTACCACTGGAAGCGGGGGGCCGTCGAGCAGGGCCTCGCGTTGCTCGAGCAAGCGACGGAGACGGACCCGGAGTATGCGATGGCCTGGGCGGCGTTGGCCAGAGCGTATGCCTCAAGGGCACGAGTCGAGCCGAGCCAGCTGCCCAAAGCCAGGGCAGCCGCGCGGCGTGCGATCGACCTGGATCCCAACCTCGCCGAGGCGCATGAGGCGCTCGGCCGCATCGCGTTCTATCACGACTGGGATTGGGAGACGGCGCGGCGTGCCCTGGAACGCGCGATCGCGCTCAACCCCGGCTATGACGATGCGCATCAGGTGTACGGCGACTACTTCGAGATTCTCGGCCGCTGGGACGAGTCGATCGCGGAGGGAATCCGCTCCAAGAACGTCAATCCCGTCTCGGCGAATATGCGGTTGAACCTCGGCCTGGCCTACACGTACGCGGGGCGATTGGACAGCGCTATCACCGAGTGTCGCTCGGCGCTCGAACTCGACTCGCTCTCGGCTTGGTCGTATTTCTGCCTGGCCGATGCGTACCGGCGCAAGGGTGAGTTCGGCGAAGCGCTCGCCGCAGCCGAGTCCGCCGTCCGGCTCGACGCCGATGACATCCATCAGATGATGCTCGCTGGGGTCCACGCCAGCGCGGGTCAACGAGGTGAAGCAGAGGCCATCTTCCAGCGGCTGGAGTCGGAGTCCCGCCACCGCTATGTCTCGGCGTATGTTCTCGGCTGGATTCAGCACGCCCTCGGAAACACCGACCGCGCACTGGAGCTTCTCGAGCGCGCGGTCGATGAGCACGCCGCGTACACACCGTGGATCAACAGTCTGCCAGAATTCGCTGTAATCAAAGGCGACCCGCGGTTCCAGGCGCTGCTGCGACGGATGAACCTGCCGCGGTGACGTTCTGTTGATAGACGTCAGGCAGCATATGGCCATGAGTGCTCCGCGTACACTCGAGCTCGCGGGCCCGGGCTACCCGACCGCCTTGCTCAATCTCACACAGCCGCCGGCCGTCTTGTACGTGCGGGGCCGCATCGAGTTGCTCCAAGCGCCGGGAATAGCGGTGGTCGGCACTCGGGCGCACTCCGTGTACGGTCGTGATGCCACGGTCTCGTTTGTCGTTGGCCTGGTGCGCGCCGGCTATACCATCATCAGCGGTCTCGCCCGCGGCATCGATGGCATAGCCCACAGGACCGCGCTCGAGGTCGGCGGTGACACCGTCGCCGTCCTCGGAACCGGCCTCGACGTTCCGTACCCATCTGAGCATGAAGATCTTGCAGGCCTGATCGCGGTGCAGGGGTGCCTGGTCAGCGAATTCCCCGACGACACGCCACCCCGAAGGTGGCACTTCCCCCAACGCAACCGGATCATCGCCGGCCTGTCCCGCGGGGTGTTGGTCGTTGAGGCGCCTACCAGCAGCGGCGCCATGAACACCGCCCAGCATGCGCTGGAGGGAGGCAAGGAGGTCTTCGCCGTCCCTGGCCCCATCCACAACGCCACCAGCGCCGGTACCAACCGCCTCATCCAGGAGGGCGCCGCGCTGGTCACCTCCGCCGCCGACATACTGAGGATCATGGAGACCCGCACCGGCGAGCCGCTCCCCGGGCCGCTGGCCGCGGGCCTCGACGTCGATGACCTGGAGCAGCGCCTCGAGCGCGAGCCCGATCCCGCCGCCTCCGAGTTGGCCCGCCGTATTTGGACCGCTCTCCAAGTCGGCGAATCGAAGCTGGACGACCTGGTGTCCACCGTCGGCGCCGAACCGGGTCCCCTGGCCTCGGCCCTCCTCGAGCTGGAGTTGGCCGGCCTAGTCGAGAGATTTCCCGGGCCGCGCTACGCCCGAAGACTGGGAACGAGCCAATCAGATTAGTGGAATCGGGGACTAGTGGAATTCTGGAGGGCGATTCGAAGAGCCAATCCATCATTCCACCCGTCCACGAATCCACGATTTCACCAATCTGATTGAAAGAATTCCCACTCATCCCTCCGGGATTGCAAACCTTCCGCCATCTGCGAACTTTGGCGTTACCACCATCGTACGGCAGTGACAGACCGCCAGGCCACAACTCTGTATCGGCGCTGGACTTAGATATTAGTACATGAAGAGAGACTACTACGAGATCCTGGGCGTCGACCGCGGCGCCGACGGCAACACCATCAAGAAGGCGTACCGTCAGGCGGCGCTCAAGTACCACCCGGACCGCAACCCCGACGACCCAGACGCCGAGGCCAGGTTCAAGGAGGCCACCGAGGCCTACGAGGTCCTCCGCGAGCCCGAGCTCCGTGGCCTCTACGACCGCTACGGTCACGACGGCGTGAAGGCCGGCGTCCGCGGCGGCGGCGGCGGCTTCGGCGGCTTCAGCACCTTCGACGAGGCGTTGAACATCTTCATGCGCGAGTTCGGCGGCTTCGGGTTCGACGACCTCTTCGGCGGCGGTGGCGCCCGGCGTCGTGGCGCCCGCACCCGTGGTGCCGATCTCAAGATCCGCGTCAAGCTCGCCCTCGAGGACGTCGTCGGCGGCGTCAAGAAGACCATCAAGATGCCGGTCCTCGACAGCTGCCCCGAATGCAGCGGCAGCGGCTCACGCGGCGGTGCTCAACCAAAGGCTTGCCCTCAGTGCGGCGGCAGCGGCGAGCTGCAGCAGGTGCAACGCTCGTTGTTCGGGCAGTTCGTTCGCGTTGGTCCCTGCGCCAACTGCGGCGGTGAGGGCCGCGTCATATCGGACCCCTGCAATACCTGCCAGGGCGAAGGCCGGCTCAAGCAGGATAAGTCGTTCGAGATCGAGATCCCGCCCGGTGTGGCCAGCGACGACTACCTGACCCTGCGCGGCCAGGGCAACGTCGGTCCCCGCGGCGGTCCGTCCGGCGATCTGTTGGCGGTCATCGAGGTCGAGCCCGATACTCGCTTCACCCGTCGCGGCGCTGACCTCGTTCACGACCTTCCCATCACCTTCAGCCAGGCCGCCATCGGCTCCACTCTCGAGGTGCCGACGGTCACCGAGTCGGTGAAAGTGAAGATCCCGGCCGGCGTGCAGACCGGCCACGTCATCCAGCTACGCGGGAAAGGTCTACCGCACCTGCGGCGCGGCGGTTCCGGCGACATGTACGTGCGCGTCGTCGTCGTCACCCCTCTCAAGCTGACCGACGAGCAACGCGAGCTGTTCGAGAAGATGTCGCAGATCGAGAGCCCGGCCTCGGAAAGCGAAGACGGCGTCGGGTTTTGGCAGATGATCAAAGAGGCGCTGTTTGATTGATGGAGTTCCGAATTTCAAAGATGAGAGGCTCTTTTGGGAATTCTCGAAGCGGACTCGGGGAATCGGGGATTCGGGGAATTCGGGAAGCGTCAATGGCTCCTGATTCCCTAACTCCCCGAACCCCCGATTCCCCGAATGCTATTCGAGAATTCAAGTAGCAGATGCAAAGGGAGTAGGAAATGGCAACCGATTGTCTGTTTTGCAGAATC
The DNA here is from genome assembly GCA_039589155.1 of Gemmatimonadota bacterium. Lineage (GTDB taxonomy): Bacteria > Gemmatimonadota > Gemmatimonadetes > Palauibacterales > KS3-K002 > Kutchimonas. The sequence goes on along the minus strand of JBDHHX010000177.1, from coordinate 992 downwards.
GCATCAGGCGCGATCCCCGCTGATACAGTCAAGCAGTCAGACGACTGGGTCGCCTTCCGCGACATCAATCCGCAAGCGCCCACCCACGTCCTCATCATTCCCAGGGAGCACATCGCCACCCTGAACGATGCGGACCCCGGCCACGCCGAGCTGCTCGGTCGCCTGCTGCTGGCGGCGAAGGAAATCGCCGCCGACGAGGGGATCGCCGAGGATGGGTACCGTACGGTGGCCAATTGTAACGCTGGCGCCGGCCAGTCGGTCTTCCACATCCACGTCCACCTGCTCGGTGGCCGCGTGATGGGCTGGCCTCCCGGCTAAACGTTGACGGCCGCAACGGCCTCCAGTTACTATCGGGTCCGCGAGCGCCGGACGGCGCCGCGCCCGGCGCCTATGAAGGACCGATTTCAGGTTTGGAGATGACCGAAGCTACGCTGAAGGATTCACTTCGGAACGACATGAACGAGGCCCGCCGCGGCGGTGCAAAGGACCGCGCCCGGCTGCTCTCGACCATCCTGGCGGACGTCCGCAACAAGGAGATCGCGGTCGGCCACGAGCTCGAAGATCCCGAGGTCCTCAACGTCCTGGCCAAGGCGGTCAAACTGCGTAAGGAGGCGGCGGAGTCGATGGCCGCCCGGCCCGAGAAGGCGGAGCTAGAGTTGGCCGAGGTCGAGGCGCTCGAGTCTTACCTGCCGGCCCAGCTCGGCGAAGAGGAGATACGTAAGGTCGTCGCGGAAGCCATAGGCGAGGGGGCGAACAACATCGGCGCAGTGATGAAGGCAGTGATGGCCAAGCTCAAGGGCCAGGCCGACGGCAAGGAGATCAACCGGATTGCCCGCGAGGAACTCGCAGGAGGTGGGTCGGGTGATTGATCGAACGACACTCCGACTCGGCAACGACCTGAACGTGTTAACGACACGGGGGCGTCGGTGAAAAGCACACCGACGCCCCCTTTCGGTTTCGGCCGTGGGCATCTTCGCCGTGAGAGGGAGGGA
>JBDHHX010000176.1:0-11892 GCA_039589155.1 Gemmatimonadota bacterium | reverse complement strand
AGCGAGTCGCCGCTGACGCTGGCGGCCAGCGTCAACAGGTAGCCCTGGCTGTCCCTCCATCGATAGACGTTGCGGCCCGAAGGCTCGACGGCGAGGACCGGCTCGGCCGCGAAGGCGTCCAGGGCCGGATCTGCAGATACACGCTGCTGGATTAGCACGATCTCGTGGTCGGCGGCGTCCAGGTAGACGAGCCGTACGGCGGGAAGCCCCTCGAGGCCGCTCTGCAGCGCGTTGCCCGGGCCCACCTCGATCCGTTGTAGCTCCAGATCGGGCAAGGTGCGCAGCTCGACACCCAGCCAGGCGGCAGCCTCCTCTGGCTGTACGGCGAAGAAGGGGGTGTCCTCTTCCCGTTCTTCCGCGGCGGCGCCTTCGGCGGAAACCTGCGCCATCGGCAGGACCAGCTCGACGTCAGGCTCGTCGCCCTGCTTGCGTTCGGCGAATTCGTTCTGCCGTTCGTCGCCCGCGACGCGGGAAACCTCATCCGCCGCTATCGCTGGCTCGGCGGGCGCTTCTTGAGCCACCGTTGCGCGCAGCCGGGCGGGCTGGTCCGCCCCCCGTCCTTGGGCCTCATCGAGGAAGCCTTCCTGGTCCGCCTCGGCCTTGCCCCGCTGATCCTCCTGCTGGGGGCTGGCCGGCTGAGGCTCCGCGTCGCCCCTGATCGCGTTTGCCACCGACGGCGCGGCCTCTGTCTCTGCCGGCGCGGCATCGATGTTGGATTCCCCCACGGCATCCATGTCGGCGGCGGATTCCGTGCGAGTCGACACCAACTCACGTGAGCCGGCCACAGGTGCGACGATCTCCGGAGACGACACGGGTCGCTCGCTCCATTCGAGCCAGCTCGACGAAGAGAGCCAGCCGACGCCGAAGGCGAGGACGATGGATGCGGCCCAGGCCAGCCACGGCCGCACGAAAGGCCGGCTGCCAGTCTCAGCTGAGCGAGCGGCGGCGCGCTCCTCTATCTCCGGCCAGGCCGGCGGCTGCGCGGCGCCGGGCTCCAGCTCCGCCAGCAGGCCGCTGGCTCGGCCGATCAGCCGCTTCGCGGCCTCTAGCCTGTCGCTGCACTCGGCGCAGGCGGAGAGGTGCGCATCGATCTCCGCCTTCTGTCCCTCGCTCACCTCGCCGTCGAGGTAGGCGTGCAGGATTCCCTCATCAATGTGCGACATCTTCATCACTTCCTTCGTGCTCTATCGCTTCATATGCGGCGGCCAGCCGTGTCCGGGCTCGCGCCAGCGTCGTTCCGATCGATCCGCGTGAGAGGCCGAGCACGTCGGCGATCTCGTCGTAGTTGAAGCCCTCTTCCCAGAGGAGCAGTGCCTCGCGGTCGCGGTCCGTGAGCAGCGCCAGCGCCGCTCGCACCTTCATCACCGTCTCGCGCCGCTCCAATGCTACCTCGGGTCCCGGCTCCGGCGGCCGGGCCTCTATCTCGGCTTTCACCAGCGTCAGGTGCTTTCGCCGCACCGAGCTTCGCCGGCCCTCGTCGCGAGCCAGGTTCGCCGCCACCGTGAACAGCCAGGCCCGTGGCTTCTCTGGCTGGTGCTCCAGCGCGCGGACGAACGCTTCCTGCGCCAGGTCCTCGGCGCGAGCCTGGTCGCCGATCCGCCTGTAGAGAAAGCGGACCAGCGACCTGTAGTGTTCCCTATAGACTTGGGAGAGATCCAAGCGCTATCTCCAGATCAGAGGCTTCCCGCGAAGCCTTCCATCACGACCCTAAGGTCTACCGAGCTCCAGCTCGTCGCGCCGTCGGGCGTGAGCAGCAGCGCCACGCCGTCGCCGGCGATCGCCAGATCGTCGCCCAGCGCGAAGTACTCCGCCAACGCGGGCAGATGCTTCAGCAGCTGGAAGTAGGCCTGACTGTACGGAGCCAGCTCGATCACCTCCAAGCTGTCATTGAAGCCGATATCCGTCCAGCGCCCGTCGCGGAGGACGAACAGCCGTCGGCCAATTTGCCGCACCCGCTGCGCTGCGGTCCTGAAGTCGCCCCCGCTCCGGCCCACCGCGCTGGCGGCGACAGCGATCGAGCTCTCCTCGGCATCGCCGGCCTGCTTCGCCTCACGCATCCGGCTGCTGCGGGCGGACTGGTCGAAAGCCTCGGCTCCGACCATCTCGGCAGGCGCCGCGTTCGGCGCCATCATGTCCATCACCGCTTCGGGCTCCAACATCGCGAACTGCGGCTCTTCCACCAGGTACGACGTGTACTCGGTCAGTATGCCGTAGCGCAGCCCCAGCTGGCGAATCTCCTCGACCAGCTCGGGGTCTGCTCCGTGCAGCCGGATCTGTGCGGTGAGCGCGCCCGCCTTGCGGGCGGCCCAGAGCCGCGGGATGAACTCGTTGTCGTTCTCGCGCCGCGGCAGCTCGACCCGGTAGCTGAAGCGCTGCGTCTCCCCGGCGCGTGTCCCTTCCAGCGTCAGCGTGCCCGCCCCGTCGCCGCGGTAGCGGCCGAACAGCACCAACTCTTCGCCGTAGAATAGGTCAGGCAGCGGGTTGGGGTAGTAGTCCTCCAGGCCCACGGGCGCCTCGACGATCCGCAGGTCGGCCAGGGCGGGGAAGCTGATCTTGCGGGTCAACGAGGAGACCGCCTGCTCGACGTCTTCGCCGGGCCGCACGTAGCTGACGCTGCCGCGGCCGCCCTCGGCCATGCGGTCGAGCAAGTACGTGTTCACGTCGTAGCCGACGCCGAAAGCGAACAGACGCTCGCCGTCACGCAGGCGCTCCGCAGCGTCTGCGATCTGTTCGGGCGCCGTCTCGCCCACCGTAGGCTTGCCGTCAGTAAGGAAAACGATGAGCGACAGGCGGCCGCGTGACGTCTCGGGTTCCAGCGCTTCGCTCAGTGCGTCCATCACGTTCGTGCTGCCTTCGGCCCGCACGGCCGCCAGGTAGTCACGCGCCTCGCGCACCGTGGCGCGATCGGCTCGTACGAAATCGTCGCTGAACGTGCGAACGAAGCTGCTGAAGGTGATGAGCCTAAATCGATCCTCGGGTCGGAGGCCGGCCAGGATCTGGTCCAGCGCCTCGCGCGCCTGTTCCATCTTGCCGCCCGACATGGAGCCTGAGACATCGAGCACCAATGTCACATCGCGTGGGATGTGTACCTCGTCGCCGGCTGCCGGGGGAGAGAGCAGCAGCATGAAGTAACCCTCTTCGTTGCCGGGCGCGTGGGCGAGCAGGCTGGCACCGACCAACGACTCGCGGAGCGGTAGGAAGAGTTCGAAGTCGCGGGCTGCGCCGTCACCGCGGTGGGCGATCTCGATTTCGTCGTTCCGACGCTCGCGCACCTCGATGGCGTGCGTCGGCGAGTAGGGCGTGGCGAAAGCTTCGGCTCCGCGAACCCTGATAGTCAGAGTGAACGGATAGTCCGAGCGTGAGCGCGGATCGATGACCGACACCTCGCGCGGCTCGGTCCCGGCCAGCGTCACAACGCGCGGGTAACGCAACCGGTACATGTCTCCGTCTCTGCCCAACACCTGCGTGTAGCGCAGGATCACCCGGCGCTCGTCACCGGGATCGATGGGGAAGACCCGCGCCCTCAGCATCCCGTGGCCGACCAGCTCGATGAGAGCTGGGTCCTTCCGGCGACGCACGATCTCTTCGTAGATCGATCGCGCCTGGTCCGCCGGCAGCATCTCGCCACGCATCTCGTCCTCGCCCATGAACAGCGAGAAGTTCGTGAACACCGCCTCCGCCGGGATAGGATAGACGTAGTCGCCCTCCATCAGGGCGCCGGTCCGGTTGCGGAAAACCTCCTCCACCTCGAAAACGGCTACGCGCCGCTCCGTGTCGATGGTTACGAGAACGTCGCTGCGCACACGCTCGACTCCAGAGCCGGGCACGAAGCGGTGGGTGTCGGGCTCGATCCAGCCCTGGGCCAACGCGGGCGTACCCACGGCCAACACGGCCAGGACGGCGAGCCCGACACCGATCAGATTCCTCGAAAGCCTTGTATCCATTGTACGACCTCCCAGTCAGGGCGGGTTTGTTCCTTTTCTGACCGGGAGACGCGCCAGGGGCGGTTCGTTGCACAAGGTCCGGGCCCGGTGTTGCAAGATGTTGTGGCGTATGCAGTTACTGGCGGCGATCGGGCCCTGCAGCCGCGCCGGAGGCGCTCGCCGCCGGGCGGCCGGAGATGCGCAAATCGGCTCATCTGATTAACTTAGGGCTACCCCTACCCGTCCGTTCCCTTACGCAGTCGACAAATTTGGGAGAGTTGGAGCGGATATGAATTTCCACAAAGCATGGCTTTGGGTCGCCCTCGCCGGGGTCATCGCTCTGGCGTTCGTCAGCGTGTTCATCCGGGATCCGGGGACGCGTGCGCTTCTCTCGCTTCTGTCCATCGTTCCGTTGATCCATGTGACCCTGCGGGTCGCGCTGGGCTCGGAACGACAGGTGGCGCAGGAGCGCCGCAAGTACATGAAGCTGAGGACGGTGACGGACGAGTTCCTCATGAACGTCCGCCGACTGAATCGGTTGTCGGTCATTGGGAGCGAGGGCGCGCAGGATGACACTGGCGGCATGATCGAGGATGTCGTGCACCGGATGCACAAGCTCGTCGATCGGATGAAGGACGCGGCAGGCGAAGAGAGCCCGTTCCCACCGACAGCGGACGAGGCAAAGTAAGCTCGAACTCCTTGCAGGTTGAGAAGCGCCAGAGCCCGGAGGAAGGCATTCCCCCGGGCTCTTTCATTGGGAGTTGGGGAGGTTGGATGTCGGGAAGTTGATTCGTGGATCTCGGAGTCCGAGGAATTGCGGAAGTGGATTCGGGGACTCGGGGATTCGGTGCGGTAGGGAACTGGGGAAGGATACGGAGGCGCAATCGTTCCTCCCCGAAACCCCGAATCCCGAATCCCGAATCCCCAATTCCCAGTTCCCAAACGGCCGGCTAGATTGTCCGGGCCCCACCGACACCGGAGGTCACAATGCTGAGCTTCCTGCTGCTCGCAGCAGTTCTGTGGTCTGCTCCCCAGCAGATCGAAAGCGGCGCCGACGTCATCCGTGCCATGCACGACCGCTACGCCGGCCAGTGGTACGAGAACCTGGCGCTGATCCAGACGGTCAACTACTACGATGTGGAGACGGGCGGCGTCGACTCGGTTCGGGTCTGGTACGAGTCGATCCGGCTGCCAGGCACGGTGCGAAGCGACATCGCGCCGCTGGAGTCCGGCAACTGCATCATGTTCAAGGGCCAGGCCTGGATCACCTTCGAGGCCGACACGATCATCAGCAACAACCCCGGCCCCCACCCGCTTCTACTCCTCGGCTTCGACGTCTACGTCCAGCCAGTTGAAGAAACGCTGGCCATCCTGGAAGCAGTCCGCTTCGACCTGTCGTTGGTACGCAATGACACTTGGGAGGGGCGCGAGCACTACGTGGTCGGCGCCGAAGGCCGCGAGTTCTGGATCGACGTCGAGACCCTGCTCTTCAGCCGGCTCTACCTGAAGAACCCAGGCACCGGTGCCGAGCGGGAAATCCTGTTCGAGGCGTACGAACAGTTGGGCGGCGGCTGGATAGCCACCGAGATCAAGTTCATGCGCAACGGGCGCATCGACATGTGGGAGCGCTATGACTACTGGACCATCGAGGTGGAGTTCGCGGATGACCTGTTCGCGATGAGCGAGCGGTCGCGGCCGACGTGGGTGAAGAACTGATGGTGCGGTGGTGCGGTGGTGCGGTGGTAGGTGTTAGATGACGATCGAGAGGATCAGAGAGCTCGAGGGAGTGAGTCGGCGGCTGGAGCCGGGTCCGGAGGAGCGGGCGCAGGTGCGCAGCGCGGTGGTGGAGTATGCCGAGTCGTTCCTCGAGCGGCTGCCGCAGCTCAAGACTTACGAATACAGGAAAGAGGCGGCGAAGCAGCTGCGCGGTTCGCCGATCGGCGACGAAGCGTCGGACATCGGTGAGCTGATGGCACTGGTGCAGCAATGTGTCGTCGAACCGGGGCTCAACCCGGCCCACGGCGGCCACCTGGCCTACATACCCGGCGGCGGCATCTACGCGTCGGCGCTGGGCGACTACCTGGCCGACATCACCAACCGTTACGCAGGGATCAAGTTTGCGGGCCCCGGCGCGGTCGAGATGGAGAACATGTTGCTCGACTGGATGGCGGAGCTGGTCGGCTATCCGGAGAACTCGGGCGGTAACCTGGCCTCGGGCGGTAGCATCGCTAACCTGATCGCCATCGTCACGGCGCGCGACGCGCACGGGCTCAAGGCGCGCGACTTCGAGCGCGCCGTCGTCTACCTGTCGGAGCAGGCGCACCACTGCATCGACAAGGCGCTGCGGATCGCGGGAATGGGAGAGTGCGGCGGACACATCATCCCGCTGGACGATCGCTACCGGATGATCCCTGGCGAGTTGGAGAAGGCCATCGCCGCCGACCGGTCGTCCGGGCTCATCCCCTGGATGGTGATCGCGTCGGCCGGTACGACCGACGTCGGAGCGATCGATCCGCTGACCGAGATCGGTCAGATAGCCGGCGAGAACGGTCTCTGGTATCACATCGACGCGGCGTACGGCGGCTTCTTCGCCCTGGTCGATGAATGCCGACCCAGATTGGCGGGCATGGAGCTCTCAGATTCCATCGTCCTCGATCCCCACAAGGGACTCTTCCTGCCGTACGGGAGCGGCGCCGTGTTGGTGAAGGACAAGCGGGCGCTCCACCAGGCGCACTACTACCAGGCGGCCTACATGCAGGACACGGTCGCCGAAGAGGCGGCCGAGATCAGCTCGCCGGCCGAACTTTCGCCGGAGCTCACCAAGCACTTTCGCGGCCTCCGGCAGTGGCTGCCGCTCAAGCTCCACGGGCTGGCACCGTTCCGGGCCTGCCTGGAGGAGAAGCTGCTGCTGACACGCTACTTCTACGAAAAGGTCCAGGAGCTGGGGTTCGAGGTCGGGCCGGAGCCGGAGCTGTCGGTGGCCACCTACCGCTGGGTGCCGTCGTCCGGCGACGCGAACGAGTTCAACGCCGCGCTGATCGACGAGATCCACCGCGACGGTCGCGTCTTCGTCTCGTCCACCATGCTCGACGGGGAGTTCGTGCTGAGGCTGGCGGCACTCACCTTCCGATCGCACCTGGAACACGTCGATCTGCTCATGGATATCCTGCAGGAAAAGGTGAAGGATCTGACGGCCTAGAGGCGTCTGCTGCCGCGACGTTTGGATAGGTTGCCGCCCGGCAGCCCTGGCGGCATAATGAAGCAGTTGGGAGTGGGGCCGGGGCATCATGATCCGGCGACCTCGAGGTACCAGTCGTGCCCTCGTCTGACGTAACCATTCGAACGCTACACGGCGGCTGCACCCGCCCGGGGCGCCGCGCCGTTTTTCACTCAGCTCGACACTCTAGAACCGAGGCCATCATGAAGCGCGCAGCGATGCTTTCGCTCTCGTGCCTGGTCGTCGCGGCGCTGTCAGCGTGCGGCGGCGAGCACTCGATTCGCCTGACCGGTATCGCGATGAACTGTGCGACGGTGGAGCCGAACCCGCAGAGCGTAACGGTGTCGCGGGGGGCGACGGTCCGGGTGCCGTTCAGCATCGCCTGTCTGCAGACCGGGAGCCTGGCGGTGACGACGTCAACGAGCGGCGACTCGATCGACGCCGCTTACACGATAGTGCTCGAAGGTGTTGGAACGCGGATCGCCGATGCGAACGGCACGGTCAGGTTCGACGGCCTGCTTCCGGGCGAGCACGCGGTTACGATTTCCGACCTGTCAGTCAACTGCACTGTGAGCGGTGACCATTCGCGCACCGTTAGCGTGGCCAGCGGCGCGACGGCGGAGACGACGTTCGAGATGGGCTGCACTCCGGCGCTGCTCGACCGCATCGTCTTCGCCAGCGAGCGGGACGGCAACAGCGAGATCTACAGCATGACCGATCGCGGCACCGACAAGCGTCGCTTGACGGATCACCCGGCTGTCGACCAGACGCCCGCCCTCTCGCCGGGCGGCACGAAGATCGTTTTCGCCAGCGACCGCGACGGCGACTTCGACATCTACGTCATGGAAATCGATGGCTCCGGTCTATTGCAGCTTACCAACGCGCCGGGCTTCGACGGTGATCCGGCGTGGTCGCCCGACGGCGACTGGATCGCTTTCACCAGCCAGCGCGACGGCGATTCGGAGATCTACGCCATGGCCGCCGACGGTACCGGAGTCCGCAATCTCACCAGTCATCGATCGGCGGACAGATCGCCCGCCTGGTCGCCCGACGGATCGCGGATCGCGTTCAGCAGCGACCGGCTGGGCAACGACGACATCTGCGTCGTGAACTTGAGCGGGGTAGGGTTGAGGATTCTCACCCGACATCTGGCGGCCGACGCCACACCCGCCTGGTCGCCTGACGGCACGCAGCTCGCCTTTGCGACCGTAAGGGATGGAGCATGGGAGATCTACACGGTGGGGGCCGACGGGTCTGACGTGACGAGGCTGACTTACGAGATGGGCGTGGAACCGGCATGGGCGTCCGACGGGCGGAGAATCGCCTACGCCACCGATCGCGATGGCGACCTGGAGATCTACTACTCGGATCTGGCGAACCCTAGCCGCGTCGGGAAGCTGACCGACGACGGCCGGACCGATACGTCGCCGAGCTGGTCACCGGAGCGCTAGACGGCGGCCAGGCGGAACTAGCCGACCACGATGTTCATCAACCGGTCGGGCACGAAGACGATCTTGCGGATCTGCTTACCGTCCATGTGACGCTGCACGCCCGATTCCGCCAGAGCCTTCTGCTTCACCTCGTCCTCCGAGGCGCCGCGCGGCACCGATATCGTCGCACGCAGCCGGCCGTTCACCTGCACGGCGATGTCGACCTCGTCGGCGACGCTGAGCTTCGCATCGTACTCCGGCCAGTTGGCGCCGGTTAAGATCGACTCCTCGTGGCCGAGGTGCTCCCACAGTTCCTCGGCCAGGTGCGGGGCGAACGGCGCGATCATGACGACCAGCGGCTCGACCTCGGAGCGCCGCGCGGCGCGGCCGCCGGCGCGGGCGACGTTCAGGTACTCCATCATCGCGGCGATTGCCGTGTTGTACTGCAGGCTCGCCAGGTCCTCGGTCACCTTCTTGATGGTGGCGTGGAGCTTCTGTTCGATCTCCTCGGTCTCCGGCGGCCCGTCGCCCAGCTCACTGCTGGCGGCGTCCCAGACCCGGTCGAAGAAGCGGGCGATGCCAGTTATCCCCTGCTCGCGGAAGTCGCCGCCCTCCTCGTAGGGCCCGAGGAACATCAGGTACGTACGGAAGGTGTCGGCTCCGTACTTCTCCACGAACTCGTCGGGGATGACCACGTTGCCCCGCGACTTGGACATCTTGGCGCCTTCCCTAATGATCAGCCCGTGCTTGCGGAACTTGTCGTAAGGCTCGCCGAAGGGCAGGTGACCCAGGTCGTGGAGCGCCATGGTTAAGAAGCGCGAGTACATCAGGTGCAGCACCGCGTGTTCCTCGCCGCCGATGTACATGTCGACGGGCAGCCACTTCTCGGTGCGCTTCGCGTCGAATGGCACGTCGTGCTTATCCGTCGACGGGTAGCGCATGAAGTACCAGCCGGAGTCGAGGAACGTGTCCGAAACGTCCGTCTCCCGCTTCGCCGGTCCGCCGCACTTCGGGCATTCGACGTGCAGGAATTCGGGATCGCGGGCCAGTGGGCCGACGCCGCTCTCGTCGGGTCGGAAGTTCTCCACGTATGGCAGGACCACGGGCAGGTCCTTTTCCGGGACCGGTACTGCGCCGTCCTTCTCGCAGTGGATGACCGGAATGGGCGGCCCCCAATAACGCTGGCGCGAGATACACCAGTCGTGGATGCGGTAGTTCACGGCATGGGCGCCGCGGCCCTGCTCGGCCAACCAATCGGTGATCTCGCCGATCGCCTTTGCCGCCGGCACGCCGTCGAACTTGCCGGAGTTCACCAGCACCTCGTCCTCGGTATGCTCGGTGAAGGCGGCCTCGAGCTCGGCGTCCGCGTCGAAGCCCTCGTAGCGATCGGCGGGGATGACGACGATACGGATAGGCAGGTCGTATTGCGTGGCGAACTCGAAGTCGCGCTCGTCGTGGGCGGGCACCGCCATGATGGCGCCGTGCCCGTACTCCATCAGGACATAGTCGGCGACCCAGATGGAGATCTCTTCGTCGGTGACGGGGTTGATCGCTTTCGCGCCCGTGTCGACGCCGGTCTTCTGTCGTTCCTCGCCGGCCTTGCGTCGCTCCACCAGATCCATGGCGAGGGCGGTGTTCACGTATGAGTCGACCTCGGCGCGGTGCGCGTCGGTCGTGATCTCCTGCAGATAGGGATGCTCGGGCGCCAGCACCATGAAAGTGGCGCCGAACAGCGTGTCGGGCCGTGTGGTAAAGACGCGGAGCTTCTTGTCCTGATGGCCGACGACCTCGAAGTCGATATCAGCGCCGTCGGAGCGGCCGATCCAGTTGCGCTGCAGCCGCTTGGTGGAGTCGGACCAGTCGATCCACTCCAGGTTGTCCAGCAGTCGCTGAGCGTAGTCGGTGATCTTGAAGAACCACTGATCGAGGAAACGCTGGGTCACCTCGGTGTTGCAGCGCTCGCAACGGCCATCGATGACCTGCTCGTTGGCCAGCACCGTCTTGCAAGACGGGCACCAGTTGACCGGCGCCTTGCGGCGCTCCGCCAGCCCGGCTTCATAAAGCTGCAGAAAGATCCACTGGGTCCACTTGTAGTACTCGGGCTGGGTGACGTCGACGACCCGCTCCCAGTCGTACATGAACCCCATCCGCTTCAGCTGGCGGGTGAAGTTCTTGATGTTCGACGGGATCAGCTCCATCGGGTGGGTGCCTCGTTCGAGGGCGAAATTCTCCGAGTGGATGCCGAAGGCGTCGAAGCCGATGGGCTCGAAGACGTCGTACCCTTGCAGCCGCTTGAAGCGGCCGTGGATGTCGGCGCCGGTGAATGCGTAGACGTTCCCCACGTGCAGCCCTTCCCCAGACGGGTAGGGGTACATCATGAGGTTGTAGAAGGGGCGCGGGGCGCCGTCCATGTCCGGGTTGTTGAGCCGGGACCGTTCCCAGAGGCCCTGCCACTTCTTCTCGACCGCACCGGGGTCGTAGCGCTCAGCCATGGTCCTACCTGGAGCGTGTACATGGAACAAGGGGCAGGCTAGCGGCCCGCCCCGCGACCTTGGAAGCCATAATAGATATGGAGACCGGGCCGGATATCAATGCCGGCCCGGCTATGCGTCGTGGGCTCAGGCCGGAGTGAACCGCAGCTCGACGGATGCGGCCGATATGTCGGGTATCAGGACCGCGACCCTCAGGTTGGCGCCCTCGACGATCCCGGTCCAGGAGCCGCCGGTGACCGGTTCGAGCGTGAACGTGTCGTCACCGGTCATGCTGGCGGTCCCCTCCTCGTTGTAGAGGCCGGGCTGGACCGCGCCGCCGGTAGGCGTGGTCTCGTAGGTGATCGCCATCGTGTAACGACCGTCGGCGTCGATGGAGATCGTGCCGGCGGTCACCTCGGTGACCTCGGCCGCCGTGCTGTCGGTCGTGGCGGGCAGCGCCGCGTTGTCCACGTTGATCAGTGCGTACAGCCCGGCGATGGCGGCCGGCGATGTGGGATCGTCAGAGCAGGCGGTGGCGGCCAGCGCCAGCGAGGCCAGCGTGGCCACAAACATTACGTTTCGTTTCATTGTATCTCCAATTAGCCGCCGGATACCCGGCGATAAGTGAGGTCGACCCGGTTCTCGATGAAGTCGGGCTCGCCGATCCCGATCGTGATCTCGGAGCCGTTCACCTCGCCGAACCAGAATGTGTTGGGCCGAGTCGACTGGAACATGATAAGACCATCGCCAATGTCCCATGGGCCCACGTCGATGAACGTTTCCGTCGTCGGATCCGCGCTCGACCGCGGATCGCTAAGTCGGAAGTCGACGTCCAGCGAGTACTCCGCGAT
>JBDHHX010000175.1:0-7682 GCA_039589155.1 Gemmatimonadota bacterium | reverse complement strand
TGTTACGCACCCGTCCGCCGGTCTACTCGCCTCCCGAAGGAGGCTTTCGCCCTCGACTTGCATGTGTTAGGCACGCCGCCAGCGTTCGTCCTGAGCCAGGATCAAACCCTCCACATAGTATTTTTGAAGGGTGGATTGGTCACCCAACCCTGATCTTGCTCTTCGCACGCTCTAATAATAAATGAGCGTCCGGAATTTGATTCGCTTTTCTTCCCCTACTATTCTGGCGGGAAGCGATACCCGCCAGGGGCCGAACGCACACGTCACACACCCACAGCCTTCTGTTTTCAAAAAGCGGCGGCACGCCCGACGACGACGCACCGCTGTGTTGTCATGCAGATGTTCAGTATAGCAAAAAACCCAGAAAGAGCAAGGGGTCTCGAGGTGTCGGGCGCCGCCGCGCCCTGGGCAGTGTCGGCGAAATGAGCGCCGCCGGCTCCGCAACACGCCGCCGAGAGCCTCCCAAGGCCGCAAGGCGTTTTCCGTACAAGACTTACGGAGGGTGAGCGACGGGACTTGAACCCGCGACCTCCAGGGCCACAACCTGGCGCTCTAACCGGCTGAGCTACGCCCACCATAGAGGTGTGGGGACCAGCTGGGCCCCTACCCCATCATTTCGCCTATGTCCTTATGGGCGAATCTATATATACCGTCTGCTTCTTCAAGTGTTTGATCGTGCCGATTGCGATCACGATCACGATCAGGATCAGGAGCAGAAGCACGATTCCGAGCGGGCAAGCTCCTGCTCGCGCTCGCGATCTTGATCGTGATCGTAATCGATTACTTACAGGTCGGGACTCCGCGGCCGCCACTGCCTCCCACCGCCAGCTCGCAGGTGATCCCCGAGGCTGTGTGCGTGATCTGGGCCCGGTATCCCTCCTCCGAGACGTCGGACAGCACGAGCTCGTACTTCTCCGGTACCGGTCGGGTGAAGTAGGCACCGGTCAACTCGCCCAGTTCGAGATATCGATCCCCTATCGTGTAGGCGGTCTCCTCGGCGAGCTTCAGGTCGTGGAGGATGGTTTTCATCTCGGTCTCGAAGCGGGCAATCATGAGCGCCGGAAGGGCGGCCTCTTCATCGGCTCCCTTGCAGGCGATGCCGGTGGCGACGATTGCGGCGAATGCGGCGATGGTGACATGACGGCTGTTCATCGTTCACCTCGGTCGTGGCGAGCGGGCGGGTGGCGCGGGGGGTCCCGGATCTTGCATCGCCGTGGCGATCGGGTCAAGCCCGGGCAATGGCTGGAACCCGCGACTTGCAGCAGGTCTGCCGTGCCGCTACGATGCGCGCTGGCTGCTTATACCTATTCTCGTCTCCTGCACTGCTGATGGCCCTCGAGCTCTATCATCCGAGTCAGCGCACCATCGGGCGGGCGCTCACCCTTGTGGTGATCTCTCTGTTGGCGGTGCTGTTTCGCTATCTGGGTCCATTACCCGGGATGGCGAGCGGGACGATGCTGCTTGGATTCCTGTTGCTGGCGGCTTTCGTGGCGGGCGAGCTGGCGGCCGACATCAAGCTACCACGAATCACCGGCTACCTGGTGATCGGAATCGCTTTCGGACCCTGGGCGCTGGGATTGCTGCCGGAAGAAACCGTGAAGGACTTCAGGTTGATCAATGATGTGGCGTTGAGCGTCATAGCGCTTCAGGCCGGCGGCGAGCTGAGGTTGTCGGGCCTTTACGAGCGCTGGCGCAGCATCGTCTCCATCACATCGCTTCATATCCTGATCATCATGGGCGCCGTCGCGACGGCGGTGTACCTCGGGCGGGGCCTCTTTCCGTTTCTCGCTGGCCAGACGGGCGGCGCCGCCGTTGCAGTCGCCTTGATACTGGGCCTGGTGGCGGTAGCTAAATCACCGGCCACAACGATTGCGGTGATCACCGAGCAGCGAGCCCGCGGTCCTCTGACTGAGACCGTGTTGGGAGTCAGCGTTTTCAAGGATGTCGTAATACTGCTCTTGATCGCCGTGGTCATCTCGGGCGCGGAGGCGTTGATCGCACCCGGACAAGCCATCGAGTTCCATGAGCTGCGCCGGTTCAGCGGGGCTATCGCGATCTCGCTGGGTATGGGTGGCGTCGTCGGTTGGCTGATCGGGCTCTACCTGGAGCGGATTGGCCGCCAGCCGATCCTGTTCGTTCTGTTCGTCGCCTTCGCCGTGGTCGAGCTGACTCGTCTGCTAGGGTTCGAGTCCGAGTTCTACATCTTGCTCAGTATGGCCGCCGGGTTCGTGGTCCAGAATTTCTCCGTGCAAGGTCCGCGCTTCGTGGACGCGCTCGAAGCCAACTCGCTGCCGCTTTACGCGCTGTTCTTCTCGGTGGCAGGTGCCAACCTGAACCTGGGCGTCATACCTCTGGTCTGGAAGGCTGTCGCATTGATACTGGTCGTGAGGACCATCGCCACTTTTGCGAGCACCTACCTTGGAGCGACGGCGGCCGGCGCCACGCACTTCGTTAGGCGTTACTCCTGGATGGGCTTCCTGGCTCAAGCGGGTGTCACGCTCGGCCTGGCAACGATCGTCGAGCAACGTTTCGACATCTGGGGAAGCCAGGTGGCGGCTATAATCATCGCCATGATCGCTGTTAACCAGCTCGTTGGACCGCCACTGTTCCGCCTGGCGATCGTCCGCTCCGGGGAGAGCAACTAGTCCATGCGGCTGATAGCCGTCCTAGCCTTGCTCGCCGCACCAGCGCAGCTCGCCGCCCAGGCGGCCGTCGTGCCGCCCAACCCGTTCGACGGTTTCGAGACCATCTATCTCGACAATGGCCTCAAGGTCTGGTACAGGCACATGCCGGGCGACCCTGTGGTCGCGATCAGCGTCGCGCTGCCGTTCGGCGCCGACATGGACCCACCGGGCAAAGAGCAGCTGGCCCACTTCACCGAGCACATGCTGTTCAGCGATCAACCAGGGCTCAGCGAGGAGGAGATCCGGCGCGAGATCGAGGACCTGGGTGGCTTCTACAATGCCTCGGTGACCTCCGACCGGTCGTTCTATTACGTTCACATCGGACGTGATCATGCGGGATTCGGCCTCGAGTGGCTGGCCCGAATCCTGGCGCCCCACGCGATGGATCCCCAGGTGGTGGAACGCCAGCGCGAGCCAGTCGCGCTCGAAGTGCGTGCGCGGCCGCGGCAGCTGTTCGATTGGCTGTGGGCCATTTATCTCTACCCGCCGGCGCTGCGGACGCCTGGCTTCTGGGAACGAGAGTTCGGCCTCGAGACGCGAGCTGCGCGCGACTACTACCCCTACGCCAGCCTGTACAGCATCACGGCGGAAGACCTGCGTCAATTCTACGAGACCTATTACGTCCCCTCCCTGATGACGCTGACGGTGATCGGCGACATCGGGCGCGACGAGGTCATGGCGGTGATCGATAAGACCTTCGCCGCGCTACCGTCGCGACCGCAGCCGCAGGAAGACGTATCGCTTCTCGATCCCGACCGATACTGGCAGGGCATTCTCTGGGCCTACCGCTCCAACGTTTACTACGCCAACCGTTACAAGTTCTACGAGCTGACGGCAGACGAGGAAGTGATGCTGATCTTCGTCGCCCAGTTGCTGGGCAAGCGGTTGAACGAGGCGCTGCGTTTTGGTGAGCGAAAGGCCACATACGGAATCAACGTCGGGATCGTGAAGCGCGGCCCGGCGGCCTATCTCCACGTGACCGGCGGAATCAAGGAGGAGGAATTCGAGTTCGCTCGTGGTGTCGTCGATGGCGATCTGGAGGCGCTGCGAACAGGAACGCTGCCGACCGAGGAGTTCGAGGCCGACAAATCGGCTGTGATCAACCAGCTGCGGGTCAGTAACAGTTCGTCGGAAGGCCTGGAGCGCTGGGTGCGAGGCTACTTTTTCGACCCGCGAGTTCACGAGGATTATCCGGACCTGGTGGCAGAGTTCGAACGCTTTACCGTGGACGATGTCGAAGCGTTCGTTCGTGGCAGCTTGCTCCGCGAACGCCAGGTTCTGACCATCGTGCGACCTCACCCGATCACTCAGGGTCTATTCGTCGTCCTTGTCGGCGCTCTCACCTGGATGGCGATTCACCTCACGCGCCAGTCGCTGCTGCGTCCCATCGACATGACGCGGATGCGCTACGTAGCACGCTTCGCAGTGCCGCGGCTCTTCATGCTCAGCAGTCTCCTGCTGTTCGGCATCGCGGTTGCCGTCGTCGGCCGCCTGATCTTCTACGGTTTTCAGCTCTTGACCGACGGACTTCTCATCAGGCTGGATAGCTTCGTGCTGCAGTGGGCGGCTTACGCCCTCATGTTAGCCGGGATGATCGCCCTGTTTGTGCTGGCCCTGGCCGCCGTACCGAGGAAGCTTTTGGTATTCGAGGACGAGCTGCGGGTGAAGTACCTATCCTACCGCTCGGTTCCCATATCGGCGTCGGATATCGAAGAAGTCTCACTGAGGCGGTTCTCCGAGGTCTGGCTGAGCTCACGCCTCTGGCGCTGTCTGCCCCTCGCCATCGGTGTCTTCGCGCCGGCGATCTACTTGAGAAGCCGAAGCGGGCGCTCGCTCTACTTCAGGAGTCGGGACACCCGTGAACTGTTCGACCTCTTGTCCGTCATGGGACCCGGGCAGGCCGACCTAACGGGCCAGAACGACGCTGGCCCACTCGACGGCAGCGTCGACTAGTTCCTCCAAAACCTCATCGTCGCTGCGGCCCGATCGTTTCAGCACCTTGAAGGAGTGGTCGCCGCCTTCGACGACGTGCATCGTTCCGCCCACGCGAGCGACGACCGGCTCCAGTAGACCGAGATCCGCAAAGTTGTCTCGAGTCCCCTGGAGGAAAAGCATCGGCAGATCAACCTTCGAGAGATGCGCGGCGCGACCATCGCCGGGCTTCCCCGGCGGGTGGAGCGGGAACCCCAGGAAGATGAGCCCTCGCAATCCAGCCAGCGGCTCGCCAACGGCAGCGTTGGACGTCATGCGGCCGCCCATCGACTTACCGCCGGCGAAAAGCGGGACACCCGCGAACGCTGTCTCGGCCCGGCGAACCGCTGAGCGCACGGTAGATTCCAGAAGGTGCTGCGGATCCGGTCGGCGCCGGCCCTCCTGCATGTAAGGGAACTGATAGCGAAAGCTGGCGACGCCCGATGCGGCGAAGCGGCGCGCCAGCTTTTCGAGAAACGGTTGCTCCATTCCGGCGCCCGCACCGTGAGCCATGACGTAACCAAAGCGAGGGCTGGGCGGCCTGACAAGCAGTGCCGAGACCTTCAACGACGTCCCCTCGACGGGAACGTCGAACCGCTCGGTTGCAAGGTGCACTGAACTCACAATGCGGTTACTTACCGGCTCCGGCCCAACTCAGCCGCCTTGCCGTTTCGCCTTAGCCTCGGGCGTCAGCTCCCAGAGCACGTTGATGATCACCCACCTGTCGCCGCTCCTGGCGACGTGCAGGTAGTCGATCCACTCGTGGGCCATGATCCTTACGCTGGCGGCGTTCTCGTAGATGTCCAGGATCGTCACGTCCATGCGGCGCACCGATTCGGGAACCTGCGTCCCATAGCCCATCCGCGTGGCGCCAACCAACTGGTCCGCCGTCATGTTGTTGAGCTGGGACTCGCCGGTTTCGGGATTGGTGAATACGATTCGCTTGGCCAGTTCGGGATGCAGGGCCGCCTCCATACGCTCCCCGTCACCTGTGTAGTAACCCTCGATGTAGTCGAGCGCCGTCGCCTTGATCGCGGCCGAATCCGCTGAAGTCTGCGCTAGCCCCGCGCACGGGACCGCCAGCACCAACACTGCTACGAGCTTCGCTTTGAGCATCTCCGGTTCCTCCTACCGGTTGCGGTTATCCACCTGCCCACCGCGGACTATCTTCCCATTAGACTTATCTTTAGACTCCAATTGTAATACGAAATGCGGCGGGCCGCCGTTTCGGCCGGCTTCCGGGTAACGAAGCGACTAGAAGACGCAGAGAAGCGATGCAAACACAACGACTGACATTCGAGGGCGCCGGCGGTGTGCAGCTATCAGCCAGGCTGGAGCTACCAGTCGATGAACGACCGATCGCCTACGCGCTATTCGCCCATTGCTTCACCTGCTCGAAGCAGTACAAGGCAGTGGTGAACATCAGCCGTGCTCTGGCCCAGGCGCATATTGGGGTGCTGCGCTTTGACTTCACCGGGCTGGGCGAAAGTGAGGGCGATTTTGCCGACACGACGTTTTCGTCCAACGTCGATGACCTGGTCGCGGCGGCCCGCTTCCTGGAGCGCGAGTACGAAGGACCGGTGATCCTGGTCGGTCACTCGCTGGGAGGCGCGGCGGTTCTGCAGGCGGCGCAGCAGATCGAGTCGGCGCGGGCCGTCGCGACGATCAATGCTCCTGCGGAGCCTCAGCACGTGAAGCGACACTTGAAGAGCTCGATTGACGAGATCGAGGCGAACGGCGTAGCCGAGGTGCTACTGGCCGGTCGCCCGTTCACGATAAAGAAGGAGTTCCTTGACGACCTAAACCAGCAGAACATGGCCGAGGTTATCAGCAACTTGGGGCGTGCTTTGCTGGTCTTTCAGTCTCCCGACGATGCGATCGTCGGAGCGGAGAACGGTCAGCGAATCTTCGAGACGGCAGCCGAACCCAAGAACTTCATCTCACTGCCCGGCGCCGATCACCTATTGACGCACCCAGAGGACTCGGAGTACGTGGGCGCCAACATCGCAGCGTGGGTCGTCCGCTACCTGGGCGCCGACATGCTGTCGCGCGATGAACAGGCGTCGCGAAGCCAGGTGTTCGTCAGGACCAGTCGCACCCGTTACCACACGGAGATCTTTGCCGGTGGTCATGCGCTCGTCGCCGATGAGCCGGAAAGCGCAGGCGGCACAGACACCGGGCCAACACCGTGGGGCCTGTTGATGGCGGCGCTGGGCGCCTGCACAACGATAACGCTGCGGATGTACGCCGACCGCAAGACGTGGCCGTTGGAAGAAATCGGAGTCAAGCTCGAGCACATGAAGATCAACGAACCAAGCGCCGACGGAGACCTGCCAAAGCTTCACGAGATCGCTCAAGAGCTCGAGCTCGTCGGTCCACTGGATGCCGAGCAACGCGCCCGGCTGTTCGAGATCGCGGGACGTTGTCCCGTGCACCGAGCGCTGGATGCCGGGATAGAGGTTCCCATGACCCTCGCAGAGGAAGAAGGAGTCTGATGCAGCCAACTCGGGTAATTCGATTCAGCATCGCCCTTGCCGCGCTCGCGGCCGCCCCATCGCTCCGGGCGCAGAGCCCGGAGGAGGAGGTCCTAGCGGTGGTCGATCAGCTGATGGCGAGCATGCGGGAGGCGGACACGGCGACCGCGTCCTCGCTCTTTCTGCCGGAGGCCAGGCTGGTCGCGGTCGACTCCCGGGAAGGGCACCGCGAGGTTCGGGCTCTCGGGTTCGAGGACTTCGTCGCGGCCGTGGGTCAGTCGGGAGGAAACTGGAACGAGCGGGTGTGGGACCCGGAGGTGTTATTCGACGGCGACCTAGCTCTGGTCTGGGCAAAGTACGACTTCATCAACGACGGTCGCTTCAGCCACTGCGGGATCGACGCGTTTCACCTGGCTCGCACCCGCCAGGGCTGGCGGTTCATCAGCATTATCTATTCGCGTCGCACCGCCGGATGTGAGAGTCCGCCGGGCGGATAGCGCGCCCGGTCGATCGCTACTCGCTCTCCAGGATCGCCGCCGCCCGGAACAGCGGG
>JBDHHX010000174.1:0-10963 GCA_039589155.1 Gemmatimonadota bacterium | reverse complement strand
GGTTCTTCACCTCGTTCACCGACTTCCCGGGAGACACCGCACGCTACATGTCGACCCACCGTTTCGACTGGATGATTCGCGACAACCTCGTGATCTCGGTGGGAGAATCGGTCATATACGGGGGCGAGAATCGCAATGTCGATCTTTCGCTGACCAACCCGGTGAATGTGTGGGAGATAAGTGCTGGGCAATCGGGCGAAGGTGGTAGGGTAAACGCCCTGGGGATGGCCGAGGTATGGTGGCGGCCGTTTTCGAACCTCGTCACCTACGGGGCCTTCATGGTCGACAACACCAAGGTAGGGGATGAGGGCTACTCGAGCGGGATTACGCAGTATGCCGGTGGACTGGGAATTCAGGTTCCGGCTCTCACTCCCTCCATCGGGTTGCGAGCAGATCTCTCGATCGTAAACAGCCTGGCATACCGGAGCCGAGTCGGCTTCTTCGAGTACTACGCTGTCGGCGAAGCCGGGTGGGGGATCGGGCTGGCGCACGACCGGGTCGATGCCATTGTGCTCAATCTGTCGGGCGACTGGTTCGTGCGGCCGGATCTGATGCTGCAGCCGCAACTCATCACCATGTGGAAAGGCGAAGCAGATATCACGGACCCGTTCCCGGACAACGCGTTCACCGATTATCCCAAGCTTCTGGTGGGCGTGGTCGAAACCACGGTGCGGCCGGCCGTGGGTGGCCTGTGGCGATATCGCTATGGCGATTTTCGCTGGGACCTCGGAGTCAACATCATTAACAACCAGAACCACGTAGAGAAGGGCTGGGTGGCTGAGCTGGTGGGTCGTGCGCTCTTTGAGATCCGCGTCCGCTTCTAGCCGCGAGAACGTCGCGGGCGCCGCGCGCATGTGGCGCCGGCTCGTCGTCTTCTACCTGTTGGGCGTTTTCGCCGTCACGCTGGCACCGATCCCTCCGGACGCAGCGGTCCAGCTCAACTTCACCGGCTTCGACAAGCTCGTTCATGCCCTGGTCATCGCCGGGTTCGCCCTGATCCTTCACTGGCGGCCGGGCTCAAACCCGGGTCTATCCTCGGCCGCCTTCGCTCTCCTGGCCGCCTCGGCGGTCGCCGGGCTGATCGAGCTTTTCCAGCAGCCCCTGCCTTATCGCAGCGGTGACTTGCGTGATTTTGTAGCTGGCGTAGCTGGAGCCCTGGCAGCGGTTGCGGTGTCCGCCGTGGTGCAGGGCCGCCGGGCCCGACACCGTACGTCGGGCCACGTCGGCGATTCGGCTCAGCCGGATTCGGAGGGCTCGCCGTAGACGTTGGGCGACTGACGGGCACTGCCCGATCCTGACCGCCGTCCTCGCTTCTTCATATCGGTCGGCTTCGCGCTGTCGGTGACCTGCGATAGAAGCTCCTGGATCTCCTTCTCGATCTCGTGGATGCGAAGCTGGCCCACCGCCATGTTCACGCCGCCCGTGGCGACGCCCTGGCAGACCGTGTGGAACTCGCGGACCTTCTTCAGCAGGACATTGATCCAGTGGCGAAACAGGTGATCCTGCCGCCGGTCGTCCAGACCGGCCGGCGGGCCGTCCGCTTCCTCGAGCCTGCCCGCGATCAGCGCGCTGCGCGCCAGCAGCAATCCCATCAGCAACCCGAGCGCGACACGCACGACCGTGTCCTCGACGAAGATGAGTATTAATCCAAGGGCCACGACCTCGGCGACTACTGCGGTTGGCCCCCGCATGCTCTCGTCCATCGAAGCCTCTCCTTCGCTTGAGGGCGGGGTCAAGTACCCAAGCTGCTTTGCGTGAAGTTAGGGATAACGAATATAGGCGCTGGCGCGTCGCGCGGCCACCACGGGCTCTTGCGTCTGCGCCAGAGTGACGCCGAAAGCGGCGCTGGGTCGGTCACTTTGACCGTTCGGCGCCCGGGTCGAAAGCGGCCTATATCAATAAACAAAAGGACTTACGGCGGTAGGGGAGTGGCACCGAACCTGCAATAGTCGCTGGCGGAGGGCCCCCTCCTTCGAGTCCCGAGCCCGGCCTGGGCGGGGTGGAGGTTTCAACAAGTGAACTTAGGGATCGAATTAGAAAGAGACGTGTCGCCCGCTAAGTACCTGTGGGAGAACCGTCTCGAGTTTCCCAGCTTTGGCGACGGTGCGGCGGTTCAGGCCGCGATCGAGGCCGGTATCGCGCTGGAGCAGTGGGAGCTGGGACGAGTACGTCGTTGCTGGCACATCGTGATGGAAGCGGCCGGCGCTGCGGGCCGCGATGCCCGGCGCAATGGCGTTCCGACCAAGCGGCTGATCTCGGACGTCGATCGCATCCTCGATGCTGTGGAAATGGTGGTGTTTGACGGTCGGCTACCCCCGGACATCGCTGCCCGCACGGCGCGCTTGGCGGCGAAGATGAGTGCGCGGGTCGTGGAGCACATGCTTCGCTCCTACTGGGAGGAAGGGAGCAAGGACGCGGCCTAGACGAGCGTCGGCTGCCCCCGGCACTTGCCGACGAACCCTGCCTCGGTAGCTTTTCGTATAGAGAATAGAGCGTTGGCAGCGGCAGAGGTGGATTATGTCCCCTAATGCCGCAAGGCGTGGAGGCTTCGATGCAACTAAGTGCTTACACCGCCGTACGCAGTTGTGCCCTGGTCCTGCTCGGGTTGGCCACCGCCTGCGGCGGTACCAGCGTCAGGCGCCTCGATCCCGAGGAAGCCACCGACCTGAGCGGCTACTGGAACGACACCGACTCCCGGCTGGTGGCAGACGAGATGATCGCCGACTGCCTGACACATCCCTGGATCCAGAACCACGTGCTTCGCTACGATTCGAAGCCGGCCGTGATCGTCGGTACGGTCCGAAACCGCAGCACGGAGCACATCCAGACGGGAACGTTCATCCGCGACATCGAGCGCTCGCTGGTCAACTCGGGTCAGGCGACCGTGGTTGCCAATCCGTACGAGCGTGAGGAGCTTCGCGACGAGCGCGAAGCGCAGCAGGATTGGGCGCGGGAGGAAACACGCAAGCAGCTGCGCGCCGAGACCGGTGCCGACTACATGCTGATGGGCGACATCGATGTAATCATTGACAAAGAGGGCGGAACCGAGGTCAAGTTTTACCAGGTCGACCTCTTCCTGACGAACATCGAGACGAACGAGCGCGCCTGGATCGGTCAGAAGAAGATCAAGAAAGAGGTCTCGCGCAGCGGTCTTGGCATGTAGTTCGAGTCGTGGGACTCACGGCGACTTCGGGTTGGCGGTTAGCCGTCGCTCTCGGTGGTCTGCTCGCCGCGGGCGGCTGTGCTGGCCATGCCGACACTATGCAGGCGGGCGCGGAACCGATGACCTCCTGTTCGCCCTCGAGGACGGCCTCCTGCTTCACTATGCGGGGGACCCCGAGCTGAGCAACTCGCGCCTCGAGTTCGCCGAGCTCAGAGTCGACGAGCTTTATACCAAGAGCATCAGCCGGGCCGCACTTTCTCTCATCACTTCCGATCTCATTCTCAAGTTCGAGCCCCGGGGCATCGACAATTTCCTGGTCAACTACTACCGGGCGCTCAACTACTACCAGCTGGGAGAGCCTGCCGCGGCGTGGGTCGAGTGGCGCAAGCTCAACCTGAAGCTCCAGTTCAGTCGCCGGCACGGCGATGAGCCATACCTGGACCCACCGTTCTTCAATTATGTGGCGGGCCTCGGCTTGGAGGCGGACGATCCCAACGAGGCGTACGTGTCCATGCGGCTGGCTGAGGCCGGGTACCGCGAGCTTGGCCGGCGGCCGCCGCCCGAGCTGGTGAACGACCTGTTCCGGTTGTCGGCGGCTCTCGGGTTCGGCGATCACGTCGAGACGTACGGCGATCGATACGGCGACGCTGGCTCGCAGCCGACGCCGCTAGTGTTCAGTCCGGGGTACGCCCGCTACGCGGACGAGCCGGTCGCCGAGATCGTCGTTCTGTTGGAGGATGGTTTGGTGGCGCCCATCGAAGAGGTTCGCGCTTACATCCCGTTGACGGAGAGGCGCGCGGCCAGGCTGTACGAAGGCGGATTGGATGATCGCGTCGACCTGGCGACTGTGCTGGCGCGCGAGTATGACGAGGGAAGGTACGACGATCGCTCGTCTCGCAATTCCGGTCGCGGGATCGCTTACGTGATGCCGATGTCGTTTCCCGTCTTCGGACCCGGCTACCCCGCGTTCGAGTCGGCGGAGGCGTTCGTCGGTGGCGAGCGGGCGAACCCGGGGGTCGTGCTCGAAGTCTCGTCCCTCCAACGGTCCGCCTTCCACGACCAGTTGCTCGGCGTTTACGCCAAGACGATCGCCAGAGCACTGGTGAAATGGGCGGCGGCAGCGAAGCTGCGGGAGGAAGCAGAGGAAGAAGGTGGAGATACCGCCGGTGATATCGTCGGCATCCTGGCCAACGCGGTAAACGTGGCCACCGAGCGAGCGGACACGCGCGCCTGGCTCGGTCTCCCGCACAGGATCTGGCTCGCCAGGCTACGCGTTCCGCCGGGCCAGCACTCAGTGTCGGTCGACATAGCGGGCCTCGGTGAGGTGTACCTGGGTCCGGTGGATGTGCGGCCGGGCGAGCGCGTCTTCATCAGCTATCGAGTGTTCTGACGGATGCTTGCCATGATCGCATCGCTCTCGCGGTATGCTCTGAAGGCGACGCTTTGGGCGATCGATCGGTTCTATGAGGTGGGCAGCGTCGGCCGCGCCATTCCCGAGGGGCCGGTCCTCGTCATCGCCAATCACCCCAATAGCCTGATGGATGGACTCGTCATCCTGAAGGTCGCCGGGCGAACGGTCCGGCCCCTGGGCAAGGCGCCGCTGTTCGAGCACCCGCTCATCGGCCATGTGCTGGACGGGCTGGGCGCTTTGCCGATCTACCGGCCTCAGGACTTCCCGGGCGAGACGTGGCGGAACGACAGGACGTTTGAGGCGGCCGTCAGAGCGCTCAACCGCAAGGAGGCGGTGCTGATCTTCCCGGAAGGGCTCAGCCACTCGGGCGTCCAGCTTGCTCGCATGAAGACCGGCGCGGCGCGGATCGCTTTCGCCGCGGAGGAGGCGGCCGATTGGCAGCTTGGCCTCCGGGTCGTGCCCGTTGGGCTCACCTATCATCGCAAGCACGCGTTTCGCGGACGCGTGGCGGCGGCCGTGGGCCGGCCGTTCGAGGTGATCGGCTGGCGAGAGATGCGCCTGCGTGATGACTGGGGCGCGGTCGAGTCGTTGACCAACGCCATGCGACAAGCTCTCGAGAAAGTGACGCTGAACCTGCCCACGGAAGAAGATCGTGCCCTGATCGAGACGGCGGAGACGCTTTACGCCGCGGAGAAGGGACTCACCCGACCACGCACACGCGAGAAGCTGGCGCCGCGTCTGCCACGGCTTCAACGTTTTGCCGAGGCGCTGGCCTGGCTCTACCTATCGCAGCCGGATGACTACGACCGGCTTACCGGGGCAGTGCGTGACTACCAAAACCGCCTTCGACAGCTGGGTGTCCGTGAGGGTGATCTGCCCCGGCGGTTCCCGGTGACGGGTGTCATCCGTTATGCCGTCTCACAGGCCGTCTTGCTTTTCGTCGGCCTGCCGCTGGCGGCGATCGGTACCGTCGTCTGGTTCCTTCCCTACAAGTCGCCGCGCGTCACGCTCAGCTTCTACCGGCCCGACTACGAAGCGCTGGCGACCGTGAAGCTTGCCAGCGCCCTCATAGCATTTCCGCTCGCCTACGCGCTCTGGATGATTGCCGCCTGGTGGGCCGCCGGGCTCACCGGGGCCGCCGTCGCTGCTCTGGTGCTGCCACTCTTGGGATTCGTTGCCCTGCGATGGCGCGACCGCTGGCGCACTGTACGGGAGGACGTTCGCATTTTCTGGAACGTGGTCCGCAAGAAGACTCAGCGGGATGAGCTGGTTCGCGAACGGAAGGAATTGGTGGCGGAATTCGACAGCTTGGCGGGCAGGTGGCAGGAAGAGCGCTCGGCGCGGGCGCATGCCGGCAGCCTGAGCCTGTAGGCGCGGCGCTCAGCCCCCCAGACGGCGATTCTTTCCCGGTTGCTCCGGTGGCGAAAGAAGCACCATCTCGATGACCTCCGCCAGCTGTTGCGTTGAGAACGGCTTCTCCAGATAGGGACGGCCGCTCTGCTCGATCAGCTCGCGAGTGCTCTCGCTCAGGATGTCGGCCGTCACCATGATCACCCGGGAGCAGAGCTCGGGCCGGTTTAGCTCCATCGCCTTCCACAGCGCTCGGCCGCTGACTCCCGGCAGTCGAACATCCAGCAGGATGACGTCGAAGCTCTGGCCGGATTCGATCAGATCCAGAGCCGCGTTCCCCGTCGGGGCGAGCACCGCTTCGTAGCCCTGCGCTTCGCAGAACCGCTCGTAGAAGCGGCGGATTGTCGGTTCGTCTTCGATGACCAGGATCTTTGGCGGGATCACCGGATCACTGCCGTGAAGGCTCACCTCAGACACCTCCGGACCCAAATATTACCCGAAACCCTGTCACATCCACACTGTATTGGCCAAGAATCATAACATTCTGTCTCAAAACCATAGGGCGCTTTCTGAGCTTTGCCTCCATCATACAGGTGATGCCCAAGCATTAACCTGACAACATTCCCGCTGGAGGTGGTCCGTGAAGCTCGTGCGCGTGATCTTTGCCATCCTCGCGATCGTGGCCCTCGGGGCCGGTTGTTCCGATCTACCGGCCGAGCCGGATTCATGTCCGACCCAGGGTGGTCCCCACTGCTCAACCTGAGCTGGGACCAGATGAAGTGCGGAGCGCCGGCTAGGCGCTGAGCCGGGCCCGCTCCGTCTCTACGTTCTTTCCGACGTCGGCGAGGCGCTCGTAGTCCGTGCCGGTCTGCGGCAGCGGCCGGAAGAGACGCGCGCCTGCCGGTAGCTTTGCCAGCGCCTCCCGGGTTGTCGACATTTCCGCGGCCAGGCCGTGCCGTTCGGCCAGCGCCAGGCTCTCCTCCAGATACGAGCGAGCCTTGTGCTCTTTATCGAGCATCGCGTATCCGATGCCTATGGTGCGGTATGTGCTCGCCAGCTCGAAGGGAAGCGAGTGCAGGCGCTCGTCTGAAAGCAGCTGCTGGCAAATCCTCTCGAAGCGTTCCGCGTCGCCGCTCGCCGCCGCCACGTCGGCGAGACCGGTCTTAGCTCTTATCTTCGAGGCCGCATCTTCCGTTTGCGATAGGACGATCTCATAGGCAGCCTTCGCGGCGTCCAGCATGCCGGCCTCGTAGAAGATTGCACCGCAGTCCTGAATCGCCCTCATGCGCTGATCGGTGGACTCGTAGCGCCGGTACGCCTCCCAGCCGCAGGACGCCGCCTGGCCCGGCCGGCCCGCCGTGGTCTCGACGAGAAGCAACGAGTGATAGCAATAGCCCTCGAGCTCCCGGTCGTCGAGTTCCTGCGCCTCCTGCAACGCCTTCATCACCTGGCTCCGAGCCTCGGCGACACGGCCGCGACGTAGCGACACCAGGCCCAGGTTCTCCTGCGCCAACACGGCCTGACCACGACTTCCTGCCAGACGCGCCTTCTCCAACTGATCCTGATGAACCCGTTCTGCCGAATCGAGATCGCCCAGGTAGCGCTCCATGACGCCCAGCCAGAAGAGGGCATTCAGCTGCTCGATCAGATCGGGCAGCTGTTTGGCGACCTCCGCCGATACCGCGAACCCGGCACGCGCTAACTTGTACGCACCCATCTTTCGATGGTGGAGCCCCAACAGCTTGAGCGCCGTGACCACCGCTGCGGGCGAGCCAGAAGTCAGCGACTCGTGCAATTCCCTGAGGATCCGACCATGCGACGTTTCATCCCGGCTGAAGACCCGGTAGTACCGGGAGTGCACTTGCTTCATCGCGCCCGTCTCCGCCGGCTCGCCACGCGCCGCTTGCCGCGCCGCCGCCAAAACCAACAGATACTCGACCGCCGCCCGCTCACGCCCGCGATCGTCTCGTGCCTCCGCGATCGCTTCGATGAGCGGCCTTAGTTCGCTCCGCTCGCCAAGCAGGTAGCTCGTTAGGTCGATCTGTTCCGTCATCAGCAGTGGCCCGTCGGCGCGCTCGTCGGCGCCGCATGCCCCGGCTTCGACCCCGCGTCGGATCGGCCCCGGGTTTCCGACATCACCTATGAAAGCTCCGCGCCAAACACACCCCTCCAACGCATATCTAGCGCTGGCAATGGATTACCTTCGAACGCGGTCGGATTCTCCGTGCGCTCGCCGTCGGTCCTCGGTCACAATTACCGGCGTCCCACGGTTGCGCGGCCTTTCTGTCCGACCGGCGGAAGTGTGATTCAGTTTACTCAAGACCGCAACTCGTTGCATATTCAGCAATTGTGTCGTCCATTGTTACCCCATGGGTCTTGGCAGACTTCATGCCTTGTCCGAATCTGGCGACACGCACCGCCATTGTAGATAAACCGGTGGCGGGTGGCTGGTTGAACGGCGGGAGACGGAAGACGGTTCGATCCAGACATAGGATAGATCACAAGATAAGGTGAAACCCCCGGTGGGGAAAAGGGAAGGGAAAGGCGGCGGCCGGTGTTCAACAGACACAACGTGACGGCGATGAAACGGCGGTGGGCGAGCCTTCCGGATGATCCGGGTTGGGTCGCTCGTACGTCGAGGCGCGCCGGAGCGGCGGACGGCGAAAGCGCTCACCGTTCGTTAAAGCGAGTCATGAAGCAGAAGTTCCTTGCCGGAGAACGGATTATAGATTGTCCGAACCGGACATGTCCGGGTCGGATCTTGACTTGCAGCAGAAGCATCGAGCGTCCCGGCGGATCGGGCACGCGAGTGGTGTTGCGTTGCACACGCAACCCTGAAGAGCATGAAGTGGTTGTGTCTCTAGAGCCCTACACGCCGGAAGAGGAAGATGTGCTCAAGTCTTCGCTCTCGCGCGGCGAGCGTCCGGCCTGTGGGCGGTGCGGCAGCGAAATGGATCTTGGGTCGGTGGAATCGCCGGACGGTTGGGCCAAGTCGGTCAACGCGCCGGCTGCGTACTACTGTCCCTGGTGTGGTGTCAGATGGGTGCCTCCGGTCGATGTTAAGCGCAGGGCGGGATAAGCCCGGCGGAGGTACGACAGAGTCAAGAAGGAGCCCAGTGAGATGAAAGTGGGGAAGGCAGCGGCGCAGGATCTTCGCGGCATAGCGGCCAATACGGCGCGAGATCTTGCACTCGGCCTGCGACTGGCGTCGCTACGGATGGAGAACTTCGAGCCGGGGCAGGGCAAAGATGCGGCTCGCGAGTTGGCGGAGCACCTGTCCGTATCGGCGCGGCGTGCCGTCGAGCTCTACTACCTGGAATCGCTGACCCAGGCGGTAGCCATCAGCGAAGGCCCGCTGAAGGTGAGGCGGAAGAGCGAGTCCGGTCTGTTCAGCATCGACGACTCGCTGGAGATCCAGAAGCTGAAGAGCGACGTTACCGGCTGCTACAACAAGGTCGGCTTTGCGTTGCTGCTCGAGTGCGAGCTCGAGCGCGCGCGGCGGCGCCAGTCACCGCTGTCGCTGGCGCTCTTCAAGCTCGACCCTCCCAACGACGACCTGGTGCGCGAGGTGGCGAAGCAGGGCAGGGAGTGCTGTCGCCTTCTTGACGTGCTCGGCACTTTCGATGGCCGCGGTGTCGGCATGCTGTTGCCGGACACTGGGCCGGAAGGCACCCAGGTCGCCGCGCAACGTGTGCTCAGCTCCTTCCTGTCTGCCCGTGAGTTGGCAGGCGACACCGGCTTCGGCCGCTTGTTGGTCGGCGTGGCCAGCCACCCGGAAGATGGCACCGAGGCCCGCGAGTTGTTGCAGACGGCCGATGAGCGAGCCGGCGGTTACTCGCTGCTCGAGGAAACGGTGAAGGTCGGCTGAAGCAGGGCCCGGGAGAACAAGCGACGGCGGCGTCGTGCAGGAAGCACGACGCCGCCATTGTTTTTCTATTCAACAGCCAACAGCCGACGGCCACGATCGACTCCCGACCTCCAACGCTCATAGTCGGATGGAAGTCGACAGTCGAACGTTAATCGTTGGAGGCGCGAAGCGCCGATACAACTTGAACGTCGAGCGATGGCTGTCGGCTGTCGGCTGTTGAGTCAGGTCCGCGTCCGCGCCAACAGGATCAAACCGATGAGCAGAAACGCCAGGTTGGGCAGCCACGCCGCCAGCAGCGGCGGTATCACGCCGCCTGCGCCCATTCCCTGAGAGATCCTCACGCTCAGCAGGTAGATCAGAACGGTGGCCAGAGCGATGCCGATGCCCATCGCCGGCCCGCGGCGGCCGGTGCTCATGCCCAGCGCCGAGCCGAACAGCACCACAATCAGGCAGGCCATCGGGAAGGCGACCTTGAGCATCCGCTCGACCACCAACTTGCGAGCGTCACCGCCGGACCGTTCGATCGAGTCGATAAAACGGCCCAGCTCTCGGTAGTTCATCTCTTCCGGGTCCTTCGGCTCCGCCAGCAGGTCCTGTGGTGTCTCGTTGAAGTCGGCCTGAATGAGGGTGTCGAAGGCGAAGGTCACGACCTCACCCTGCGACGGGTAGTAGTGGATGTACCCGTCCAGCAGAATCCAACGCTCATCCTGCCACTCGGCCCTCGGCGCGTGAACGCTGTAGGTCGGGTATTCCGGTCCCGTCCCCTCACGCTCGATCAGGATGTCGCGGATCTCGCCCGCCTCGGTATTCAACCGTCGAATCTTGTACGCGCGGCCGCCATCGGCCCCGTAAACGAACTGGTTGCGTATCGTGCGGCGACGGTTGGCACGCTCTTCCAACGCTTCGGCGCGCAATCTGTTGGTGATCGGGATCAACTCGCCCAGCCCCAATCCGACCACGCTGAGTATCGCGCCCAGAATCACCAGCGGCGCGATCAGCCGGTAGAAGCTAACTCCGCTGGCCTTTGCCGCCGTCACCTCGAAGTTCCGGCTCATCAGAGCAACGGTGAACACCGCTCCGAACAGGCTGGCCACGGGGAAGGAGAGCGCCATCTGGTATGGGAAGTCGTACGCGTGGGCCAGCAGGACCTGTTGGAAGGTCAACCCGCGAG
>JBDHHX010000173.1:0-8630 GCA_039589155.1 Gemmatimonadota bacterium | reverse complement strand
ACTCTCGAGCAAGTCATCGAGCTCGCCCGCGGAAGCATCGATCTCAACATCGAGCTCAAATACAACGGCCACGATGTCGATCTGGCGGGTCGGGTTGTCGCTATCATTAGAGAGTACGATTTCCTCGAACACGCAGTCGTCAGCTCACTCGAGATAGAAGGCTTGCGCCAGGTGGAAGAGCTAGATGGCCGCATTAGAACTGGCTACATCGTGGCTACCGCCGTCGGGAACCTCGGGCGCTTCGACGTCGACTTCTTCGCCATTAGCACTCGGTTCGCTAATGCCGATCGCGTCGAGCGATTGCAGAGGAGCGGCAGCGAGGTGCACGTCTGGACCGTCAACGACCGCAGAGAGATGTCGGCGTTCATCGATATGGGCGTCGACAACATCCTCACAGACTACCCTGCAGTCCTGAGAGAGATGCTTCAAGAGAAAGCGGAGCTTGACGAAGCCCAGCGGATCCTGATCGCCTTCCGCAACTGGCTTCGCGGCTGAGTGCCCGACCGGGCCCGCTTCTGGTCGTGGGCTTCCCCCAGCAGTACTTTCTAGACGACCATCCCAGGCGATAAGAGCCGGCTTCCCAACAGCTTGGGCGCCGTGGGCCCCAACCCACAGTCCCGACACGATATCGATCCGACCATGAGCCTGATCTCAAGCCTTCGCAGGACGGTTCTCGCCCTCTCCATCATGGCGCTGACACCGATGCACATCGTCGGCCAGCAGGTCAACGACTGGGAGAATCCCGCCGTCTTCGCCACCAACAAAGAGCCGTCCCACGCCACGCTCTTCCCGTACGAGACGCGGGAGCTGGCGCTGGGAAGGGATGAAGATCGATCGGCTTACTACCGGCTACTGAGCGGATCCTGGAAGTTCAACTGGGTCCGTGCACCAGCGGAGCGACCTGCCGATTTCTACCGCGAGGACTTCGACGAGAATTGGGAGGTTAACGGGTACGGCGTACCGATCTACCTGAACCATCCCTACGAGTTCGAGAAGAACCCGCCCTACATCCACAACGACTACAACCCGGTCGGCTCGTACCGGAGAAATTTCACCATGCCGGAGGACTGGGCGGGCCGAGAGATCTTCATTCATCTGGGTGCGGTGAAGTCGGCCATGTACATCTGGGTTAACGGCCAAAGGGTCGGCTACAGTCAGGGCTCGAAGCTCCCGGCCGAATTCAACATCACACGCTACGTGCGTACCGGCGCCAACACCCTCGCACTAGAAGTCTATCGCTGGAGCGACGGTAGCTACCTGGAGTGCCAGGACTTCTGGAGGATCAGCGGTATCGAGCGCGACGTCTTCCTCTGGGCTGCGCCCAAGGTTCACGTACGCGACTTCTTCGTCATCGCCGACCTGGACGACACCTACAGCGACGGCGTCCTCGATGTCACGGCGCAGGTCACAAACTACGGCGCCGATCCAGTTCGCGACTGGCAACTGTCATACGAGCTTCTCGATGCTGACGCCAATGCGATCGCCAGTGGGGCGATCTCCGCCGCGCTCGACCTGGAACCGGGCGCCGAGCAGGCCTACCAGTTTCGCCAGACCGTCCGGCGGCCGGACCGCTGGACCGCCGAGACGCCGAATCTGTACACGCTGCTCATCACCCTGACCGACGAAAGCGGCATGGTAGCCGAAGTAATCACGACACGCGTCGGCTTTCGCAAAGTCGAGATCAGCAACGGCCAACTACTCGTGAACGGCGTGCCGATCACCATCAAAGGAGTCAACCGGCACGAACACGATCCGATCACGGGTCACGTGATGTCCGAGGAGAGAATGCTTCAGGACATCCAGCTCATGAAGCAATTCAACATCAACGCGGTCCGCACGTCCCACTATCCCAACGACCCTCACTGGTACGACCTGGCCGACGAGCACGGGCTCTACATTGTGGACGAAGCGAACATCGAGTCCCACGGCATGGGCTATCGTCTGGACGTGACCCTCGGCAACAACCCGGATTGGGAAGGCGCGCACCTCGACCGAACCATCCGCATGGTCGAGCGCGACAAGAACCACCCCTCGATCATCACCTGGTCTTTGGGCAACGAGGCCGGTAACGGCGTCAATTTCTACGCCACATACAGCTGGATCAAAGATCGCGACCCGACGCGACCGGTCCAGTACGAACGCGCCCTGCGCGAGTGGAACACCGACATCTACGTCCCCATGTACGCCGGCTTTCAGCACCTGATCGACTACGCTGAAGGCGACGACGAACGCCCGCTCATCATGTGCGAGTACGCACACGCCATGGGCAACAGCGTCGGCAACTTCACCGACTACTGGGAGATCATCGACCGCTACGATAACCTGCAAGGCGGTTTCATTTGGGACTGGGTCGACCAGGGACTGCTCACCGTGACCGAGAAGGGCGACACGATCTTCGGTTACGGCGGTGACTTCGGTCCACCCGAGACGCCTAGCGACGGCAATTTCCTGTTGAACGGCGTGGTCATGCCTGACCGCCGGCCGAACCCGTCGCTATGGGAGGTCAAAAAGGTCTATCAATACGTCAGCGCCCAACCGATCGATCTGGTAGCTGGCGCGGTGGAAATCTCCAACCGCTATGCCTTCCAAGGACTCGACGGCTTGTCGCTGCATTGGGAAGTCGTCGCCGACGGCGTTTCGATCCAGGAAGGCGCGATTGCGCAGCTCGACGCACCGGCCGGTGCGAGTCGGCTTCTGCAAATCCCCTTCCGTACCGTCGAGCCCGAGCCTGGCGTCGAGTATTACCTGAACCTCAGCTTCCGGGCACGCGAGGCGACCGCACTTATAGCGGCCGGTCACGAGCTCGCGTTCGAGCAGTTTCGACTACCGTTCGAATCAGCCGTCGCTGCCACACCCGTCACCTCGCTCCCCGACCTGCAGCTTGTTGAGGACAGCGCAAGTGTCACGGTATCGAGCTCGGAGTTTTCCGTCAGCTTCGACAAGACCGCTGGCGTGATGACCGCCTACACATATGGAGGCGTCCCGCTCATCGTCTCCGGGCCCGAGCCGAATTTCTGGCGCGCTCCTACGGACAACGATTTCGGCGGTCGTTGGCAGACTAAGTTGGCCATCTGGCGAGAGGCCGGCGGCGACCGCAGGGTCTATCGCACCGTTGTGACCCATCCACGACCCCAAGAAGTCGCCGTCCGTTTCCGCTCGATCCTCGAGAGCGCGGGCAACGCCGGCTACTCCACTACCTACACGATCTTCGGCAACGGCGAGATCGCCGTCGAGGCTCGCTTCGAGCCGCGCGGCGAGGGACTGCCCCGGATGCCACGATTCGGCATGACCATGGAATTGCCTCGGGAGTTCTCTCACGTTCTGTGGTACGGGCGCGGGCCCCACGAGAACTACTGGGATCGGCACGCGGGCTCGCCCGTCGGACTGTACGAGTCGACAGCCTCCGAGATGTTTCACCCATACGTTAGACCGCAGGAATCCGGGACCCGGACCGACGTTCGCTGGATGACGCTCACCAACGAAGACGGCACCGGCCTACTGGTCATCGGTGACCCGCTCCTCAGCATGAGCGCGCTGCACTA
This sequence comes from Gemmatimonadota bacterium, assembly GCA_039589155.1. Taxonomy (GTDB): domain Bacteria; phylum Gemmatimonadota; class Gemmatimonadetes; order Palauibacterales; family KS3-K002; genus Kutchimonas. Next base: position 5,088 of record JBDHHX010000173.1, on the reverse strand, counting down.
CCGTATCGAAGATCTCGATCCCGGCGAGCAGAAGGCGCAACGCCACTTTGGCGAGCTGGTCGAACGCGACCTCGTCAGCCTCGCCATCGACTACCGGCAGATGGGAGTGGGCGGAGTCACCAGTTGGGGGCCTACCGGGCTACCGCGCTACTCGCTCTACTACCAAGAATACAGCTACGCCTTTCGACTGCGCCCCTTCAACCGCAGCGACGGTGACCCGGCGGCGCTGGCGCGGCAACGCCATGAATAGGGCGGGCCCGCTGCTGCTCGGCCTGGCCGTCGTCCTGGCCTGCGTCGACGAACGCCAGGATTTGGAGTCGCAATCGGACCCGAATCCGTCTACTCCTGAAGCCGCAAACGAAGCGCCGGTCCGCGAGCCGGGCACGCTCCGAATCCTCGCATACAACATTCGACACGGCGAGGGAATGGACAGCGTGATCAACCTGAAGCGCGTGGCCGAGCTGATAAGCGAACTGGAGCCCGACATCGTCACGCTTCAGGAGATCGACAGTGCCGTGGAGCGGACGTTCGCCGTCAACCAGGTCGCCGTGCTCGGCGAGCTTACCGGCATGCACGCGTTGTTCGGCGGCTTCTTCGACTACCAGGGCGGCCGCTACGGCATGGGATTGCTCTCCCGATACCCGATTTTGGCATACGAGAACCACCGACTCCCGGACGGGCTGGAGCCGCGGACGGCGCTGGCGGCCCGAATCGACGTCGACGGAACGGAGCTCGTGGTCGTCGGCATCCACCTCTACGCGACGCACGAGGAGCGCATGGCCCAGGCCAGGCGCGTGATCGATCTCCTGCAGGACGAAGCGGCCCCAGTGATCCTCGCCGGAGACTTCAATTCGACACCTGACTCAGAGGTCATGGCTCTGTTCGCTGGACCGTGGCAGATTCCGGACAAGGGAGACGACAACTTTACCTTCCCGTCCGACGCACCGGATAGGGAGATCGACTATATCATCTATCGACCCGCGGACCGCTTCGTGATCATCGACCACTGGCCCGTCGACGAGCCTCTGGTCTCAGATCACAGGCCGCTCATACTGGACCTGCAACTACGGTAACTACACATGACCATCCATCGACGCGACTTCATCAAGACCGGCGCCGGCGCCGCTATCGGCGCCTCCGTTCTACCTAATCCGCTGTTCGCGCGAGCGAGTGAGCCCTTGGACGACAAAGTCCGGCTGGCCTTCCTCGGCGTCGGCGGCCGTGGCAGCTGGCTGCTGAGGCTGGCCCTGGATCGCGACGACTGCGAGGTGAAAGCCGTCTGCGACATAAAGCCGGACCGGGTAGAAAGCGCGCAGGAGAGAGTCAAGGAGGCCACCGGAAAGACGCCTCGCGGGTTCAGCGACGGCGAGGAGGACTTTCTCAATCTGGTCGAGCGGGACGATATCGATGCGGTGATCATCGCGACACCGTGGCTCTGGCACACCCCAATGGCAGTGGCCGCGATGGCAAACGGAAAGTGGGTCGGCGTCGAGGTGCCGGCCGCCGTCACCGTGAGGGATTGCTGGGACCTGGTCGACACCTCCGAGCGTACCGGCATGCCGTGCATGATCATGGAGAACGTCTGCTTCCGCCGCGACGTGATGGCGGTCCTCAACATGGTCCGCCAGGAGATGTTCGGCGAGCTGATGCACTGTCAGTGCGGTTACCAGCACGACCTGCGGACGGTGAAGTTCAACCCCGGCGTCGAGTTCGGGCCCGGCGCCAACGGCGAAGCGGAGTGGCGCACCGAGCATTCGATCAGGCGAAACGGAGATATCTACCCGACCCACGGCGTCGGACCCGTGGCCAAGATGTTGAACATCAATTCGGGCAACCGCTTCATGACCCTGACATCTACGGCGACCAAGACGCGTGGACTTCACAACTACATTGTCGAAGTCGGCGGCGAGGGCCACCCCAACGCGTCGATCAATTTCGAGCTCGGCGATATCGTCACGACGGTTATCAGCTGCTCGAACGGCGAGACCGTCATGGTCAGCCACGACACCAACCTACCGAGACCCTACTCGCTCGGGTTCCGCGTCCAGGGCACGAAAGGGCTATGGATGAACGACGGTCGCACCATCTACGTCGAAGGCGTCAGCGAGCCTCACCGCTGGCAGCCGCTCGCCGAGTACCAGGATGAATACGACCATCCACTCTGGAAACGCTACGAGGATCGGGCGGCCGGGTCCGGCCACGGCGGCATGGACTTCTTCGTGCTGAACGCGTTCGTCGAGGCCGTGAAGCGTCAGGTCGAACCGCCCATCGACGTCTACGACGCGGCGGCATGGAGCGTGATCAGCCCCCTGTCAGAGCAGTCCATCTCCATGGGCAGCGCGCCGGTCAGGTTCCCGGACTTCACACGCGGCAAGTGGGTCACGCGCCGGAAGATCTTTGGCATGAGCGACGAGTTCTGAGACATGAGACGACTCGTATTCCTGCTCCTGGCGGCCGTTCCGCTACAGGCCTGCGCCGATCGAGCCGCCGAGCTGGCGGAGGCTCAGGGCAAGAAAGTACTGGTGATCGGCATCGACGGTATACGGCCCGATGTGCTGGCCCGGGTAGCGACGCCCAACATCGACGCGCTCATCGAAAACGGCTGCTATTCCGGTAACGTGAGGACCAAAGCACAAACGATCAGCGGCGCCGCTTGGTCAAGCATCCTCACAGGCGTCTGGCCGGAGAAACACAAGGTCGTCGACAACGACCTCTCCACCAACGAGTACGACTGGTACCCCGATTTCTTGACCCGCCTGGAGATGGTCGATCCGGAGTTCTCCACCTTCGCCGTCGTCGACTGGCCGCCGCTGGGTGTGCGCGCGTCCGGCGGCCCGATGATCAGCGATTCAGTCGACGCCAAGCTCAACTTCGACGGTGACTCTCAGGGATACCCACTCGCCGATTCCCAGTCGGTGTCCGCGGCCGTTCGGTTCATCAGGAACCAGGACCCTGACGCCATGTTCGTGTACATCGGAAACCCCGACGTCGCCGCTCACAACCACGGTGGCTTGTCGGAGGAGTACTACCGCTCAATCCGCATCGCCGACGACCAGGTCGGCGCACTGATGGCGGCACTGCGCCAGCGCAGGCGCATGCGCCGCAACGAAGACTGGCTCATCCTGGTGATCACCGACCACGGCCACACAGACACGGGCGGCCACGGCGGCACTTCCCTGGAAGAGAAGACCGTGTTCTACCTGGCCAGTGGGCCTTCGGCTATCAAGGGCCGTCCCGAGCCCTACGCGAACCATGTCGATATCGCGGTCACCGCTATGGCGCACCTGGGCGTGGTTCCGGATTCTACATGGGACCTGGACGGCCGCGTCGCCGGCCTGCGCCACGCCGAAGAGGAAGCAGGAGGAGAGCAACGCTAGCGACGACACCACATCTCGACTTACTCCGCCAGGCTTTCGAGGAGAGCTACGGCTCCGCCGACGGCACGAGTCTCGTTATCGCACCGGGACGCGTGAACCTGATGGGCGACCACATCGACTACAACGGACTCTCCGTTCTGCCGATGGCGCTGCAGCGACACGTCGCTTTGCTCTACCGCGAGCGTGAGGACGCGGCGGTTCAGATAGCCAGCACGAATCCTCTCTTTACATCCCGCGAGTTTGAGCTTTCCACAAGGATCGAACCGTACGAAGACGGCGACTGGGGTAACTACGTCAAGGCGGCCTGTCGGGCGATGATGGAGCGTTATGGTGCCAAGCTGGGACTCGAAGCCGTCGTGCACTCGGACATCCCTATCGCCTCCGGCCTCAGCTCCTCCTCAGCACTTGTCGTCGCCTCCGCGCTCGCCGTCCTCCACGCCAACGACGTCTGGACCGAGAAGATGGAGCTGGCTGAGTACCTCGCCGAGGCCGAGCACTACGTGGGTACCCGCGGTGGCGGCATGGACCAGGCAATCTGCCTGGCCGCCCGCCGGAACTCGGTCAGCCGGATAGACTTCGAACCACTTAGGCTGACCGCTCACCCGATACCGCCCGAGTGGCATTTCATCGTCGCTTTCAGTCTGGTCCGCGCCGAGAAGGCGGGTGCGCTGCGAGATGCTTACAACGCGCGGACCCGCGAGTGCGGCGCGGCGTTGACCCGGATGATAGAAGGGCTCGAGCTCGCCGGGACGATCGATTCGTATCCAGGGCTCATCGCCGAGAGCCACGCAAACGAGCTGCTCGCCAGGGCCGGTGACATTCTCGATGATGACACTCTGCTGCGGCGCTTCGTTCACGTGATCAGCGAGGCAGAGCGCGTGAGACGCGCCGAGAAAGCTCTTCTCGACTATGACCTCAAAGCGTTCGGTCACCTGATGACCGACTCGCATCAGAGCCTGGGCGAGAGCTTCGACGTGAGCATTCCGGAGCTCGATGAGCTCGTCTACATCGCCGTCAAAGCCGGTGCCGCCGGCGCTCGCCTCACCGGCGCCGGTCTCGGCGGCTGTGTCGTCGCGCTCTGCCCGGACAAGAAATCAAGAAGAGTCATGAAAGCACTAGCCGACCGCTACTACGAGAAACGAGAGTACGAGGGACCGCTCGAAGACCAGCTTTTCGTCGCCGAGCCGTCAGGCGGTGCATCGGTGACTCCGCTTTGAATCGTCAAAACTCGCCGGTGCCTCCAGCCGTAGTGAGTAGAAAGCACTAGAGGCTGGCAACGCGCGACGTGTTGTGAGCATCTACATAGATGAAGGGGAATAGCCGGAGCCGGAGGCCATGATCCTGGGGCCCGGAAACATAAGCGCAGCACTTGCAGACAATTATGCCATCGAGCGCGAGCTTGGGCGTGGTGGCATGGCCACCGTGTACGTGGCCGACGACCTCAAGCACCACCGCAAGGTCGCCGTCAAAGTCCTCTATCCAGAGCTGACCGCCACACTAGCGGCGGAGCGCTTCCTGCGCGAGATCGAGATCGTCGCCGCGCTCAGCCACCCGAACATCTTGCCGCTGCACGACTCCGGCGAAGCGGCCGGTTTCCTCTACTTCGTGATGCCCTACGTCGATGGCGAATCGCTGCGCGACCGCTTGTGCCGCGAAGGGCAACTTCCTATCGACGAGGCGATTCGTATCACGCGTGAAGTGTGCGATGCGC
>JBDHHX010000172.1:0-7721 GCA_039589155.1 Gemmatimonadota bacterium | reverse complement strand
CTGAGTGAGGCGGACGTCGATTCGGCCGACATCGACCTCTACCTTGGTGTGATCCGCGACCGGGTCAACTCGAGCGGCACGGGAGCACAGTGGATGCTGCGGTCGCTTCAAAACATGAAAGATGTGGGAACCCGGCCAGAAAGGCTTGCAGCTCTCGCCGGTGCCATGGCGGAGCGACAGCACAGCGGGCAATTGGGACACGAATGGCCGCCGGCCGTACTCGAAGATGCCGGCGGTTGGCGTAAGAACTATCTGCGAGTCGATCAGTACATGACGACCGAGTTGTTCACGGTCCATGAGGACGAGCTGATCGACCTGGTGGCGTTCGTCATGGACAACAAGCACATCCGGCACGTCCTGGTAGAGGATGACGCGCATCAGATCGTCGGCCTCGTGTCCTATCGCTCGCTGATCCGGCTGCTGACGAGAGGGCAGATCGGCGAGCCAGGAATGACGGTGCCGGTGAAGGACGTGATGGTGAAGGACCCGATAAGCGTGCCCCCGGAGACTCCAACGATCGAGGCGATCGAATTGATGCACAAACACCGGGTATCCGTGCTCCCGGTCGTAAAGGGCGGCAAACTTGTCGGAACGGTGGGCGAGCGAGACTTCATGCCGATCGCGAGGCATTTCCTGGAGGAAAAGCTGAGGGAAGAGTGACGCGGGAACCGGGCGGGGAGGGCCACCCGCTATCCCGAGTGCTGGGCCGCGTCGCGGGCGACCGTCACGGGGCGACGCTCCTCTGCGTCGCAGGAATCCACGGTAACGAGCCGGCCGGGATCGAGGCTCTGGGCCGCGTCTTCAAGACGCTGGCCGAGCGTCGTCAGGTCGTGCACGGCGAATTGGTCGGTCTGGCCGGCAACCTGGCGGCCCTGACACGTCAGCGACGCTACGTCGATACGGATCTCAACCGTGATTGGCGCGCCGGGAGCGTCGACTCCCAGCCAGGTACCCAGGCGGTCGAAGACGTGGAGCGCCGCGAACTTGTCGGCGCGCTGGAGCAGGTGTTCGGCCGCGCCAACGGCGACGTTTACGTGATCGACCTCCACACGACTTCCGGCGCGGGCGTCCCCTTCCTGGTGATGGGTGACACGCTGGCTAATCGCGCGTTCGCCAAGAACTTCCCTGTACCCTTCATATTGGGGCTCGAAGAGCACCTGGATGGCACGCTCGGCGAGTACCTGACGTACCTGGGGCACACGGCACTGGCGCTGGAAGCCGGCCAACACGACTCGCCGACCTCCGTTGACAACGCCGAGGCCGCCGTCTGGATCGCACTGGCCGCGGCAGGGCTCATCGATGAACGGGACACTCCGGAGGTGAGCCGCTCACGGGAGATCCTCGCCGCCGCCACCGCCCGGGTCCCTCGCATAATGGACGTGCGATACCGCCACCCCGTGTTGAACGGCGACGCGTTCAAGATGAAGTTGGGCTTCGAGAACTTCGATCCCGTTACATCCGGCCAGCTCCTCGCCCGCGACCAAAACGGCGATATCCACTCGCGCTGGCAAGGTCGAGTACTGATGCCGCTTTACCAGGAACAGGGCAACGATGGGTTCTTCATCGTCCGCGAGTTCCGGCCCGAGTGGCTCAAGCTATCGGCGGCACTCCGCTATCTACGGCTCGACGCCATCGTTCACTGGCTTCCGGGCGTCTCTCGCCACCCGACAAGGCCAGAGACTCTGGTCGTGGAGCGCAAGCTCCTTCGCCGGTACTCGATGGACGTGCTGCACCTGCTGGGCTTTCGCAGAGTACGTTCGGTGGGTGGTGTCCTGATGGTCAGCCGCAGAATGCGAGCCGGCGGCAGCTGATACTGAAAGACCCGGAGAGGCTTCCCTGAGTTGTCGCCTGGTGAGCGGCAGGCAGCACCAGGCGGGTCGCCCTCCGGGTCGTGCTTTAGAAGCCGGGCGAGAACCCGAACTGCCAGAACCAGCCTTTGCTGGGCCGGTTGTTCGGGTGAACGAAATCGATCTCCAGCAGAAAGACCCCGAACAAGTTGATCCGCGAAGCGATTCCGAAGCTGGAGACCGGATTCCACGGCGAATTGTTCCCGCCAAACACGCGTGCTTTCTGGGTACTCCACCAGGCGGCGCCGACGTCGAAGAAGAAAGCGACCGTGAACGGGGGCAGGCTGCCCGGAGCCCTCAAGCCGAGTATCTGTGGAAACGGCATGCGCAATTCGAAGTTGGCTACTAGCATCCGACTGCCGAACAGTTGGTCGTAGATAGGACAACCGGACGAGGTCCTCCCGATGAAGCTGCCGTTGTCAAGCAGCGGGTCGGCGCACTCGATGCTGCTGAAGCTGCCCGGGTCATAGCCTCTGATGATCTGCTGGTAGCCGACGAACAACGGAGTGAGGCGGACGTCTTCGCCGTCCGCGCCGACCCGCCCGCATTGGCGGACTCGGCCGGCGAGCGTGATCCGGTTCCAGGGCATGAAGTAGCGGCGATAGTCCAGCAGCGTCCCGATGTAGTTCAGCGATCCGCCTGTCGGCGCCACCTCGAAGCGATAGCGCTGGCCCATCACCGGGCCCGTGAAGCCGAAGAGCGTGTTGTCGTAGACCAGAGATATGGTGCCCGTGCCCAGGTTCAACGCCGCCGGATCGCAGAACCCGGTTCCGGGATCGATCCCTTCACTGCACGACGGGATGTCCAGTGTTTCGTCGGCGATCTGTTGCCCGCTCGGCGTGAACACGCGGGTCTGGATCTCGGTCTCGAACGATATGTTGCGAGCCCTGGCGCTGAATTCCATTCGCTGCACGCGACTGAGCGGATAGGTGATCAGGCCCGCCAGTTCTCGACTGGTCTGCCGGAAGCGTAGTTCCTGTTCGATCAGATTGCCGTTCGCATCGATGCCAACGGCGTAGTTCCGCGTGACAAATGGGAACTGTGACGCGATCAAGCCCCAGTTCCAGCGCGATCCACGATTCTCGTAGCTGACCAGTGCGGCGATGTCCTTAACGCTGCCGTTGACCTGGAGTGACGTGGCGAGGTTGTGCTCGCCGAGTATGTCGCTCCAGAACAGAGCGGTGCCGCCGCCGACGAACGTCCCGTAGCGGTCGCTGCCCACCGCCACCTGGGGCGGCGCGATGTAGTCCAGTGAAAGACCCGCCTTGTACTTCGACGTCTCGAAATCGTACGACGTGCGCGGCAGCCCCAGATCCGGGTTGTTGACCAGCGCCATCACGTCACCCACCGCACGGTCCGCTGGCGGTAAGACGGCAGGACTCACCGCACTGATCGGGCGAGCGATCGGGCCACCGGCCAACACCTCTTGCGACTCGATGGAGAACAGGGAGTACTGGTTACCCTCGAATGAGCTGAAAATCAGGCGCTCGCCGTTGTTCGATAGCGCGAACGCCGGGCTGAGATCGGTTATGCCGCTGACGCCGGTCGTCAGCTGAGTGATCTGACGAATATCGCCGTCGGCCAGCCATACCCTGTAGATGTTGCTGATCCCGTTCTGGTCCGACAGGAAGAAGACGCTCTCGCCGTCGGCCGACCATTGCGGGTTGATGTGCTTTGCGTTGTCAAAGCCGGGCACCCTGCTGATCTCGCCCGTCTCGACTTCGAGAATGGCGAGCTCGTAGGCGCCCCACTCCAGGCGCGTCATGTCAGTAGAGAACCGATCGGTGACGAATACGATCCGCTTGCCATCGGGCGACCAGACCGGTTGCAGGTCGGCGTAGGGGTCCTCGGTGAGCCGTGTTACCTCACGCGTCTCGGTGTCGATGTAGAACAGGTCCATCAAGCCGCCAGCGCTGGCCGAGAAGATGATCTTGCTGCCATCCTCCGAGAACGTGGGGTTGAAGATTTCGCCTACCTCATCGACGCGATGTTCGGTCACTCGTTTTCCGCGCTCGGTATCGATGACCGTCAGGCTAGGCGTTCCCCTGGTCACGCCGGCGAAGACGAAGTGGCGACCGTCGGGATGGAAGTCGCCGGCCGAGTTGATGAACTGCAGGCTTTCGTAGTGCGGGTCCGAAGCCGTCTTGACGAGTTTCTTGCCGATCTCGCCGGTCTCGGCGTTGGCGCTGAACATCTCGATATGGAAGAAGTCTTTCTCCGTCAGGAAGACCAGAAGGGAACCGTCGGGGCTGATCGCCGGCGCAACGTTGTAGAACCCGCTGCCGGTCCTGCGTGAGATCAACTCGCGACCGTAGTCGGTCGGGCCGCCGGTCCTGGCGAGGACGCCCTGATAGGCGTCGTCGATAGCCTCCTGCCAGTCGGCCATCAGCTGGTCGGGCGCGATATCGAGCACGGTGGCCACGGCGTTGCCCACGTCACCGGTGATCGAAGCAGCTTTGAGAACTTCGGAGACGGCCGGGTCGCCCCAGGTGCCGCCGACGTAGGCCCAAAAAGCGTGGCCATATCGATAGGGGTTGTAGACCGGGTTGTAGAGCTCGGCGAACGACGGGAGCTTCTGCCGCCGCGCCGCGTCGTGCACCCACATGGCGGTCAGTGGATACTCGGGTCCAAGCGACAGGTACTCGGCCATGCCCTCGATGAACCAGAGCGGCATGGCGAGGGCGACGGGAAAGCCGCCGCCCACGGCGCTGCGCGAGGCGGTCGTGATGTCGAACTGGAAGGCGTGGACGAGCTCGTGTCCAAGGACGTGGTCGGTTTCCTTGAGCGAGCCGGCCATCGGCAAGACGACACGTCGCTTGAACGCCTCCGTCACACCACCCGTCCCCTCGTCGATAGAGCCCATCAGGGCCGTCGTCTGCTCGAAGTCGGGGTGATCGGCGTAGAGAATGATGGTCTGGCGACCGTTCAGCTCGTGGTTGAAGATGCGGGAGAGGCGAGCGTACCAGCGCTCGGCCATGCGGGCCGTTTCCTCAACAGCATCGCGGGCTTCCGGGTAGTAGTGGATATCGAAGTGATCGGTCTTCATCACCTCGAAATCGAAGTTCTCGTACTGGACTTTGTTGCGCCCGAAGTACTGAGCCTCGGCTGTATCCGCCAGGGGAAAGAGACCGAGAGAGAGAGCCGCCAGCGTCGCACACACCAAAGAGCGGGCTTTGTCGAATACCATTGTTCCTCCGAACTGACTGAACCCGTCACCAGGCCCACGCCCGGCACCTTCCCACCAGTCGACGATCTCCGCTACATAGCGGCAGATCGCGGGCCCGGGCTGCGGCAGGCGAGCGGTCACGAGGCATTGAAGATATGCTCAGTGCCTGAACCACGCGAGCCAGCAGGAATCCCAGACCATCCCACTCGGGGCGGCTATAGCCGGAGCGCTGCGACCCATTGCGTCAGTACATACTAAAACGCCTCTGTCGCCCCTTAGTTCCGTCTCGGGGCGATTGCAGCGCTGGCCGGTCGCGGCTAGAATCCGTTGTCACGGCTGCTCTCCGACGCTCGCAGCCGCCTGGGGGATGCACATCTGGGACAGTTGTTTCATGTTGATTGTTAAGTTGCGCCAGCCCCGCCCAACGGAGGCCTCGCCATGCCGCGGATGACACGCGGACTGTTTGGTCTGGTAACGAGCACGCGCGGGTCCGGGGGGTTGGCCGCCGGACCCGGATACCAGGCCGAGCCGATGACGCTGAGCGAGGCGCTCCAACCCTTCTGGCTCCGTTTCGGCCTGGCTGCGGGCTACTTCCTGACGGTGTTTCTGGCAGGGATGGCCGGCTACATGGCCATCGAAGACTGGCCGTGGCAGGACGCTCTGTACATGGCGGTCACCACGGTGACGTCGGTTGGCTACATGGAGGTCCACGAGTTATCCGACGGCGGCCGTACCTTCACGATGATATTGATCTTCCTGGGAATCACCGGGTTGGGGATCTGGTGGGCCCTGACCACGGCGCTGATCGTGGAGCTCGACCTGGGCGGCGTTCTGCGGAGGCGTAGGATCATGAACAGAATAGACAAGCTCTCGAATCATCTCATCGTCTGTGGGGCCGGACGCATGGGACACGTGGTGATCGCCGAAATGGCCGCTGCCGGACATCCGTTCGTAGTGATCGAGCAGTTGGCGGCGCGGATCGCCCAGGTGAGGGAGACTTACCCCGACATCCTAGCGATCGAGGCCGACGCGACCCGGGAGAGCAGCCTGCTGGCCGCCGGCGTAGAAAACGCAAGCGGCCTGGCCACCTGCCTGGCCGACGACGCCGACAACCTGCTGGTGTGCCTCACGGCCCGGGAACTGAACGAGAACATCCCCACGGTCGCCCGCGCCTACAACGAAGAGTCGGTGGAGAAACTGCGCCGCGCCGGCGCCGACCACGTGATCTCGCCGTACCAGACCGGCGGCATCCGCATGGCCTTCTCGTTGCTCAGGCCAGCTGTCATCAGCTTTCTCGACTGCGCCATCTCTGACGCCGGAATCGAGATGCGACTGGAGCAGGCGACGGTGCCGGCCGGCTCACACCTGGTCGGTCAGACTCTAGCCGAGGCGCGCATCCCCCAGGAGACGGGGCTGATCGTTTTGGCGCTTCGTCGCGGCGTTGCCGGACCGCCCATCTACAATCCGGGCCCCGAGGCGCGGCTGGAGGCAGGGGACGTGATGATCCTGATCGGGGCGTCGGAACAGGTGGAAGCGCTGCGGAACTATGCGGAAGTGGAAGTTACATTGTAGAAGATTCGATACTCACTGCGACAGCCGACAGCCGACAGCCTTCGCTCGACGTTGAAGTTTCTTCTCGACAACCGATTCTCGACTCCCGTCCAACGACGCCCGACGTTCATGGACTCGAGCGTTGAAACCGAACGTTGGGGGTCGTGCGACGAAAAGAACTTCAGCGTCGAGCGACGACTACTGGCTGTTGGCTGTTGAATCAGTGACTCGGAAGGGATTCGCGAAGATCCACGGGCGCAGATTCCAAACCGCCGGTCCGATCTTGAGCGTGTAACGATACGCTTCCACACGGTAGTTGCCCGGCGTTTCCACGGCCCAAGTCAGCTGTGGCCCGTTCACCCAAGCGAGCACCTCTCCGTCGCGCACCACACGATACAGAATACCCTTGTCGGGGCCGGGCCAAAAACCGGCCCGCAGGTATAGGTCGGGCTGCCATTCGACGTAGCGCCCGATGCCGAAACGTAAGCCGCCCGGCGATTCCAGTTGGAGCACGAAGTTGCGTGCTAGCTGCGTGTCCCCCAGCGAGATGAAGACGCTTCCGGTTCGCAGCCCATTTGCAATCACCACGCTGGCCACAGCGGCGTCGCCGGGGAGCGGCACCTCCAGCTCCACGTGGTTCACCACGCTCTTGAAGAACGGCTCGTAAGCCGGAAAGAGGCCGCCACGAATCCGCTTCTTCGGATGGGCGTCGAGACCGCCGACCGCGGTCAGATGCGCGCGTCGGTAAAGCGAATCGTAAGCCGCCACGTGCGGCTGGTCGAAACCGTTCCTGTGGAAACGGATCAGGCTCCAATGACCTCGACCGATGGGCAGGCTGGTGACCAGAGAAAACAGGTGGTAGCCGACCCACGGGTCGGCCAGTCGCGTGCGCCCGATGTCCGCCAGATCGAACACCTCCCAGCCGACGATTCCCGGCGTTGTGCCGGGTCGCCAGCTGTCTCGCGTGCGCGGGCTCCTCGAGTGGGCGACGATGCCTACGGTGCTCGTCTCGGTCAGGAAGCGGCCGAACGCCTCGTAGCCGGCGTCCCAACTGCTGAGCACGGTGTCGATTGGAAAAACGAGGACGCGGCCCACATCGCTGCCTAGTGAGACTTCCTGACCGCGTACGATCAGAACGCCGTCGACGAAATGAACCG
>JBDHHX010000171.1:0-8936 GCA_039589155.1 Gemmatimonadota bacterium | reverse complement strand
TCGTCTCGACCGGCCCGGTGAACGGCGTGAACCTCAGGTTGGTCGGGTGATAGATCCACGACAGCTCGATCTTTGTGTTGCGCTGTGCCTCGACCCCGAGGGTGGCGCTGTAGGCCACGTCGTCCTCGATCTTCATCTTGCCGTTAATCACATTGACGGCTGAGCCCCACGCCCAACCGGCCATACCGTTGAGGTCCTTGTCCTGTGCCAGGGCGGTCGACGAGGCCGCAAAGATCAACATACGGCATCACTCGCCGGTGAGCCAGCGCCAGTAGCGGACCGTGGCCTGGCCGGGGCAGGCGCTGGAGCCGCCGCGCGGCTTGCAGCCCGTGGTCCCGTCGGTGAGCACGCTCAAAAGCACTCGCCCGTCGCGTAAGAACTCGAGGCGCATGTAGCCGTGCTCCTTCAAGTGCTTGCCGGCGGCGAAGAGGGCGCCGAAGTGATCACTCACCTCGGAGAGTCGGCTGCCGGCGCCGGTCACAAGGTTCCAGCCCACTCCGTAGAAGGCGCCGTCGTAGACCTGTTGACTGTGTTCGTGGCCGGCGGCGTAGACGAGCGGCTGATCGGGGAAGTCCTCGAACACCGACGCGAGCTGGGCGCGCATGGCGCGGTTCTTCGCGTTCTTAATGTCCTGACTGGTGACGCCCATGTTGCGGACGATGGGGTAGATGAAGGGGAAGGGGATATAGAGATACTTCCAAAAATATGTCCCGGGAAACAGCTGGTTCTGCCAGTCGTAGTACCCGCCGTGCGGCCCGAACGTCATGAGCGGGTGGTGGGCGAGGACGACGACCTGGCGGTCCGCGGCGCGAGCGTTCTCGTGCAGAGTCGTGCGCAGCGCTGCGTTCGCGCTCGCGGTGTCGGGGATGGCGCAGTTCTCGCCTTCCGCCGTTCCATCGCCGCGCAGCCATAGGTCGGTCTCGATGATCACCAACAGGACCGACTCGCCGAGCTCGAGCACGGTGGGACCGGGGCAGCCGGCTTTCGGCAAGAACGCCACGTTTACCCCGGCTGCGGCGACCTCGGATATGTAGGCGTCCTGTCGTGTGACCTGGGCCAGACCCTTCTCTCCCGAGTACCCCCAGTCGTGGTTGCCGGGGACGAAGATCCCCAACGCCGTCGTCCCGCGCACGACATCGATCTGCGCCTCGAGGATGGCGACCTCTCGTTCGTAATCGGGATGTGACGGCTCGTGCATCCCGTGCTCGTAGATGAGGTCCGGGAGTGCTCGGCGACGTCGGCGGCGAGCTGGGCGATGACCGGTGTGTCTTTAACCGCCAGACCGGCATCGCCGATCAGGTAGACGACGGCGTCGGCGTCGGGCAGCCCAGCGGGCGCAGGCGGCATATCGGGAAACTCCCGCGTGCCGCACGCGGATGCGATAAGCGCAATGGCGACGGCCGTCGCGAATCTGTGCATATCAGAAGGCGACGATCAGGCCGGCCGAGATATCGAGCTGCGGCAGAAACGAGTTGGCCGGGATCTGGTAACAGATGCCGCCGGGATCGCAGAACAGCTCGCTGGTGCTGGCGAAGTAGCTGACCATGATACGGCTTTGCAGGCGAACGCCGAGCCGCTCGCTCATGAACCACTTGCCGCCAATGGCGCCGCCCATCGAGAAGCGCGTCTCGCTCTCGGCGCCTTCCCCGCTGAAGTTCGAGGCGCCGCCGGTGATCGCAAAGAAGCCTTGCGGTTTCTTTAACTCACTGCGGGGCGTCTGGAAGACGATGCCGACGTGGTAGTAGGCAACGGTCAGCGGATCGATGATGTCCCTGTCGCCGCCGGTGACGTTGTCGTGAGTCTTGAGCCGCGAGCGCTGCCACTGTCCGAGCAACTCGATCTGTATCTGCGGCGCGAGGGTGAAGTCGACGATGAGACCGTAGTCGGGCGAGTTGGCGATGTCGAGACGATTGACGCCGGTGCCCGACGGGACGTTGACGTTCTTGAACGTACCACCGAAAGCCCAGCCGAGAAACGGTGTCAGCTCGACTTTCTGGGCCGAGGCCGGCGTGGCCGCTGCCAGTAACAAAGCGCTGACGATGAGTCCCTTGCGGGTCATGTGTCCCTCCAGTAGTCAGGCATCAGAACGGCATGCCGTAGCGTATATAGAAGCGTGTGCCTTCCGTGCTCTTCATCAGGGTGATGGACAAGGTATTCTGGCGACCAAGGAAAGAGAACCACAAGCCGCCGCCGTACCCCGTGTGAACGTCGCCCGGCGAATCGCCGTCCACCCAGACGCGGCCGGCGTCGAAGGATCCGTGGAGCCCGAAGTCGCCCGGTATCAGCAGCTCCCTGTGCCCCAGGAACAGGCGCAGCTCAGCGCTGCCATAAAGCGAAGCATCTCCAGCGAAACGCTCCTGGTCGAAGCCGCGCAGCGACGGCGCGCCGCCGATGAAGGCGGCGTCGAAGTAGGGCGGATCGCCCCAGGTCTTTCGGCCGCCGGCCCTGAGCGCCAGCGTCGGCTGCAGCGGGATCCTGGCGGTCAGGTAGGTCGCGGCCAGCGCCTGCAGGTAGCCGTAGGTGCTTTCCACGTCGAGCGCCTTGGGAAAGAGCCAGCCGCCCATTTCGAGCGCGGCGCCACGGGTCGGTACCGCCGGCACGTCGCGGGTGTCGATCGTCATGGCGGCGAAGGCGCCGGTCTGCCAGAAGTCCCCGACGCCGTAGAGGTTCGGTATCGAGCCGAGGAACGTGGCCGAGTCGGCCTTAGTGCTCGAGTAACGGACCGTCGCGCCGGCGCGAACGTCGGCGCCGCCTAGGTCCCAACCGATCGCCGGGTCGAAGACGAACTGTCCCAAGTCGACTTTGAAGAAGTCGGTACTGGCGCCGTCGGGCACCTGCGTGTCGTTTCCAAACCCGAAGAAGTTGATCACGTTCAATTGCGAGAAGAAGGTGTTGAGGCCGAAATAGACCGGCGAGTTCTCGCGTCTCAGGTCGGCGTCGAAGAGAAGCAACAGCTTGCCGGTCGTCGTGATACCGAAGCCGCCCGACCAGCGCCGTGCGTACGGATGCTTGCGGAAGCCGTACTTCGATCGCCTCGTTCCCAGTCCCACCAGTAGCCCGAAGTCGGAGTTCACGCCCAGCCGGATGATCGGGAAGTGAGAGCTTCCCCATTGGCGTGGCGGCCGCTCCTGTCCCGTGGCGTACTCCCACTCCGTGTATTCGTTCGAGTTGATGCTCGTGCTAACGCCGCCGGCGCCGCGGGTGGCGCCGGTGACCCGGTTGGAGCCGTGCTGGTCGTAGAGCTTGAGGCCGTTGAGTGGCGCGTCGTACCTGAACTCGTCGTCGCCTTCGCCGCCGATGACACGCACCGTGATGACCGGGTCGCCGGCGCCACCAAACACCGCTACGTCATCGCCGCCGTGCAGCCGGATGCGGATCTCCCGGGTCGCGCCTGGATCGAAGTGCCGGCGGAAGTAGGGGCCGGCGCCATCGAGCGCTGCTAGCGTCACCTCGACGGAACCGTCGTAGTTCCGGGTGATGACTGCGCGCTCAGCGACATCGGTCGCCTGGATCTCGACGATCCTGGCCAGTAGCCCGTAGTAATCCGAGGCCGCTTCGAGCAGGTGATCGCGTCTTTGCTTCAGGGCATCGATCCAGATCGCGCCGTCGAGCTCGTACAGTTCGGCGGGCAGCCGCCGAACCGCGTCCTCGATGACCTCATCGGTCAACCGTGCCGCAAGAGCGGAGGCGACGGAGTCCCATTCCGGCCGCCCGAGGCCGGTGAGGAAATTGCGATCGATCTCCTGCGCCGTGAACGTGAGCCCGACGATGCTCGGATATTCCGGCTTGAAGCTCACCAGCTCGGGGACGAAGCGATGCGCCTGCGAGGGTATGACGCCGTCCAGGCGGGCGAACGCCTGGTCGCGGTCCTCGGGGATCGGCAGCCAATCTGAGCCGTCGATGCGCGCCCAGCGCCACTGGTAGCGGTGGCGGTCCCAGTCGCCCACCAGTATGTCGAGCAGTCGCGCGGCCAGAAAGGCGCGGGCGTCGACCTGCTCGAGCGGACTGGCGCGCTTGATGTCGAAGATCTGCTGACCGTCGGCGACCTGGTCGGCGCCGGCGAAGATCGCGCTCTCATCCGAATGGTCGCCCGGTCGCTCGACCATCAGACCCAGCATGCCGGCGAATTCGTCGCCGAACTCTCCCAGCCGCGGGTCATCGGGCATGATGAACAGGCGCGGCTCGACGTGGAGGATGCCGGCGGCTTCCTCGAGCCGGGATGTGACCAGCGATGAGACCGGGTGCTGCGAGCTGATCTGGTCCTGAATGATGTCGACGGCTACGGTCTGCCTCAGATCCTCGGCGAGCGCGCCTTCGGCGTTCTTGTCCACCGATCGAAAGGCGTAAGAGCGGCCATCGGCGCCGGCGAAGATGAGCGACCGGGTCTGACGGCCGCGGCCGCTGCGGACGGGTGTCAGGCCGCCGGCGAATTCATCGAGATCGAGGAGGTCGACCTCGAAGGTCGTCGCCCAGGCGTCGCGGTAGTGCGCACCCCACATCCAGCGCCAGGCGCCGAAGCGGTCGTAGCGCGCGCCGGCGACGGCAGGAACGGTGCCGTCTGGATGGGGCGTCTGGCCCGAGGACGGTATCGGCACCGCGACGACCAGGGCGGCGGCCAGGATGATTCTTAGTAGCGAGTTCATACGCAGCGCCTTACGGCTTCCAGCCGCGCTGTTCGGTGTAGGCGGGCAACGCGGGTGTGTCGGACTCGTGCTCCTCGACGCGCTCGGCCAGCCATTGGTGTCCGCGCCCATGGCACCTCACGAGGCTGGGAAGCAGGGAATTTAGGCGACCAGGCCTGCAGGTCAAAGCGAGACAGCAGTCGATTGCTGCCGGCCGGCCGCCGGCCTAGGTTTAACTTCGACTTTCCACTAACTGAGACGGATTTCGGAGTTGTAAGATGGTGACGCGCGGCAAGTACGTGCTTTTCCTAACGCTCGTCGTCTTCGCGTGCGATGAGCCCACGCGACCGGCGTATCCCGGCGACCCCGGGTCGCTGGTCCGGGCCGACGCAGTCGAGGATGTCCTGGCGGTGATACCGGCCGCGATCACCGTGCGTGGCGCGGCCGAGATCGAAGATGATGCGATAGTCGACGGCCACGATGCACTGCCACCCGGTTGGACATGTGCGGGCTGCATCGACGACGATCGGCCGGGCATCGTCATCGAGGATCTGTCGGAGCTGGACATAGACGACGACGCCGTCGTCCTTGGCGAGCCGCCGGCCGTCGAAGACGCGACCATGGGCGATCTCACGTTCCAGCAGTTCGGGCCGGTCAGCTGGGCGGAGGTGAAGGCGCTGGCCACGCGAACGGTTGGAGCGTTCGGTGAAGACGTCACGTTGCGGCCGGGCAGTTCGACTCGGAAGAATCGGTACGGTCCGCACAAGAACCCGGACGGCAGTTGCGACACGCGGCACCCGCTCAACTTCGGCTCGAACGATCCCGGCGATGCCTGCTACGATCATTTCCCCATCGTTCTGCTGCGCGGCGAAGTCGAGGTCAAAGGCGACGGTTACATCCAGGGCCTCTTCGTCATGGACTACGACGCCGACGGGATCGGCGGCGAGCTAGACCTGGAGGGCGATGGCCTGACCTTCGCCGGCGTCATACTCGGCCGCGGCTGCATCGAGATCCAGGACAGGAGCACTTTCTACGGCGCGATCTACCTGGACGGCGCGGCCTACAACCAGTCCAACTGTCCACCCGACGACCCGATCCACATCCAGGAAAATGGCGCGGTCCACTGGAGCAGCGCCGTGGTGGGCCGCACGGTGGAAGAGACGGAAGTGCTGGACGGCGGCGCGCCGCCGGTCGGGGTCCCTGGCATCGTAGAGACGCGCCTGTTCGGATCGTCGTCCTTCTTCACCGTGAACCCGGCCAGTCTGTTCTCCATCGATCAGGCGACGGGCGTTGCGTCGTTGATCGGAGGCAGCGGCCTGGCCGTGGGAAGCGAGCGGATCTCGGCCATCGATTTCGATCCGTTCACCGGTACTCTGTACGGGATCAAGGGTGGCGCCTGCCGCGGCGCGATCCTCATCACGATCGATCCGGGCAGCGGCGCTGCCGCTGTCGTAGGGACGCTCGAGGGCCAGGGGCTCGACTTCACCGGCGGTCCGAACTGCGAGGGCGGCTCCGACGCGATCGCGTTTTCCGCCGACGGGACGCTCTATGCCTCCGGCTGGTACGGCGGCGTGGCGCAAGAGAAGATCATGAGGGTGGACAAACGGACCGCCGAGATTCTCGAGTACCACTCGACGCCGGTGGGTTTCGACGATTGGAGGGGCCGCCGGGCCCACATCGCGGGCCTGGCCATAGACGCGCGGGGCACGGTCTGGATGTCACGCGGCAGCAGCCTGACCACCGGCCAGATCAACACGATCGATCCCGCGACCGGCGACATAACGTCGACGCTCTACCTGACGGACGCCGCGGGGAATCCCGAGGTGGAGATCACGGTGTCCGACCTGGCGTTCGCGCCCGACGGCACGCTCTACGGCTCGCTACCCTGGGAGAACCAGCTGGCCGTCATCGACACGGAGACCGGCGTTGTGACCCGGGTCGGCGATTTCGGCTCGCAGGTCGAACGAATCTCTGGGCTGACCGCCGAGCCGGCCATCGTGCAGGCGCTGCTCGGCCGCTACTGGCTCAACGAGGCGGCGGCGGACCAGGGGCCGGGCGCCGTCCGCGATGACCGACCGGATCCGGTGGACCTCTCGATCGCCTACGGTCCGGCGATAGAGTGGACTGAAACCGAGGGTCATCGGGGCCTCCGCTCGAACGCGTTCAGGCACGGCGGCGTCGTGCGCGGTGGCGTCGCGAACAGCAAGTACGTCGCTGCGCTCGACCGCGCGACCCGCGCGACGTTCGTCACGGTGGCCTCGTGGGAGGATCCGCCGTACGTGCAGCGGATCGCCGGTTTTCAATCTGCATCGGGCCGGCGCGTCGCGATGCTACAGACCGGCTCCAACGGTTGGCCGTCGGTACAGCTCAGGACCACCGGTCGGAGAAGCATCGATGTTCGCTGGCCGCTCGACCTGGATGACGGCGTTCGTCGTGCACTCCACGTCGTTTACGATTCCGAGCATCCGCTGCCGGAAAGACGGATTCGGCTTTACGTGGACGGTGTGGATCAAGGCGCCGGCCGTGTGAGAGATGGTGAGTATCCGGCATTGGGCGAAGGGTTGGACTTTGATGTGAGCCACCTGGAACTACAGATGATGAACCGAACGCGCCGGTCTCACAAAGCGATGAAAGGGACGCTTTTCTATTACGCGGCTTACGGGATCGCGCTCAGCGATTCCGAGATCGCCGGGAACGCTGCCGCGTTGTTGAACGACGACGACAACCTGCCATAAGAAAAGGCGGTGAGCCCGTGAGCTCACCGCCTTTGTTTTAGATCACGCCTTCTCGACCACGACTCCGCCGTTCGTGGTGGAGACTCTGATCGTCTTGCCGCCGTCGCCGAGATCGATGTTGAAGTTGCGGTGATCGATCCGGCCCTGCACGGTGACGGGGAAGTCGATGCGGAACGAACCATTCACCGTACCCGTCTCCAGCCGCGCATCGTAACCTTCGGGGATCGTCAGCCTGACGCCGCCGTTGGTCGTCCGCACGTCCAGGCCATCACCCTCCCAACCGCTGCCGGCCAGTACCACCTTCACGCCGCCGTTCGTCGTGCGGCCGTGGACATCGCCGTTCAGCTTCTCGAGCCGCACACCGCCATTCGTCGTCCGGAACTCGATCTCGCCGGTGACTTCGTGGATCGAGATGCCGCCGTTCCTCGAGTTGAGATCCAGGTTCGAGCTGTAAGGGACATAGACCCGGAAGCTCACCGACCAGCCCTCGTTGCGGCCGGTGCTGGGACCGTCCGAATCGATCGTGCTGCCGGTGCCCAACTCGATCTCCTCCGCCATCTCCCGGGCGTCCGACTCGTCGCGGGCTCGCGTGTGGATGCGGGCGCGGACCAGGATCTCGTTCCTGTCCCAGCCCTCAACGTGCACGCCGCCGTTCGGCGAGGCATTGACCCTGACCAGGTCCCGGGCATCGAGCGTGAACTCGCGGACCTCGCAGTACTCCTCCTCGTCGTCGTTCCAGTCGGAATCGTCGCACCAGTCGTCGTTCTCGACGACCCTGACCTGCTGGGCCGCCGCGTCTGCCGGCGCCCCGATCATCACGACCAGCGCGGCCAGCAATACTGTGAGGAAAGCTACTCTTGCGTGCATGGGCGTACTCCTCCGTTCAAACAGGGGTTCAACGGATTGGACATTCTGGGAATCTGGATGGTTGCAATTGGGAATTGGTACTTGGGTTGGGAATTCTCGAATAGGATTCGGGGAATCGGGGAGCCGGGGAATTCGGGAACAGCCGATGTGTCGGTTCGACGGTTCCCTAACTCCCCGAATCCCCGAATCCCCGACTGCTATTCGAGAATTCCCAACAGAACATCTAATCTCCCGCCGTATATAGCTCCGAGCCCTTCTCCACGAACTCACTGGCTTTCGTAGCAAGTCCCTCTTCCAGGACCTCTTGTTCGCTCACTCCCTTCTCACTGGCCATTGCGCGGATTTCCTCGGTGATTTTCATGCTGCAGAACTTCGGGCCGCACATGGAGCAGAAGTGAGCGAGCTTGGCGCCGGCGGCGGGGAGCGTTTCGTCGTGGAACTCGCGGGCGGTGATCGGATCGAGAGAGAGATTGAACTGGTCATCCCAGCGGAACTCGAAGCGCGCCCTGGAGAGTGCGTCGTCGCGTTCTCGCGCACGGGGATGCCCCTTGGCGAGGTCGGCGGCGTGGGCGGCGATCTTGTAGGCGATGACGCCGGCCTTCACGTCGTCGCGGTTGGGGAGTCCGAGATGCTCCTTGGGAGTGACGTAGCAGAGCAAGGCGGTGCCGTAGGCGCCGATCATCGCGGCGCCGATGGCGGATGTGATGTGATC
>JBDHHX010000170.1:0-7740 GCA_039589155.1 Gemmatimonadota bacterium | reverse complement strand
ATCCGCTACCGTGGCCACGTCTGCGACAAGTGCGGCGTCGAGGTGACGCTGTCCAAGGTGCGCCGCGAGCGCATGGGCCATATCGAGCTCGCCGTTCCCGTGGCTCATATATGGTTCTTCAAGACGCTGCCATCCCAGATGGGTTACCTGCTGGGCATGACGCTGCGTGACCTGGAAAAGGCCATCTACTACGCCAACTACGTAGTGACCGAGCCGGGCAAGCAGAAGGTCAAGGTCAAGCAGCTGCTCGAGGAAGAGGAGTACTTCGAGCTCAAGGCCCAGGCCAAGGAAGACGGCGACGGCGCCTTCAAGGCCGAGATCGGTGCGGATGCCGTCCGCGCGCTTCTGAAGCTGGTCCAAATCGACGAGCTGGCCAAGGACCTGCGTCGCCGAGTGGCGACCGAGACCAGCCAGCACCGCAAGAAGCAGCACCTCAAGCGGCTCAAGGTCGTGGACGCGTTCCGCAACAGCGACTCGGATCCCGAGCGCCGTAACCATCCCGAGTGGATGATCCTGGACGTGATCCCGGTGCTGCCGCCGGACCTGCGACCACTAGTGCCGCTGGACGGTGGCCGCTTCGCCACGTCGGACCTCAACGACCTGTATCGGCGCGTCATCAACCGCAACAACCGGTTGAAGAAGCTGATGGAGATGCGGGCGCCGGAGGTCATTCTGCGCAACGAGAAGCGGATGCTGCAGGAGGCGGTGGACGCGCTGTTCGACAACGGCCGCCGCGGCAAGGCGATCCGCGGCCGCGGAAAGCGGCCGCTCAAGGCGCTCTCCGATATGCTGAAGGGCAAGCAGGGTCGCTTCCGCCAGAACCTGCTGGGCAAGCGCGTCGACTACTCGGGCCGCTCCGTGATCGTGGTAGGGCCCGAGCTTAGACTGCACCAGTGCGGCCTTCCCAAGGTGATGGCCGTGGAGCTGTTCCGTCCGTTCATCATTCACGAGTTGGAGCGTCGCGGCGAGGCCGAGACGGTCAAGCGGGCGAAGAAGATAGTGGAGCGGGGCGACGACCCACGCGTGTACGAGGTGCTCGAGGACATCATTAAGGACCACCCGGTCATGCTGAACCGGGCGCCTACGCTACACCGGCTAGGCATCCAGGCGTTCGAGCCGGTGCTGGTCGAGGGTAAGGCGATCCGCATCCACCCGCTGGTCTGCGCGGCGTTCAACGCCGACTTCGACGGTGACCAGATGGCAGTGCACGTGCCGCTCTCGTTCGAGGCGCAGCTCGAGTGCCGCGTGCTCATGCTGTCGTCGAACAACATCCTCAAGCCGTCCGACGGCAAGCCGATCACATCGCCCAGCCAGGACATGGTGCTGGGACTGCACTATCTGACGAAGCTGCCCGAGAACTTCGACGAGCGGATCGAGAACGCCCAGCGTTACTCGTCGATCCACGGGGTCGAGCTCGCTATGGCCAACAACTGCTTCGTGCAGGCCGACGGCGCCATCGATTACCACTTCCCCATCTACTTCCACTACCAGGGTGAGTGGCTGCCGACTACGGTCGGACGGGTGCTGTTCAACGACATCATCCCGGACGAGCTGCGGTTCTTCAACAAGCCGGTCGCCAAAGGGGCCGCTTCTGACCTGGTGTTCCAGTGTTTCCGCGTGGCCGGGATGAAGCGGACCACCGACTTCCTCGATCGACTGAAGGACTTCGGGTTCAAGTACGCTACGATGGGCGGTACGTCCATCGGGATCGAGGACCTGGAGATTCCGCCGGAGAAGTCGGAGATCATCGGGTCCGCCCGCGCCGATACGGAGCGTTTCACCAAGGCCTACGAAAAGGGCGTCATCTCCAACGGTGAGCGTTATAACCGCGTCATCGACGCCTGGACCCACGCCAACAACGATGTCGCCGAGGCCATGGTTGAGGCGTTGCGCAAATCGCGCCGCGGCTTCAACCCGGTCTACATGATGTTCGACTCGGGTTCGCGAGGCTCACGCGACCAGATCCGCCAGCTAGCCGGTATGCGCGGGCTGATGGCGAAGCCGCAGAAGAAGCTGACCGGCGGTATCGGCGAGATCATTGAGAGCCCGATCCTCTCGAACTTCCGCGAGGGGCTCTCGGTGCTCGAGTACTTCATCTCGACCCACGGCGCCCGCAAAGGACTGGCCGACACGGCGCTCAAGACTGCCGACGCCGGCTACCTGACGCGCCGCCTCGTCGACGTGGCACAGGACGTCACGATTTGCGAGGAGGACTGCGGAACCGTGTTGGGTCTCGAGGTCTCGGCGCTCAAGGAAGGCGAAGACATCATCGAGCCGCTCCACGACCGCATCATCGGTACGGTCGCCCTCGAGGAGGTCGTTGACCCCATCGACAACCAGCGCCTGGTTAAGGCCGGTCAGTTGATGCACGAGGAGGAAGCCGAGGCGATCGAGGAATCGGGCATCCAGTCGGTGCGCATTCGTTCGGTGCTGACCTGCGAATCGCGCCGCGGGATCTGCCGCCAGTGCTACGGCCGCAACCCGGCCACTATGAACATAGTCGACCTCGGCGAGGCGGTCGGCATCATCGCCGCCCAGTCGATCGGTGAGCCGGGCACCCAGCTGACGCTGCGTACCTTCCACATCGGTGGTACCGCGGCACGCATCGCCGCACAGACGGGTCGTAAGTCGAAGGTGGATGGACTGATCCGCTACGAGCGTATCACGCTGGTCGATGACCCCAAGGGCAACCGCATCGTCACCAGCCGCGAGGGCGAGATCCAGATGCTGACCGCAGACGGCCAGGTGCGGTCACGCCTCAACGTTCCTTACGGCGCTACGCTGCACGTCGAGGACGGTGAGGAGGCCAGGCAGGGCTCGTTGCTGTTCAGCTGGAACCCGTACTCGGAGCCGATCGTCGCCGACGTTGGCGGCGTCGTAGCGTTCCAGGACATCCTCGAAGAAGAGACGGTTCGTGAAGAGCTGGACGAGTCCACCGGCCGTCGTCAGCTGACCATCATCGAGGACCGCGACAAGAAGCTGCACCCGCAGATCACCATCAAGAGAGATGGGAAGAAGATGCGGGAGTTCATCGTGCCGGTCGGCGCCCAGCTGATCGTGCGCGACGGTAACAAGGTCGAGCCCGGGGAAACACTGGCCGAGATCAGTCGCGAAGTCTACAAGACACGAGACATCACCGGCGGTCTGCCGCGCGTGGCTGAGCTGTTCGAGGCGCGCCGGCCCAAGGACCCGGCGACGATCGCCGAGGTCGACGGCATCGTCGCTTTCCGCGCTATCAAGCGTGGTAAGCGTGAGGTGCTCGTCACCTCCGATAGCGGCGAGGAGAAGGTGTACGAGATCCCCGTCGGTAAGCACTTGCGCGTCCACGAGGGCGACCGCGTCCGCGCAGGCGACCGGCTGTCCGAGGGCCCGGTCAACCCGCACGACATTCTGAAGATCAAGGGACCGCGCGCCGTTCAGGAGTACCTGCTGAACGAAATCCAGGAGGTCTACCGCCTCCAGGGCGTGCGCATCAGCGACATGCACATCGGCGTCATCGTTCGCCAGATGCTGCAGAAAGTCCGAATCGTGGAACCCGGCAACACCGAGTTCCTCGAGGGCGAGCACGTCGATCGCGTCGAGTTCCTCGACATGAACGCCAAGATGCGGCAGGGCGGCAAGAAGCCATCTCGCGCCGAGCCGCTGCTTCTCGGCATCACCAAGGCGAGTCTCACAACCCGGTCGTTCGTCAGCGCCGCCTCCTTCCAGGAGACAACCCGCGTCCTCACAGACGCTGCCGTCCGCGGCGCCATGGACACCCTCGAGGGGCTCAAAGAGAACATCATCATCGGCCACCTGGTCCCCGCCGGCACGGGCATCCACCGCTACTCCGACGTCGAGTTCCTCGTCGAGGGCGCGCCCATCGAGAAGGAGATCAGCGAGCTGGCCAGCTCGCGGCCCGAGCCCGAGGAGGAGACTCCTGAGGTCACACTGGCCGACCTGGTCAAGGAAGCCCAGCCGCCGGCGACGTCGGCGGGCGACTGAGGCCGGTAGAACATAGACGTGACGGGGCCCCGTCGCCGGGAGGCGGCGGGGCTCGTTTCTATTCGAACATCGAACATCCGACATCCGACATTGAACGTTGAGGGCACGGCCGAACCTCGAGCGGTCGGACATCGGACGTCGAACCTTGAAACCCCTTCAAGCTTTGAAGTTAGGTGTCCGAGGTTCTCGGTTCGCTCCTTCGAGGCGTGTCAGCGCCGAACCCTTTCGAGGTTCGATCTGGGATGTCCAATGTTCGATGTTCACCGGGGTAGATATGTGGCTTGTCTTACATCATGGAGCGCGCCTTGGGAGGCACCTCCGCACCCCAATCTCACCCCTGAAAAACGTTGACATAACTCGCCCTCTGGATAGCTTTCTGGCGCACCAGAACAGCTGCGGATGGCAGCGGTGGAACGGGGATTTGGACTTGACGCGATAACCAGGTTCCCGTAGGTTCGTCAGTCTTTCGACGATCCGGTCCTATCACCCTAGCACGCGTCGGAGGCGGCGTACGTCTCCGGCCTTTGTTTCGTTAGGATCGGAACACGCTCGGTGAGCGTACACGAGCAGCAGGAGCAACAGGAAAAGCATGCCGACGATCAACCAGCTGGTCCGCAAGGGCCGCAAGAAGGCTGCGAAGAAGGACAAGGCTCCCGCCCTTGAGCAGAACCCACAGAAGCGGGGAGTCTGCACGCGCGTCTACACGACGACGCCGAAGAAGCCGAACTCGGCGCTGCGCAAAGTTGCGCGAGTCCGGCTGACGAACGGATACGAGGTAACGGCGTACATCCCCGGCGAGGGTCACAACCTGCAGGAGCACTCGATCGTGCTCATTCGTGGGGGCCGAGTGAAGGATTTGCCGGGCGTGCGCTACCACATCATCCGAGGCAAGCTGGACGCGGCCGGAGTAACGGATCGCAAGCGGAGTCGAAGCAAATACGGGGCGAAACGGCCGAAGGCCTGATCGCCCGCAGCGAGCTAGCGCCGAGAAACTATGTCGAGAAGGCAGAGAGCAGTACCCAGAAAGGCTTCGGCCGACCCGCGCTACGGCAGCGAGTCAGTCACCAAGTTCGTTAACACGCTGATGCTCGACGGCAAGAAGTCCACCGCCGAGGGGATCTTCTACGACGCGATGCAGATCATCGAAGAGAAGACCGGGCAGCCGGGGATGAATGTCTACCGGCAGGCCTTCAGCAACACGAAGCCGGTACTGGAAGTGAAGAGCCGCCGCGTGGGCGGCGCCACCTACCAGGTGCCGGTGGAAGTGCGGCCGCGTCGCCGGGAAGCGCTGGCGCGACGTTGGCTGGTCAGCGCGTCGCGGGATCGTAGCGAGAAGACGATGGCCGAGCGGTTGGCGTCTGAATTGTTGGCCGCGGCCAAGGGTGAGGGCTCGGCGGTGAAGAAGAAGCAGGACGTGCATCGAATGGCCGAGGCGAACAAAGCGTTCGCGCATTACCGCTGGTAAGGCGGGCCTTCAGTGAGATTATTGAAATACCAGAGCAGTAAGTAGCGATATGCCTAGGAAGGTACCTCTAGATAAGCTTCGGAATATCGGCATCATGGCCCACATCGATGCCGGTAAGACCACGACTACCGAGCGCATCCTCTATTATACGGGTCGGTTGCATCGGATGGGCGAAGTCCATCATGGAGATGCAGTGATGGACTGGATGGAGCAGGAGAAAGAGCGGGGGATTACCATCACCTCCGCCGCCACCACCGCCTTCTGGACGCGCAACGACATCGAGTATCGAGTCAACATCATCGATACTCCTGGCCACGTCGATTTTACCGCCGAGGTCGAGCGCAGCCTGCGCGTCCTCGACGGCAGCATCGCGCTCTTCTGCGCCGTGGGCGGCGTGGAGCCCCAGTCAGAGACGGTTTGGCGCCAGGCCGACCGCTACGGCGTCCCGCGCATCGCCTTCGTCAACAAGATGGACCGGGTCGGGGCCGACTTCGACAACGTCGTCTCCATGATCCGCGAGCGGCTGGGCGCCAACGCCCACCCGCTCCAGTATCCGCTGGGCGAGGGCGAACTGTTCACCGGGGTCATCGACATCGTTCGCCAGATCGCCTTCGTCTATGACGAGGCGTCGCTGGGTGCGACCTGGGTCGAAGAGCCGATCCCCGACAGCCTGCAGAGCAAGGTCGCCGATCTTCGCCACCACCTCATCGAAGCGGCGGTCGAGCACCACGAAGAGCTGCTCGAGAAGTACCTTGAGGACGAGGCGCTGCTCACCGACGACGAGGTTCGCCTGGCGATCAGGCACGCGACCGTCAACAACTGGATTACGCCCGTCCTTTGCGGCGCAGCCTTCCGCAACAAGGGCATGCAGCAACTCCTCGATGCGGTCATCGACTACCTGCCGTCGCCGCTCGATGTCCCGGCGATCACCGGCCATCTCCCGCATCACGACGAGCAGATCATCAAGTGCGAACCGAACGATGAGGCGCCGTTCAGCGCGCTGGCGTTCAAGATCGCCACCGATCCCTTCGTCGGCCGCCTGACTTATCTGCGCGTTTACAGCGGCTCGCTCAAGGCGGGCTCTTATGTCTTCAACTCGTCGTCGGGCAAGAAGGAACGCATCGGCCGCTTGCTGCAGATGCACGCCAACCGCCGCGAGGAGCGCGACGAGGTCTTCGCCGGCGACATTTGCGCCGCCATCGGCCTCAAGCAGACCCGGACCGGCGAAACGCTCTGCGAAGAGAACAACCCGATCATCCTCGAGGCGATGAAGTTCCTCGAGCCGGTGATCGCGGTGGCCATCGAGCCGAAGACCAAGATCGACGAGGACAAGCTGGCCAAGGCGCTGGCCAAGCTCGCCGAAGAGGATCCGACCTTCAAGGTGCATACCGACCCGGAGACGGGTCAGACGATCATCTCCGGGATGGGCGAGCTCCATCTAGAGATCATCGTCGACCGGCTGAAGCGGGAGTTCAAAGTCGACGCCAACGTCGGCCGCCCACAGGTGGCCTACCGTGAGACGGCCAGGTCGGCGGCTCACGACGTCGATGGCAAGTACATCCGCCAGACCGGCGGCCGCGGACAGTACGGCCACGTCGTCATCAACCTCGATCCCGGCGAGCAGGGTAGCGGTCTCATCTTCGAGGACAAGATCGTCGGTGGCTCGGTCCCCAAGGAGTACATTCGCTCGGTGGAGCAGGGTGTCCACGAGGCGATGGACGCCGGCGTGCTGGCCGGTTACCCGATGGTCGACATCAAGGTCACGCTCATCGACGGATCCTACCACGACGTCGACTCGTCGGAGGTGGCGTTCAAGATCGCTGGCTCGATGGCGCTCAGGGAAGCGGCGCGTCGCGCCGACCCGGTGCTGCTGGAGCCGATCATGGACGTGGAAGTGGTGACGCCGGAGGAGTACCTGGGCGCCGTGGTCGGCGAGCTCAACAGCCGACGCGCCAAGATCGGCGGCATCATTCAGCGCGCTGACGCCCGCGTAGTCGGTGCCAGCGTACCGCTGGCCGAGATGTTCGGATATTCGACCGCCCTGCGCTCGATGAGCCAGGGCCGTGCTGTCTATACCATGCAGTTCTCTCATTACGAGGATGTGCCCAAGTCTAAGGCTGACGAGATCCTCAATCGCGGTCAGGCCGCGGTTGCGGTTAGCTCGTAGCGCCGCCCGGAGGAGCGAGGAGAGAATGGCGAAGGCAAAGTTTGAGCGGACGAAGCCGCATGTGAACGTGGGAACGATAGGCCACGTTGACCATGGTAAGACGACGCTGACGGCTGCGATCACG
>JBDHHX010000169.1:0-7777 GCA_039589155.1 Gemmatimonadota bacterium | reverse complement strand
CCACACCGCCGGCGCCCCAGACGTTACCGTGGTAGACGTCATGGTCGTCTGGGATCGTTACGCTGGGGATCTCCGCCGTCAGTTCTCCGAACGCCCAGTACCAGAGGTACCACTTGTAGAGGTAATCCTGGAACGGCTGCTCGAAGTCGGCGCGGGTGGGGCTTGCGCCTTCGTAGATCTGATCGCCGCTGAAGAAGAGGAAGTCGGGGTCGTGAGCCTTAACGTGCCGCACGACGTCGGCGTGCGGGAACCAGAGCCCGCTGCTCCAGTCGAAGCGGCCGCGATCGACGCCCGGATGCGAGACGTTGTGGTTGCCGGTGAAGGCCGCGGCAACAATCTCGTCGGCGTCCGCCGGGTCGCGCCGGACCAGACCCTCGAAGAAGTAGACGTCGGGGTCCCACATGTCGCCGCCGAGGATGTACTCCAGCCGATAGCGAACGTCCTGGGTCGCGTCCCAACTGCCGACCGTGAACGTCGCCGTGTAGCCCGGGAGTTGGACGGACTCGAGCCCGACGACCCGCCACCCGTCCGCGCCCTCGACCTGCAACTCCACATGTGACGGATCTTCGACGCTCACCGGCATCAGCTGCGCCGTCAGCTTCAGCGTTCCGCGACTGAGCGTGTGCTGCGCACCGACGATCGGGCCCAACGTGCGGTCGTCATGGACTTCCAACTTGTCGCCGCCCACCGTCCAGTTCTGAAACCAGACCGGCCCATTCGTGCCCGGTGAGTCACAGGCGAGCGCGATGTTGCCGATGAGCCGATCGGGATCGACGCCGGAGTGAAGCAGCGCGACTCTTTCGCCACCGACGGTCATCGCCGTCAGCTCCAGTGCGTAACCCTCCAACTCGCGTCGCGCCACCAGCGTCAGCGTGAGCGAGTCGACGGAACCCAACAGGTCAGGGCTTCGAGCGATGAAGCCGTCTTCCAGCTCGAAGTCACGGATGAAGAGTTGCCCCACCGAATCGATCCCGGCGTAGAGTCCCGCCAACGGACCGTGGCTGTGATGGATGAGCGCAGCCGCCCGGTAATCGAGGCCGCCGCCCGCGCCGACCAGGAAGCCGGCGCCGCCCGGCCCCAACTTCACCGACATCTCGAACTCACCGTCCCCATCGCCCAGTCGCCGGGTGAGCAGGTGCACCGTTCGCATCGGCAGCTCACCCACGCACTCCAGCCGGCCGCCCCGAACTCGCCAGTCCTGCAACCGGTTCGCCCAGTACTCCGGTCCCGCCCAGTCCCGGTCCGGCTCGTTCCACCAGTGGCTTTCGAAGTCGGAGACTACGGCCTCACCACAGGAGAGAACGGCCAACACCATCGTGGCGATCAGGGCGTGTTTGCGCATTTGTACCTTGTCGATTTGGGGGCCAGAAGAGTGAAGGTAGGAGATGTGATGTGTATTGGGAATTCTCGAATAGGAATCCGGGAATCGGGGAGTTGGGGAAGATTGATGCTGTTTCGGCTTGACGGATTCGAAGGCGGAGAGTACTTTCGAATTCTACATAGATAGATATCACATCTAGCCCGACGGAGCCCCGACCATGGCGACTTCCCGCAATCTCAGCCTCACCGCCCTCTCCGTCCTCCAGGCCGTCGCCCACGGCTACCGCTACGGCTTCGATATCATGGACGCGACCGGGATCCCCAGTGGCACGGTCTATCCGGCGCTGAATCGTCTCGAGCGCAACGGACTCCTGCGATCGCGCTGGGAGGCGGCGGACCTCGCTCACGACGAGAAGCGTCCTCCTCGCCGCTACTACCGGATCACCGCGGCGGGCGCGGAAGCACTGGAGGAGGCGCTCAGCCTGTTGAGGCGCTTGGAACGTTCGTCGGCGCCCCGCAGGGGAGCCGCCCCGCGACCGGCCGAAGGCTGAGCCCAGCGTCCGTCGCCACTTGCTCGATCGCCTACTCTTCCGCTTTTCGCTGGCCCTCGTGGCCGCCGTGCGCTTCCTGGCCCCTGAGCCGGAACGCTACGACTGGCTGCGTGAATGGCAGGGCGAGCTCTGGTATCGGCGTCAGGGAGAGATGTCCTGGCGCCGCGGCGCGCGATCCGGCGGCGCCCTGCTCGTCCGGGCGCTGGGCGCCATCCCCCATGCGCTGTGGCTTCGGGCACAGGAATGGAGACTCGAGATGTTGATTCAGGACTTGAAGTTCGCTCTCCGCTCTCACCTCAGGAACCCCGGCCTGGCCGCGGTGGCCATCTTGACGCTGGGCATCGGGGTGGGCGCGGTGGCGATCGTTTTCGGGATGGTGAACTCGATATTGCTGAAGCCGTACCCGTTCGCAGATGCCGAGCGCATCTACTTCGTCAACAACGCCGATGTCGAACGTCCGGGCGCGCGACTGCCGCTTTCCTATCCGGACTTCCATGATGTCCGCGAGGCGGCGAGCTCGCTGGAAGCGATGGCGGTCTACGATTGGGAGCCGTTCAACCTTCGTGTTGACGACGCGACTCTGTGGGTGGAGGCCGGTCAGGTGACGGCCGGCTTTTTCAAGGTGTTGGGCGCCGAGCCGATGATCGGGCGAGTTTTTACACAGGAAGACGACCGGCCCGGAGCCGAGCCGACGGTGGTGTTGAGTGACGGACTGTGGCGGAACGAGTTGGGGGGCGACCCATCCATCGTAGGCCGCTCGATCGTCCTCGACGGCGAGCCCTACACCGTGATCGGAATCGTGCCGGGGGCCATGGCTTATCCGTCGGGCGCCCGGATCTGGGTACCGCTCAGAGGCGACGTGAACCGGTGGTCGCGCGAACAGCACTGGCTGGGATCTCTGGCGCGGCTGAAGCCCGGCGTGGAGCCGGAGGGTGCGCGAGCCGAGCTGGCAGCCATCGGCCGGCGGCTGGAGCAGGAATACCCGGGTACCAACGAAGGACGCTCCGTAATCCTCACCGAGCTGCGGGAGGTGCTGGTCGGAGACGCGGGCTCGCTCTTCCTCATCCTGTTGGGCGCCGTCGGCTTCCTGCTACTGATCGTTTGCGCCAACGTGGCGAACCTGCTGCTGGCGCGGGCGACCGGTCGTCAGCGCGAGATGGGCGTGCGGGCCGCGCTGGGCGCCAGCCGCACCCGGCTGACGCGCCAACTGTTAACCGAGGGAGCGGTGCTGGCCGCCGGTGGCTGCGCGCTGGGCGTAGCACTTGCGTTCGCGGGCACGCGGGGCGTACTGGCGCTGCTTCCTGGTGAGCTGCCGTCGTGGATCGACACGAGCCTCGATTGGCGGGTGCTGGCGTTCGCCGCCGCGGCGTCGGCCGGCTCGGCCTTGCTGTTCGGCCTGGCGCCGGCCCTGTACGCGTCGCGCCCGGACGTGAACCGCTCACTGAAAGAGGGGGCGGGCTTCGCGTCGGCCGGACCGGACCGGGGACGGCTACGGTCGCTGCTGGTCGTGGGCGAACTGGCTCTGTCGTTGACCTTGCTGGTCGGAGCGGGACTGATGATCCGCAGCTTCGTACGGCTTTCGAACGTGGACCCGGGCTTCGAAACGCGAAGTCGCGTGATGGGTACGATGCAGCTGACCACGGAGCGGTTCCGCGACCTCGATGAGCGGCGGCGCTTCGCCATCTCGCTGGTGGAACGGCTGGAGTCGTTGCCGGGCGTTCGTAGCGCCGGTCTCATCAATCGCTTCCCGATGCTGGGCTCCAGCAGTTCCGTCAGCTTCTTCATCGAGGGTGAGTCGCCGGAGACTTACAGGACCAACCCCTCGACGTTGTTGGCCGCAGCCAGCCCCGACTACTTCATTACGATGGGGATCCCGCTCTTGCGTGGCCGCACGTTCCGCGACAGCGACGATGCCGACGCGCCGCGCGTGGTCGTCATCAACGACGTTATGGCGCGGCAGATGTGGCCCGACGGCGACGCGCTGGGCCAGCGCATCGGCTGGGGGTACCCAACCGAATTCGGCGAGATCGTCGGCGTGGTCGGCGGAATCCGACATTTCAGCCTCGACCAGCGCGACGGGTTCCAGACGTACTCGCCTTATGCGCAAGCGCCCCGCGGTCGCTTGAGCCTCGTGGTAGAGGCGACGGGCGATCCGAGCGGGCTTGTATCGGCCGTGCGGAGGGAGATCCGCGCACTCGAGCCCAACCAGGCTCTGTCCGAAGTGCGGACGCTGGATCGTATCGTCGCCGAGTCGATCTGGCAGTGGCGCTTCTTCACCCAGCTGTTCTGGCTGTTCGGCGGCATCGCTGTCATCCTGGCCGCCGTCGGCGTCTACGGCGTCATCTCGTACACCGTCTCCCGGCGGTCCCGCGAGATCGGCATTCGAATGGCGCTGGGCGCCCGCGGCGGCGACGTCATCCGGCAGGTCGTGCGGCAGGCGGCCGCTCTTGTCCTCGCCGGGCTTAGCCTGGGAATCTTGGCGGCGCTGGGCCTCAGTCGCCTGCTAGAGAGTACCCTTTACGAGATCAGCGTGCTGGACCCGTTAACATTTCTCAGCGTGCCCGCGGGACTCGCGATCATCGCACTGGCCGCCGCCTACGTGCCGGCGCGGCGCGCCAGCCGGATTGATGCCGTCGACGCGCTGCGGGTGGAGTAAGGATAGCGTTGGGAATTCTCGAATAGGAACCGGGAAGTTAGGGAAGCCCGATACGCCTCGCCCGCACAACTTGTGCGGTTCCCCAAATCCCCGAATCCCCGATTCCCCGAATCAACTTCGAGAATTCCCAATACAAAAAGTTGCCCGGACAGCGAAGCGCCATCCGGGCATCCTTCATACCCCCACGGGGAGTCGAACCCCGGTCTCCTGGCTGAGAACCAGGTATCCTAGGCCACTAGACGATGGGGGCGGCTAACGGGCGAAGAATTAAATAGACCCCCCAAATAACGTCAAGGGGCTCCGACTGGAGCCCCCTGATCTTTCGGCCGGAGCACACCGACCGCGCGGCTGAAAGGGTTCCTTCTATCTCGCTGTGAGGATTGGGGAAATTACCGGGTAGGTCTTCCGTAGGGTCACTGCAGAAAGCCGCACGGTCGGGTGCTCCGAAGTCGAAAATATTCTGAGAAAGCGCATTATCAGCACGTATATCAACTTGTTCTAGCGGGTTTTGCGGGGGAAATCAGGTCGCCTTGGGGGGGATAGGGCTTCCTATAGCCTTCTGGCTGCGCGTTTAGTAATAGGCACTAGACGTGCCAACGCCGGCGCCGCTCGAAAACAAATGTTTTAGGGGACGCATCTCCTTACAAAATAAAGCTTTACCTCGCGCGGCACGCCGTCGACCACGCCCGCTGGTACCATCGCATCGCACCAGTAATTCGGGCAAAAAGCACAGGTCTCCGTCAAAATGCCTGAGCGTTGCGGAAGCGCGACATCGCGGTAAGTGGCGTGCTGGCAGGAGGGTAGAGTCGCAGGTTTAACATTAAACGGCCGCCGGATTCTAGCCGGCGGCCGCTTCGCTAGGGCCCGTCTCTGGCGTGCTGCGGTGTTAGATCTCGCCGCCCGACTGCCGGGAGCCCAGCTCTTTGTCCAGCATGATGAGGGCGGGCGGGTGGTCGCCGATCATCTTCAGCTTGGCGACGATGGCAGCGGCGCTCGCCTCTTCCTCGACCTGCTCGTCGACGAACCAATCGAGCATGTTCTTTGTGGCGTAGTCGTTCTCCTCGATGGCCTGCTTGACCAGGTTGTGGATCAGGCTGGTCACGTGCTGCTCGTGCTTGTAGGCGTGCTCGAAGATGGCCAGCGGCGACTCCCATTCGGTCTGGGGCGCGTCGATGGCCGCCAGGGTGACCCGGCCGGCACGCTCTCCAACGAAGTCGAAGATCTTCATGGCGTGGGCGACTTCTTCTTCGTTCTGGGACCGCATCCACTGCGCCATGCCGGGTAGATCCCGGGCCGCGAAGTAGGCGGACATGGAGAGGTAGATGTAGGCCGAGTACAGCTCGGCATTGATCTGGGCGTTGAGCGCCTCTTGCATCTTCTTGCTGAGCATTCTTCCCTCGTGCGTTGGCGTTCCGGGTCCTGTCGTGTCAGCTGCTGGAGCTTCTCAAGATAATCGATCGCCAGCAGATGCCAATAACCCGTAACCGGGTATGTGATCAGCGCGGGTGCGATCGGGGGCCTCGCTTCATGCGCGGGGCCGGGAGGAATCATCGGACCGCTCGCTCCGGCCTCCCCGACGCTCAGCTTCGCGGAGCGCCGGATCGCTAAAACCAGCTCCGCTCGGCGGTCCGTTGATCCCTCCCTATCGCGTCCAGAATTGTGTGGGCCCACGCCGCACCCCGAACTGTCGCGGTACGAGGACGTGCCGCATGGGGAGGTCGGCGTGGCTAGATGCAGGGCACGCCGTGTTCCTCAGAACGCGCGCACCTTGACGCGATAGGGAGGGTGCGGGGAGGGCGCGGGGAGGGCGCCGGGAGGGCGCAGGGAGGGCGCAGGGAGGGCGCGATTGAGGCCCGGAGCGGACTTTGGAGCGCGGCAGCCCGTCCTCGGTGCGTGCCCGTCCGGCGCGATATGAAGCGAGGGCCTCAATCGCACCCGACCGGCCTCAGCAGTTCAGTTATCCGAACAACGGCACGACTTCGAACTTGTTCACATCGACCAGCCCATGGTCCGTGATCTTGAGCTCGGGTATCACCGCCAACGCCAAAAACGACATGGTCATGAGCGGATCGGGCAACGTTCCGCCCAGCTCTCTCGATGCTGCGCCCATGGCCTCGACGCGGTCGCGCACCTCTTCCAGCGGCAGGTCCGACATCAACCCGGCGATGGGGAGCGGCACCGATGTCAGCACCTGGCCGTCGGCGACGACCGCCTGACCACCACCGGTCTCGGCAACGGCGCGGGCCGCGGCGATCATGTCTTCGTCGCTGGCGCCGACCACGACGATGTTGTGATTGTCGTGGGCCACGGTGGACGCGATGGCCCCGCGCTCCAATCCGAAACCGCGCACGAATCCGACGCCGACGTTGCCGGTGCCCTGGTGCCGCTCGATCACCGCGATCTTCA
Source organism: Gemmatimonadota bacterium (assembly GCA_039589155.1). GTDB lineage: Bacteria > Gemmatimonadota > Gemmatimonadetes > Palauibacterales > KS3-K002 > Kutchimonas. Next base: position 844 of record JBDHHX010000169.1, on the reverse strand, counting down.
GCAGGTCGCGCTCCGGGTCGGTCACCGCGATTCCGTCCACGACCTTCATCTCTTCCACGCTCTGGCCCGTCACGATCTGGCCCGGTATCGCGTGGATGACCCGGGCCCGGGTCGCCCCGTTCGCCGCGACGGCCAGCTGTACCTTCTCCCAATCGACGCGGACGCCGCTGCCCGGCGGTGTCGGCGGCGCTGGCCGCGAGCCCAGGTACTCGCCGTCCTCGGCGACCAGCACACCTTCGCTGAACACCTGGCGCGCCCTGAAGTCTTCGAAGCCGTCGAATACTATAAGGTCCGCGCGGTAGCCCGGCGCGATAGCGCCGAGGCCGCCCAGCCCGAAGTAGCGGGCGGTGTTGATGGTCGCCATCTGCACGGCGGTGATCGGGTCCAGCCCTTCGGCCAACGCCATGCGAATGAGCGCGTCGATGTGCCCTTCGTCGAGCAGGTCCTCCGGGTGCCGGTCGTCGGTGCAGAAGGAACATGCCGCCGCGTTCTCCTTCGTCACCAGCGGTAGCAACGCGTTCAGGTTGCGCGCTGTCGTGCCTTCACGGATGAAGATGTGCATCCCGCGGCGCAGTTTCTCGCGCGCTTCCTCCATCTGCGTGCACTCGTGGTCCGAGCCGATCCCGGCGGCCACGTAGGCGTCGAGCGGTGGACCCGACAGTCCGGGCGAGTGGCCGTCCACCGGCCGGTCGCCGGCCGCCTCGATCTTGGCCAGCACCTCGGGTACGCCCAGGAAGGCGCCGGGGAAGTTCATCACCTCAGCCAGGCCGATCACCCGCGGGTGCTCGAACAGCGGCTCGAGGTCCGCCGCCGACAGGCTGGCGCCCGACGTCTCCATGTGGGT
>JBDHHX010000168.1:0-7783 GCA_039589155.1 Gemmatimonadota bacterium | reverse complement strand
GCATCGTGCCGAACCCGTGCTCGCCGATCTTCTCGTCCAACGCCGCCGCCTTACCCTTGAGAATTTTGGCGACGAAATCGCGACCCAGGTAGCGGGCGACCAGGAAAGCGAAAAACGCTCCCAGGTTGGCGCCGATCGTGTTGAACAGCATCCCGCGCGCCACGCCGAAGATCGCGCCGCCCGCAAGGGTCGGGATGGTGCCGGGCATGCCGAGGGCGACGCTTACGGCATAGAGCGGGACGAAGACCAGCGGCGACCACCACGGTGTGCCGAGGCTGCGGAAGAACTCGGCGATGACCTGGGGGCTGGCGTAGCCGGCCAGTGGGGTCCAACGGAAGAGCGCGAAGCCGCCGACGAAGATGAGCGCGAGGACGAGGGCGCGTAGGCCCAGCCGCCGCCCGGCCCGCGACTTGTTCGGTGCCGGGTTCGTCGCTACGTCGTCTGTGATCTCGGCAGTTTGCGCCACGCTAGACTCCGTCTTGTCCAACCTGAGCCATCCTTGCAAAGCTCGAAACAAGCAGGTGCTCGAGCCTGTTCCCTGTCTGGCGGCCGCGAGCACGGTAGTGTAAAGTCGGTGGCAACTCAATAGAGGCTGAAAGTACGGGTCGATGATCGGACAGTGGATACTCGGCGCCTACAGCCTGGTGCTGCTGGGGTTCGTTGCCTACAGCGTGCACCGCGGTTGGCTGCTGCTGACGTACCGGAGACTTCACCGCGCCGGCCCCGAGTCCGGCTGGCAGGAGCCGTGGCCGCGCGTGACGGTGCAGCTTCCCCTCTACAACGAGCGGTACGTCGTCGAGCGGCTGATCGATGCCGTCTGCGCGATCGACTATCCGCGCGAGCGGCTCGAGGTTCAGGTGCTGGATGATTCCAGCGACGATACCGCGGAGCTGGCGCGCCGCTGTGTTGCGCGTCACGCGGGCGCCGGCATCGACGTGCGCTACATCCGCCGCGACTCGCGTGTCGGCTACAAGGCGGGAGCATTGGCGTACGGCCTGGAGCGCGCCGCCGGCACGTTCGTATTGGTGCTTGATGCCGACTTCGTTCCGCCGCCCGACCTGTTGCAGCGAATGCTGCCGCCGTTCACCGACCCCGAAATCGGGATGGTGCAGGCGCGCTGGGGCCACCTGAACGAGGCCGCCTCGTGGCTCACGCGGGCTCAGGCGCTCATCCTCGACGCGCACTTCCACATCGAGCACGGCGCCCGGTCGGCGGCGGGCCTCTTCTTCAACTTCAACGGCACGGCGGGCATCTGGCGAACTGAATGCGTGAAGGACTCTGGTGGTTGGCAGGCCGACACGTTGACGGAAGATCTCGACCTGAGCTACCGGGCGCAGCTGCGCGGCTGGCGCTTCGTCTACCTGCCCGACGTCGTCGTGCCCGGCGAGCTGCCGGATGACGTGAGGTCGTTCAAGAGCCAGCAGGCGCGCTGGGCACAGGGCTCGATCCAGACGGCGCGCAAGCTGCTCCCCAGGCTGCTACGTGGCCGTTGGCCGTGGAGGGTGAAGCTCGAGGCGGTGATGCACTTGACCTCGTACGTGCCGTCGCTGCTCACGCTGGGCGTGGCCGTACTCGTCTTCCCCGCAGCGATCGTTCGACTGCAGCACGGCTGGCCGCTGCTCTTGCTCGCCGATCTCTTCTGCTTCGCGGCAGCGATCGGACCGCTCGGTTACTTCTACGCCGAGACTCTGCGCGCCGGCGGCCGACGCGCCTGGCCGGCTATCCTGCTTTACCTGCCGCTGATCCTTGCGCTGGGGATCGGGCTCTCACTTAACAACACACGAGCGATCGTCGCCGGTCTCTTCCCGCGCGGCGATTCGGAATTCGTGCGGACGCCCAAGCGCGGCGGATCGGTGGCCGGCTACTGGGCCCGGTCCAGCCGTTGGGGCACGGCAGCCGAGACGGCGTTAGCCGCCTACCTGGCCATCGCCATCGGCTTCGCGTTCACGAACGCTCTATATCCATCCATCCCGTTCCTGGTTCTCTTCCTCTACGGCTTCGGCGCCGTCGCCGCCGGCAGTTGGGAGCCGCGCCATGCATCGACGACCAGCATGGCGAAGAACGGCCCGTAGATCACGAGCCTCACCCACCACGGTTCCGGCCAGACACCCGTTGTCTTGAACGTCTCCAGCCCGAAGTAGGCGAGGAGGATCGAGCCCGTCAGGTAGAGCCAGGCGCGACTGAAACGAATGGCGACGAGCGGGACCATCCAGAGCAGGTACCAGGGGTGCACCGTGGGTGAGAGCAAGAGGATGCCGCCGGTGACCCAGAACGCGGTCCGTTCCAGCGACCAATCCTTGCGTACCGACTGAACGACGATGAACAGCAGGACGAGCGCGGCCATCGCTTTCGCCGCCAGCGACGAAGTGAGCAGCAAGTCGAGAAGCCCGAACAGGCTCTCGTTGAATCGCCAGTGCGCCGCGAATGTGACTAGCCCGTCGAACATATGGCGACCGGCACCGGCGTAGGCGAGGGAGAGCAGTAGCGTTCCAACGGCGAACGCGCTGATGACACGCGATGGGCGCGCGCGACGCGCGGCTGCGGGCAACAGCGCGGCGGCGAAGTACTTGGCCGCCGCCGCTGCGGCGATGGTGAGCCCCAGTGCGATCGAGCGCGGGCGCGGTGATCGCGACAGCCAGATCGCCAGGGCGAGCGGCAAGATGCCCAGTACATCCAGGTGCGCGCTCCAGGCGACCTCGATGACGACCAGCGGCGACCACCAGTAGAGCGTCCACATCTGCAGCCGGCGATGCCGCGGCACCAGCCGATAGAGAAGGGCGGCGATTCCGACGTCGCAGGCCAGCCAGACCAGTTTGAGCCCGAGCCAACCGCCGCCGGCCAGCGCGTTCAGCGCGAAGACGATCTGCACCAGCGGCGGATAGATCGTTGGCACCGTCGGATGATTCACCTGCGAGCGCAGCGCGTCGTCGATGCCGGCGAGCGCCGTATCGGCTGGCGCATGCGCGTACGGGTTGATGCCGTTCGTCTGAACGACGCCATCCCACAGGTAACGGAAGTAGTCGTCGCTCAGGAACGGCGGCTCGGGGAATAGCAGCGCCCTGAAGACGAGGCCCGCGGCGGCGGCCAACGCCAAGGCGGCCCGTCCGGACAGCCGTCCCGCTGCGCCGAGGCCGCCCAGATAGAGGGCGAAAGCGAGCAACGCGGCGTACATCGCGGCGGCGGGACGCTCGAGGTAGACATCCGACCGGGCCATGAGACCGTAGACGGCCGCCTGCCCGGCGGCCAGCGCGGCGAAGGCCATGAGGTGCTTGCGGTCGGATGAGCCATGCGACTGGGTCGTCATGACATTCGTATTACCATAGAAACATCGAAATTGGAACCGCCTCGGCGAAACCTGGTGTCGCCGCTGACAGGCTGCTCGCTGTCGATAGCGGAGGAGGTTCTGGTCGAGTAGGTTAGTCCCTGCTCGCCGCCGGCCGCGTGCACCGCGCGGCTGGTGAGAAGACCACGGTGCAGACAGGGCGGCGAGCCCGGCGAAGCAGCCGGCTCGTCGCCCTTCCACATCTAGCGACGTTGTTCCAGGGACTTTCAATAGCGGTGGTGATGCCGGCCCTCGACGAGGAGGGCGTCATCGGCGGCACGCTCGACTCGATACCGCGCGATATCGTCGACGCCGTTTGGGTGGCCGACAACGGATCCGCGGATGCGACGGCGGAGGAGGCGGCTCGTCATGGGGCGACCGTGGTTCGGGAGCCGCGGCGCGGCTACGGCGCGGCGTGCCAGGCGGCGCTGGCGGCGATGGAGCGGGCGGGTCCGGCGGATGTCGTCGTCTTCCTGGATGCCGACGGCTCGGAGCCGGTCGACGAGCTGCCGGTTGTTTTGAGTCCTATCGGGTCAGGCGCGGCGGATTTCGTCATCGGGCATCGCCGCTTTGGCGACGCGCCGGCCCACGTATCGCTGGGCAACCGTGCCGCGTGCGGCATCCTCCGCCTGCTGACGGGCCATCGATTCCGCGACCTGGGCCCGTTCCGCGCGATCCGCTTCGACGCGCTGAAGAGCCTCGCACTCGTCGATCGCGATTACGGCTGGAACGTGGAGATGCAGGCGCGCGCCGTGGGCGCGGGTTTGCGAATCGTCGAGGTGCCGGTGTCGCACCGGCCGCGTGCCGGCGGCCGCTCGAAGATCTCCGGCTCGCTGGTTGGCACGGCGCGCGCGGGTCGCAAGATTATCGTAACGTCGTTGCGCGAAGGATGGCGCGCCCGGTCACGGGAGGAGCGATGAGAAGCAGTGATCCCCTGAAACCGTCGAGCGACTTACAGCCGCCGACGAAGCGCGTTAAGGACGTCGACTCGGTTGAACGGGTGCGTTTTCTGCATGCGGCGGCCTGGTTGGCGCCGGTCAGCTTGGTCTTCTTCGGCATCACCACCCGTGCGGCGTCGCAGCTCTGGGGCCTGGGGCCGGGCATGTCGCTTCTGATCGGGCTGTCCCTGGGGCTGGCCGGCCCTTGGGTCGCCTACGGTCTGCTGTACAAGTACTTCATCGGCGGGACCGCGTCTTTCCTGGGCAAGCTCTACTACTCCGAAGAGTCGACGCCCAGGGCGCCCACGGGGTGGCGCGCCCAGGCGCTCTCGGTGCGTGGCGCCCACAGCGAGGCGCTCCAAGCGTATGAGGAAGAGGCGGCGCTCTACCCGGATGACCCCGGCCCCTGCTTGCGAGCCGCCGCCTTCTGTCTCCAGGAGCTGGACGATCCCGGGCTGGCCATCCGCTTCTTCCTGCGTGCCCGCGAGGCCGCCGGGACCACGCCCGAGACCGATGCCTACCTCTCCGCCCGTCTGGCCGAGCTGTACGAGGCGGCCGGCTCCGCCGAAGAAGCGGCCAGCGAGATGAGGCGGATCCTCGAGCACCACCCCGATTCCCAGCATGCCGCCGGCGCCAGGGCCCGGCTGGCCGCCCTCAAGCGAATCCAGCTAGGAGAACCAAATTCGGGCCAGAGTGGTTAAGGGGTAGGTAGATATCGTCACTCAATCGGGAGAAAGACCATGGCGAGCGAGCTGGCCAGGAAGAATTGTGTGCCCTGCCGGGGCGGAATTCCGCCGCTCACACCGGAGAAGGCGATGGAGCTGGCGGCGGGCACGCCAGGCTGGGAGCTGGCCGAGGGCCATACCCGGCTGCGGCGGGTTTTCAAGACGGAGACGTTCCCAAAGGCGATCGAGTTCGTCGTGCGTGTCGGCGAGCTGGCGGAGGAAGAGGGCCATCACCCCGATTTCGGGATCCACTACCGGGAAGTGATGCTCGTCCTCTACACGCACAAGATCGGCGGCCTGCATGAGAACGACTTCATCATGGCGGCGAAGATCAACGAGTTGGCGGAGGCGTCGGACTAGCCACTGGACCATCGAGAGGGCCCGGTATATTATCGGCCGTTCTGATTAGCTCTGGCCCCAACAGGAGGAAGCGTTGCCGTACGATAACCTGCTCGTTCAGCCGATGCGCGATGAACTCACGGCCATTGGCTTCAAGGAATTGCTCAGCGCCGAGGATGTAGACGGCTTCATGGCGGAAAAAGAGGGCACGGCGCTAGTCGTCGTGAACTCGGTTTGCGGCTGTGCCGCCGGAATGGCGCGACCCGGCGTCCGCCTGGCGTTGCAGCAGGGCCCACGGCCCGACCGGCTGGCCACGGTCTTCGCCGGTCAGGATCTCGAGGCTGTGGCCCAAACCCGCAGCTTCTTTGCCGAGTTTCCGCCCAGCAGCCCGTCGATGGCGCTCTTCCGTGATGGAGAGGTGGTGCACTTCGTGCCCCGCCACCAGATCGAGGGTCGCAGCGCCGAGGACGTAGCCAACGACCTGGTCAAGGCGCTCGAAGAGCACTGCGCGCCGGCGGCCTGACGCGATGGGCACGTTCCATAGCGACAAGGGCGAGCTGCACGGGATCACCGTAGTGGTGGACACGGAAGGTCCCGTCGTCTACATCGGTCGCTGCCACGAGATGACCGACCAACAGATCGTGCTTCTCGATGTCGACGAGCATGAGGAAGGCGAGAACGGCCGGTCGAAAGAGGAATACGTTCGCCAGGCGGTGAAAGTCGGGACGTGGAAGAAGCATGACCGGCTGGTGCTGGCGATGGAGAGGGTGGCGTCTGTTTCGCGGTTGGGGGACCTGGCTACGGAGTGATTTCAACAGCCGACAGCCGACAGCCTTCGCTCGACGCTGAAGTTGTTTCCGTCGATCGACGCACGACCTCCGAGTTTCGACGGTCAGTTCAATCGAGCATCGCACGTCGTGAGTCGCGAGTTGCTCGTTGAAGGGAAACTTCGAAGTCGAGCGAAGACTGTCGGCTGTTGGCTGTTGAATCGTCACTCTGCCGGTAGCCGCTCCCCAACCATCTTGAACATGCCGCCGATGCTGGCGCCGCCGTCCACGGTGATCTCGATGCCGGTGATGTGGGAGGCGGCGGCGGAGCAGAGAAACACGACGGCGGCGGCGACGTCGGCGTCGGAGACCATGCGTCCCAGCGGCACCTGCGCGATGTACTCGTCCACGATGCCGATCGATTCTGCCAGCCGCTTGGCGCCTTCGGTCCCCTCCACCAGACCGGGCGATACGGCGTTCACCCGGATGCCATTGCCGCCCCACTCCACCGCCAGCGTGCGCGCCAGGTTCATGACGCCGGCCTTCGCCGCACCGGAATGTGCCATGAAGGGCGCGCCGGAATGAACGTAGGTGGTCGTGATGTTGACGATCGAACCGCCGTCGGATTCGCACAGCGCCGGGTACGCGGCCTGGCTCATGTTGAACGTGCCGTTCAACACGATGTCCACGACGGCGCGCCAGCCGCGCTCGGAGAGCTCTGCGGCACGCGCCAGGAAGTTGCCAGCGGCGTTGTTCACCAGGATATCGATGCCGCCGAAGCGATCGACGGTTGCCGCCACCGCGGCATCGCAAGCGTCACGGTCGCGCACGTCCAGCTCGCAGATCAGCGCGCCGCGGCCCAGCGCTTCGATCTCTTCCGCCATCGGCTCCAGGTGCGATCGCCTGCGGCTGGCCAGCACGATGTCGGCGCCGTGGTCGGCGAGGGCGCGGCTGATCCCGGCGCCGATCCCGGTGCCGCCGCCGGTGACCAGCGCGACCTGGCCGGCGAGCAGGTCGGAACGGAACGGACTCATATCAGAATGTCTGTTCATGCGCGAGATCCTCTGGGTCAGTACTTGTCTACGCCAAACAGACTAGCGTGCCCCGCTGCGGCTGGAAAGCTTGACACCGGTTCGCGGCGGCCGTGTATTGGTGAGGCTGAACCCACCCTCAGATCGATGGAGGAGACGGCCGGTGCGTGATGTAAAGAAACGACCTTACGAACCTCCTGCAGGCGGCGCGCCGCGCATGGTCATCGTGCGCGACCTGCTGCTCTTCCAGTTGAAGCTCTTCCTGGACGGAATCATCGACGTGACGCTGTTCCCGCTGTCGATCGGCGCCGCCTTAGTGGAGGTCCTCTTTGGTGGCGAACGGCGTGGGAAGTTCTTCTACGCCGTCCTGCGCCTGGGTGAGAAGGCCGACCTGTGGTTGAACCTCTACGGCGCATCCCGCAGGGCCGACGCCGACGGGCTGTTCGGCGGCAGCAAGGCCGGCAGCGACACCCTGCTGGGCGAGATCGAACAACGGCTACGCGGCGGCGACGAGCCGCGGAAGACCCCCAGACGGTAGGCGAACCGTGGCGCTGGATTCGCGGTCGAAACATATATCAGTTATTAGTTTACTAGGGCTGTCGGTAGCCCCTCGTGGCGCGCCCCAGTCTGAGTCCCTGGCTGGAAACCCGATAATCGAACT
>JBDHHX010000167.1:0-7829 GCA_039589155.1 Gemmatimonadota bacterium | reverse complement strand
AGAACGACGTCGCCGGACCGGGCGGCAGACTGTGCTCGGCGTGCCGCGTCGTCGAACGAACCGTGAGATACGGCCAGGTCCACCGCCCCGGCGAGTTCTGACTCGACCTGAACGGCGGCCTCACCGTAGGCGATGACCAACCGCACCCGACCCTGCATCGCGGGAATCAAGCTGGCGAAGCTCTCGCCCTTCGCCCGGCCACCGAGCATCAGTACCACCGGCCTGTCCATCGATTCGAGCGCCACACGAGTCGAGGCGACGTTGGTCGCCTTCGAATCATTGATCCAGAGCACGCCGCCCTCTTCCGCCACCGGCTGCAGGCGATGCGGCAAAGGCTCGAAGTCGCGCAGACCCTCGCGAACGGCTGGCGTCGGCAACCGGGCGAGACTGGCGGCCAGGCTTGTGGCGAGGGCGTTGGCCACGTTGTGGGCTCCGAGCAGCTTTAGCTCGTCGCGGCGGACGAGGTCGATCCGCTCGTCGCCCTGGCGCATCGTCAGCATTCCACCAGCGGCCATGTAGGCTCCGTTCTCACCTTCTTCCAAAGCGGAATCGACCCTGAAGTAGAAAGCGTTCCCCGGCCGGCCCTCGGCCAAATCGAGCACCGCCTCGTCTTCCGCGTTGATCACCCAACGGCTGTCAGGTCCCGCGTTGTCGAACAACCGGGCCTTGGCGCCGTAGTACTCCTCGATGCCACCGTGCCAGTCGAGGTGGTCGGGACAGAGGTTCAGAAAGACTCCGATCGCCGGTCTGAACCGATCGGCATAGGCCAGCTGGAACGAGCTGACCTCCACTACTACCCAGTCCAGATCGGTGTCGCCGACCGCGATCTCCGAGAGCGCCAACCCGATGTTTCCGCCGACGCCGACTCGCACACCGGCTCGCTCCATCATCGACCCGATCCACGCCGTCGTCGTCGTCTTCCCGTTCGTGCCGGTGACGGCAATCACCGGGGCATCGAGGAAGCTAAAGGCGAGCTCCAGCTCGGAGATCATCGGCAGCGCACGGACGATCGGGGCTTGCAGAACGTCCGCCGTTGGCTGAATACCAGGGCTCACCACCAACAAGTCGCAACCTTCAAGCGTTGGGACATCGTGGCCGCCCAGATCGACGTCGACTCGCGGACCGCGGACTTCGCTCGCCCAGGTCTGCAGCTCCTGGTCGTCGGCGAGGTCGCTGGCGTAGACGGACGCACCGGCCCGCTCCAGCAGTCGCGTCGCCGCTCGACCGCTACGGCCCAGGCCCAACACGCCCACCCGGCGCTCCACCCACGGATCGAAGTTCTTCACCGTACTTTCAACGTGCTCAGCGCGATCAGCGCGCTCAGCACCCCCGCAATCCAGAAACGGACGACTACCTTCGATTCGGCCCAGCCCAATTGCTCGAAGTGATGGTGGAGCGGCGCCATGCGGAAGATTCGCCGCCCTTCACCGTATCGCTTCCTGGTGTACTTGAACCAACTCGTCTGCATGATCACCGACAGCGCTTCGGCAACGAAAACGGCGCCGATGATCAGTAGCAGGAACTCGCCCTTGATCAGTACCGCAACGGCCCCCAGCGCTCCGCCCAACGCCAACGAACCCGTGTCGCCCATGAAGACATCGGCGGGGTGGCTGTTGAACCAGAGAAAGCCGAGAGCGCCACCGGCGAGGGCCGCACAAAAGACAGAGAGCTCACCGACGCCTGGCAGGTAGAACAGACCCAGGTAGTTGGACGCATCGACCCGGCCGATCAGGTAGGCGAAGAGACCGAAAGTCGTGCCGGCGATGGCAGCCAGCCCGGCGGCGAGGCCGTCGAGACCGTCTGGGAGGTTGACGGCGTTGGCGCTGCCGCTAAGCACGACCGCGACAAACGGAATGAAGAACGGCGCCCAAATCACCAGCCGCCATTCCTTGAAGAAAGGCAGCATGGTGTGGTTCACCGGGTATTCGCTGAGCGAGTAGCGCCAGAGCACGAACCCGAGTGCCAGGCCCAGCACGAATTGGCCGATGAACTTGTTGCGCGCGACCAGCCCTCGTGCCTCGCGCTGAACGACCTTCAGATAGTCATCGACGAAACCGAGGACGCCCATGGCTGCGGTGATTCCCAGCGCGATGAGCACGTAGGCGTTGTCGAGCCGTGCCCAGAGGACAGTGGGAATGAGGACCGCCGCCAGGATGATCAGTCCACCCATCGTGGGTGTGCCCGCTTTCGCCAGGTGCGCATGGGGGCCGTCCAGCCTGATCACCTGGCCGATCCCGCGGTTCCGCAGCCAATGAAGGATGGGCGGACCGGAGATGAAGGCGATCAACAGGGCGGTGAGCATGGCTCCGCCCGCCCTGAACGTGATGTACTGGAACAGGTTGAAGACGATGTGCTTGTCAGCCAGCGGAAACAGGAATTCGTAGAGCACTTTTCCTCGCTAGCTATTCGTGCGAGAGACGTTCCCGCGCCCGGTTGCGGCGAAATCCCGTTCGAACAACGGGATCGCCCTCTCGAACCTCATGCCGCGTGATGCCTTAATGAGAACGGCCTCGTCGCCCTCGAGCCGCTCGGCTAGCCGGCGATAGGCGTCTTCCATGTCACCCTCGAGGATCAGGTCCTGTCGCCGGCAACCCGAGAAGGCGTTGCTGAACTCGCCGCTGCCCGCGATCACCTCGATCCCGGCATCCACCATCAGACAAGCTACTTCTTCGTGAAGCGCCTTCGATCGCTCGCCAAGCTCCAGCATGGTGCCGGCCAGCACCGCGCGGCGGCGGCCGGCGGCCAGCGCCTGCAGCGCATCGATCGCAGCGCTGAAGGAAGCCGGGTTCGCATTGTAGCAGTCGATCAGCAGCGTCAGACCGTCGATGCGACGGACCTCACCTCTCATGGGAGGCAGCTTCACGTCACGGAGCCGCCGGGCCGCACCCACCAGGTCGACGCCCAGGAGATGCGCAACGCAGCAGGCGAAGAGTGCGTCTCGGATGAGATGCGACCCGAAGCCTCCGAGTTCGAAATCGACGCCACGCCAACGCCAGGCGACGCCACGTTCAGACATCGACCAGCTTTCCGGCCGCTCGTTCGCAGAATCGCTCAAGCCGACGGACTGCACGTGCGGCCACAGCACGCGCGCGCCCAGGGCCAGCGCGCCCGGCTGGTCGGCGACCAGAGCTCTGCCGTCCTCGCGGAGCTTTGGCAGTAAAGACAGCTTCTCAGTCAGAACGCCCTCCAGATCACCGAGCCCCTCCAGGTGACCCTCGCTTACCGACGTGATCACTGCGTAGTCCGGTGATGCGATCTCGCCCAGCGTCGCGATCTCGCCCGGCTGGTTCGAGGCCACCTCGAGCACCCAGATCCGCGCCCGCTCGTCCGCCGACAGGATCGAGAGCGGTGTACCGACCAGATTGTTGAAGTTGCCCGGGCTGGCGTAGGCCACGTCGCCGAGCGCCGCCGCGGTGAGCACCCGTGTAGTGGTCTTGCCGCTGGTTCCGGTAATCGCCACCACTGTCGGGTCGATAGCCGATCGCCTCGCGGCGGCGAGCCTGCCCAACGCAGCCAGGGCGTTGTCGACGACGAAGCATTCGAACCCGTCCGCAAGGCCGTCAGGCCGCCGCTCGACCACGGCACCGGTGGCGCCGGCCTCTTGAGCCGCTGCAACGAACTCGGTCCCGTCGAAGCGCTCACCGCGCAGGGCGACGAACAGCTCGCCGGGCTGGAGCGTGCGCGTGTCCGTGGACACACCTACGTACTCCCTGCCGGCTTCGCCGGTGGGCGCGAGGTCGAGGGCCCCACGAATTCGCTCGCTGGTCCAGGAGAACGAAGCCATCAGTCGGCCCCCCGAGCCCGGTTGAGAAACTCCTCGACTATCACAGCCTCATCGAAGGGTCGTTTTTCATCGCCGACGACCTGGTAGTCCTCGTGCCCTTTACCGGCCAGCAGAACCGCATCGCTTATGCCGGCGATCTCCAGGCTGCGGGCGATCGCCGCACGGCGATCGACGATCACCTCGTGGTCCGCAGCGCCCAGGCCAGGCACGATCTCCGCGACGATAGCCTCCGGCGGCTCGCCTCGTGGGTTGTCAGATGTGACTATCGAGTAGTCGGCGCCCTCGGCGGCGGCCTCTCCCATCAGCGGCCGCTTGCCGGGGTCGCGATCGCCGCCACAGCCAAACACGACGATCAGTCGACCCTTCACCAGCGGACGCAGCGCGGCAAGTGCACGTCGCAGAGCATCCGGCGTGTGCGCGTAGTCGCGCAGCACCAGAGGCGAATCGGCGATGACCTCCAGCCGACCCGGCACGGCGGGAACGGTGGCCAGCGCATCCGAAGTCATGCCCAGGTCGAAATCGAACGCTGCGGTTACGCCGACGGCCGCCAGCGCATTGTGCACGTTAAACTCGCCCGGTAGCGGCAGTGTGACTTCGATCTCGGCATCGGGCGCAACCAAAGTCCAACTCGACCCTCTTTCGCCCATCCGAACATCACGAGCCGCATAGTCGGCATCGGCCACGAGTCCGTAGCGCAGGCAGCGACCGTCGCTCAACAGAGAAGACCAGGCCGGCTCGTCGCCGTTCACGACCAGCGAGCCGTTGCTGGCAACCAGGTCGGCCAGCCGCCTCTTGGTGTCCCGGTACTCATCGAAATCGGCGTGGTAGTCGAGATGGTCTCGACTCAAGTTCGTGAAGACGCCAACGTCGAAGCTCGCGCCATCGACCCGATGTTGCGCCAACGCGTGCGAGGAGACTTCCGCCACCACGCACTCGGCACCACTCTGCTCCAAACCGGCGAGACGACGCTGGAACTCTATCGGACCGGGAGTCGTGAGTTGCGTCGTCTCCCAATCGCCGCTGGCGGTCACTACGCCCAGTGTCCCGATGGACGCTGTCGGCATCCGCGTGGCGAGCAGGTGTCGAGCGATATGCACCGTTGTCGTCTTTCCGTTGGTCCCCGTCACGCCGACGAGAGACAGTCGGTCAGCAGGGTCGCCAAAAACCACAGACGCCGCGATAGCCGCGGCGCGTCGTCCATCGCTAACGCGGAACTGAGGCAGATTCAGCTCGGGGCTTGGAGTCTCGATTAGTGCCGCCGCTGCGCCTGCCTCAGCCGCGTCCTTCAGGTGTCGATGACCGTCGTCTATGTACCCCCTTATGGCTACATACAGGTCACCGGCCCGGACCTTTCTCGAGTCGTCGCTGATCCCCGCGACGGCGAGATCGGTGGCCGGGCCGGTTGTGGCCAGGAGTCCGAATGACTCCAGACGAGCCAGGATATCGCGGATCGGGATCACTGTCGACCCGATCCGTCGGTCGACGCGTCCGGCGGGCTCCGCCCACTACCCAAGAGAACCACGGGCTCCCCACGGCGAAGCCGGGTACCAACCGGCGGTTGCGTCGAGACCACACGTCCACCTCCCTGCACCAGGACACGCCAGCCTGCCTCGTGCAGCCGCTTGGCGGCCGCGCGGAACGAGAGTCCCGAGACGTCCGGCACTGCGGCCGCGTCGTTGAGCCTGCGACGATCGTTTTCGCCATTGGCCCGCAAGAGCGGCGCATCCAGCGCAAACACATAAGGGCCACCAGTCGGCACCTGACCCGCTGATACTCCCGCCTGTTCGTCCGGAATTTCCGGCTCCCCCATTAGCGGCGGCGCCGACCAGTAGCTTCCCGCGAGAGCGGCGCGAACTGCCGAGCGCATGACCGGGGCAGCCGTTGCGCCCCCGTAGTACGCCCCGCTCGGTTTGTCGAGTTTGACCAGAATGACCAGCTCTGGATTGTCGGATGGGATAAGTCCCACGAACGAAGCCGTGTACGATCCGCCCGAATAGCCGAGCTCGCTGTCGAAGCGCCAGGCCGTTCCGGTCTTGCCGGCCACGCTCAGACCTCGTACGCCGGCGCCACGTCCGGTGCCTTCAGTCACGGCGTGGACGAGCACGGCGCGGAGCTCGGACGACACCTCGTCGGAAATGACACGACGGATGACCTCGGGCCGCGTCATCCAGCGAACGGCGCCATCCTGGCTGCGTGCCTCGCGCACCAACCTCGGACGCAGCAGCAATCCGCCGTTCGCAACGGCGCCGTAAGCCATCACAAGTTGAAGCGGTGTGACGGCGACCTCGTAGCCGATGGCTAGCGAGGCGCGGCTCTGGGCTGACCACTCTGCGGGACGGCGCAGAGTACCAGGAGATTCAGAGGGGTACACCAGTCCGGTGGGTGTTCCGAAGCCGAAGTTACGCAGGTAGCTGAACTGGACGCCCTTGGGCAACCGCTCGGCGAACATGGCCATTCCCACGTTGCTCGAGACGGTCAGCGTTTGCGCCAGGCTCAGACGGCCGTGGGGTTTGTCATCGTGTATCGTCCGCCCCGCAGTGTGGTACAGCCCCGTACCCGTATCGACGCTGTCGGAGAATTCCGCCAAACCCTCCGCCAGAAGAGCCGCGGTCGTGAATGGCTTGAGCGTTGAGCCGGCCTCGTAAGGCTCGGTAACCGCCGTCAGGTGCGCCAGGTTGGGGTGCTGCCCAACGCGCCGGCCCGCCGCTGCCAGTAGTTCGCCGGTGTTCGGGTCGATGACCAGCAGATCGCCGCCTTCAGCGCCCGACGCCTCGATGGCGTCTTCGAGCACCGACTCGGCGATCGCTTGCATCTCCGCATCGATGGTCAGATAGATATCGCCGCCGGCAATAGGCGGCATCAGATCCTCTTCTACGCTCACCGCAGAGGCACCGACCCCGAGCTTGCGAACCAGGGCCGTGCCCGGCTGGCCGGCCAGCAACGAGTCGAAGCTCAGCTCGAGGCCGCTTTGACCGTTGCCGGCGATATCCACTCGACCGATGATCTCGGCGGCCAGACGGCCACGCGGATAGAAACGGTCGACCACCTGGGTGAAGTGCAGGCCATTGGGGATCCGTTCCTGCAGGATTTCCTTCTGAACCGCAGAGTGGCGACCGCTGATCACAACCCATTCATCATCGCCGCTGGCGATGCGCCGCGCCTTCTCCGGCCTCAGGTTCAGAACCTCGCGGAGCACACGCGCCGCGTCCTCGCGGTCTTCGCGGTCCTCGCCCAACTGTTCGGTCGCTACCGCCAAAGTGTACTGGGTGCGACCTACGGCGAGGACCCGGCCCTCGCGATCGTAGATAGTACCGCGCGGGGCAGGAAGAGGAATGCGGCTCTGCTGTCTCCTGAGCGACTCTTCGCGGAATTCGGCGCCCTTCAGCACCTGCAACTGGAACGCACGCCCGAGGATGCCGGTCACCGCCAGCAGCAGCGAGAGCTGCAGCAGCCCGTGCCTCATGTGACGGCGCCGCGCCTGCCGGGCTTCGGCTCTCACCGGGACCCTCCCGACGCCGTCGGCACGCCACCGATGAACAGGTAGACCAACTCGTCGCCTTCCGGCACGTGCATCCCCAGCTCCGTCGCGGCCCGCTCGATGCGCGGGCGGCTGCTCAGGTAGGCGATCTCTTGATCGAGCTCGGCCAGACGCGCGTCAGCGGACTCCAATCGGTCGTAAAGGCCCTCGACACGCCCGTCGATCTGGCGGCCCCGGGTACCCCGGTGGACCGCTACGAACATCGCGGCCAGGAGGAGCATCGCCGAGAACGCGGTGAAGATTCCCCGCAGCCTCATTCGCCTCGCTCCCAAACGCGCAGGCGCGCGCTACGCGCCCGCGGGTTCCTCGCGACTTCCTCGGCCGACGGCCGCAAGGGCCGCCGCTCGACTTCCCGGCCGAGCGCGTGTCCCCGGCACCGGCATTCCGGCAGACCCGGAGGACACACGCATTCGCGGCTCCAGTTACGGAACGCCCGCTTCACCAGGCGATCCTCCAGCGAGTGATAGGCGATGACGACCAGCCGGCCGCCCGGCGCCAGCAGGTCGC